>CAYVUD010000011.1:22993-26299 GCA_964454725.1 uncultured Lachnospiraceae bacterium
CGCAAAACGCGTATACGCAATAATCTCTTGTCATTCCTTGCCCTGCGGCAAGAGATTGAATATTCATATTTGTGCCGACGCAGGGCGGCGGAATGGAGATTATTATGAAAAAACTGTTATTGGCTGTTTCAACGCTTCTGATGGTTGTCGTACTGTGTTCGTGCGGAAGCAGCGGAGATATATTTTCAAAGCCGACCCCGACGCCGATACCGGAAATCGACCCGACCGCGTTAATAACGCCGGAAGATGTTTACGCGGCGACCGGCTACGCTTACGCGCCTGTTCTTGACGGCAACACCTATACTCGCGACGGCAACACCGCGACCGCGGTTTACAGGAGCGAGCCGGTAGGTCAGGGCGATCCGGTAATTGTAGAGGTTACTCAGTATACCGACACGGTTTCAAAGGAAACCGTTTGGTACGAGTACGACAGCGAACGGGCTAAAAGACCGTCGGCGCAGATGGTTACAGAGCTTGGCGAGGACGCTTATCTGGCGTTCCCTTCAATTCATATTTTTGACAGAGGCTGTCATATAAAGATAACGGCAGGCTCCGGCAGCGGCGAGGAACAGCAGAATATGCTCGTAAATCTCGCGGTGACGGCTGTGGAGCGCTTTGAGGCGATTATGCCCGCTCAATAACGAGCGGCTTTCGGATACGGAAAAATCTTCTGATTTTCCGTATCTTTTTTTGTATAATTTTATAGCTTTTTTTGTGAAAAAAAGGTTGCAAATTTGTAATAAACGTGATACAATTAATCATTTGACATTTCAGGGAAAATATGTTATAATATATATGTTAATTAAAGAAATCGGGGAGGACGGATTAAAATGTACGCGGTCGATGATAAAGTCGTGCATCCTATGCACGGCGCCGGAGTAATTGAAGAAATTAAGGAGATGGAATTTGTCGGCACTAAGCGTAAGTATTATACCGTCCGTTTCGCTATGGGCAATATGGTTACAAACATACCGGTCGAGAACAGCGATAATATAGGTATTCGCGATGTAATAGACAAGCAGGAGGCTAAAAAGGTTCTCGAGACCTTTCGCAAGCTCCCCGTAACCGACGACAGCAACTGGAATAAGCGTCAGAGAGAGAATTTGATAAGAATTAAGTCAGGGGACATATATCAGGTTTTGGGCGTTTTGAAGGATTTGATGTTCAGGGAAAAGACAAAGGGACTTTCGACAAGCGAGCGTAAGACATTATGCAGCGCGCGCCAGATTGTCGTAAGCGAGCTTTTGATGTCAAAAGTTGCGGAGCTTTCGGATATTGAGAGCATTATGAACGATACAATAGAGGCGTTGATTTGAATAAATCCATCGGGACTTTTGCCCCGGTGGATTTATCTGTGTAATGGAGAAACCTTTGGTTTGGGAAGGGAACGGTTATGAAAATATCAGCTCTGATAGTCGCGGGCGGAAAAGGGAAACGTATGGGCGCGGGAATAAACAAGGCGCTTTTGCCGCTTTACGGCAAGACGATAATAACGCGCACGACTGAGGTATTTGAGAATAACGCCTATGTGGACGAGATAATAATAGTTACGGGCGCGGAGGATATTGAGGCGGTAAAGGCAGCCGTAAGGGATTGCGGAAAAGTCGCGGCGGTTGTCGCCGGCGGAGAGGAGCGTCAGCAGTCGGTTTTTAACGGACTTTCCGAGGCGTCGGGCGACGTTGTTCTCATACACGACGGCGCGAGGGCGCTCATAACCGATACGGAAATAAAAAACGTAATTGACGGCTGCGTAAAATACGGCGCGGCAGCCGCGGGCGTGCCGTGCAAGGACACCTTAAAGAGCGCGGACGCGGACGGCTTTATCGAAGGCACGATAGACAGAAGCGGGACGTATATGATACAGACTCCGCAGGCGTTTCGGACGGAACAAATACGTATTCTCCATAAGCGCGCGGCGTCTGACGGACTTGCCGTTACAGATGACTGCGCCATAGCCGAGCATTACGGAGTTAAGGTGAAAATAACCGAGGGCAGCTACGATAACATTAAGCTTACCACGCCCATAGATTTGGCGGTGGGCGAGATGATACTTAAAAAGAGGAGTGGAAATGATGAGGATAGGGCAGGGCTATGACGTTCACAGGCTTGTCGAGGGACGTGATTTGATAATTTGCGGAGTTAAGATACCGTATGAAAAGGGACTTTTAGGTCACAGCGACGCGGACGTCGCGCTTCACGCGCTTTGCGACGCGCTTCTGGGCGCGGCGGCATTGGGCGATATAGGCAGACATTTCCCCGATACCGACGAACGGTATAAGGGCGCGGACAGCCGTATGCTCCTGCGCGAGGTCGCGCGGCTCGTAAAAGAGAAGGGCTATGCGGTTGAAAACGCGGACGTCACGATAACCGCGCAGAGACCGAAAATGCTTCCGTATATTGAGGATATGAGAAAAAATATCGCCGCGGATTTGGAAATTGATATTGACGCGGTAAACGTCAAGGCGACCACGACCGAAAAGCTCGGCTTTGAGGGGCGCGGCGAGGGTATTTCCGCGACGGCGGTTTGCCTTTTAAAATAGGAGGATAACGGCTTGAACATTTATGATTTTGACGAAACCGTTTATGACGGCGACAGTACGCGCGATTTTTATTTTTACTGCCTCAAGCGTTTCCCAAAAATGCTTCTGAGCGTTCCGGCTATGGCGGGGGCGTTTTTTCTCTATATTATCGGCGCAAAAACAAAGACCCGCTTTAAGGAAAAAATGTACGGTTTTTTGCGGTATGTGCCCGATATTGATGAAACAGTCGGCGATTTTTGGGAGAAGAATATCGCGAAGATAAAGCCGTGGTACAGAGAGAAGCAAACGGAGGACGATGTTATAATTTCCGCCTCGCCGGAATTTCTTTTAAAAACCGCGTGTAAAAAGCTCGGTATAGGGCGCCTCATAGCCTCGCGCGTCGATAAGCGCACAGGCTTGTATACGGGAGAGAACTGTCACGGCGCGGAGAAGGTAAGGCGGTTAAGCGAGGAAATTCCCGACGCGGTATGCGATGAGTTTTACTCCGATTCGCTGTCCGACGCTCCGCTTGCGAAAATTTCAAAAAAAGCGTGGATTGTCCGCGGCGGCAAGCTTACCGAGTGGGAAAAATACGAGGCGCATAAGCGTTAAAATGATAACGGGTTGCATATATAATGACAAAATGTAACCAATTCAGACTTTTTTATTGACAAATCAGACTAAAAATATTATACTTATATTCTGAGCGGTAGTATCGAAAAACTTATTTTCGGAGGTAAAGATGAAAACAGTTATACTTGCGGGCGGCTTCGGAACAAGAATTTCC
>CAYVUD010000012.1:0-25506 GCA_964454725.1 uncultured Lachnospiraceae bacterium
TTCCGTCCCATAAATATACTTTACAGTCCCGCGACAGCGGCGCTGTATTGCCTATTACGGTGTGTATAAGTTTGCCGTCAGCGTCAAAAAACAGCGTAATCAGCTTTTCCGGACCGTTAAACGCTTCAAGCGCCGGCAGCGCTTTTCCGTCAAAGTCAAACAGCGTCGTGTTTTCGACAATGTTCGGCTCGACGTTATCCGTTTCCTCGCTGTACGCCCAGCCGGAAAGACTCTCGCCGCCGCCGGCTTCGACGTGTATCATACACGGGTCCCAGTAGAGCGCGCCGACGCACCGTCCGCCCTCAACCGTCCGCAGCTTCGCGAACAAATCACTGACGAAATTTTTCTGTCCCTCGGGCGTCGGCGGATAAACGTCCTTATAAACGTCAATATCGGCGAGCTGCCCCGCCTGACCGTTTTTGCACACCGCGTTCCAGTTTACGCCCGTTTCCATTATGAGAATATCCTTATCGTACTTTTGCGATATAGCGCCGCAGAACTCCGCGCACGTATCGATCGTATTATTCGACCACGCCGGATAATACGACGCGCCGATAACGTCAAATTTGCCGCCCGCCTCAATATATTTATCAAAGAACCACGTAAACGTACTCTCCTTCGAGCCGTCGGCAATATGAATAACGACCTCTGTTTCGGGCGAAACCGCCTTTACCGCGTCATAGCCGGAATTGAGCATATCGGCAAGAGCCGCCCAGTCCATAGGGCATTTTATATCGCTTTCCGATTGCTCATCGCCGAAAACCAGCTCAAATTTATCGGTATTGAGGTTCGCGTCATAGGTGTTGGCGAACGGAAACAGTATTCCGCCGTTTATCTCGTTGCCGAGCGATACGTATTTCGGCACAGTGTCCTGAGCCTTCAGCTTTGTCATTATATCAAACGTGTAATCATAGATTATCGTTTTGAGCTTTTGCTGAATTTCTTTTCTCCGCGCGTCGGTCATACCGCTTAAAAACTCGGCGCTCTTAATATCCCAACCCGTTTCCGACTTTATTTTATCCGCCCAGTCCCGAGGAATAATCTGCCGCGTGCCGTTTGACCAGTAATCGGAATAATTAAACGTAAACTGTATATCCATACCGGCGGCAGCGGCGCGTTTTGCCAAATCCAGACAATCCGCCTCGTCCTGATAGCCCTCGGGAAGATAATACGTTCCGTCTCCCCTGCCCTTTCCGGCGTTATTGGTAAGACGTATTCTCGCCATATTCATACCCGCGTCGGAGAGGATTTTAAAAACGTCCTCCTCCTCGCCGTCGGCGGTGTAGTATTTGCCGCCCAAGTCCTCGATATAGCTTACCTCGGTTACGTCGCCGCCGCGGTAAAACGCGCGCGCGGACGCGGCCGGCGAAATCATCATAGCGCAAAGCGACAATACAATGATTTTCTTCATAAAATCTCCATAGCCTTTCCGCCCACAAACAGTAATGAAAAATATTTAGCGTCTTACCGTGGGCGGATAAGGCGCTAACCGGAGATTTTGCCCATACGCGTTTTCGCCTTCGGCGAAAAATTCGCGCGGGCAATTAAATCGGGTAACGTGATTTTTCACGTTACCTCCTCCAACGCAGGTTTTAAACAATTTCCGCTCCGCTCTGTATATCCTTCAATGTGGTTAATACTGTCAGTTCGTCCTCAAACTCCGCCGACAAAATCATACCGCGCGACTCCAGACCCATAATTTTGCGCGGCTTTAAATTCGCCACGAACAGCACGTTTTTGCCTATAAGCTCCTCGGGCTTGTGGTACTTTGAAACGCCCGATAAAATCTGGCGTTTTTCGCCTCCGACCTCAAGGGTAAAGCGCAGGAGCTTTGATGATTTCGGCACCTTTTCGCACTCTATGACCTTGCCCACGCGTATGTCGAGCTTTTCAAACTCCTCAAATTCTATATAGTCCTTAAACGGCGCTATCTCAGCCTTTTCCTCAGCCTTATCCGCGGACGCGCCAAATTCCGCCTCCAGCTCCGCAAGCTTCTTTTCCGCGTCGATTCTCGCGAACAGCGGCTCAGCCTCGCCGACCTTCACGCCCGCCTTCGTCGCTCCGAACGTTTTCACGCTCTCAAACGACAAGTCGTCCGCGTTAATCTGCTCCGCTATTTTTTCCGCGGTTTCGGGCATATACGGGCTTAAAAGCGCCGCGATTACGCGTATTGTTTCTATAAGGTTATATAAAACCGTTCCCAGACGCGGCTTTGAGGCTTCGTCCTTCGCCAAAATCCACGGAGCTGTTTCGTCGATATACTTATTCGCCCTGTCAACGACCTTCCATATCTCGTCAAGACTGTCGGCGACGTGGAGCGTTTCCATTTTCTCGGTGATTTTCCCTATCGCGCCTTCCGCGACGGCTTTCAAGCCGTCGTCAAACTCGCCCGAAACGCCTCCGGACTGAATAACGCCGTCAAAATACTTGTTTTGCATCGCGACCGTTCTGTTTACGAGGTTTCCGAGCGTGTTCGCCAAATCTGAGTTGAAGCGGCTTATAAACACCTCGTATGTTATGGTTCCGTCCTGCGCGAACGGCATTTCGTGAAGCGAATAGTACCTTACCGCGTCCACGCCGAAATGCTTGACCAAATCCTCCGCGTAGATTACGTTTCCGCGCGACTTCGACATTTTTTCCTCGCCCACGAGCATCCACGGGTGTCCGAACACCTTCTTCGGGAGCGGCTCGCCGAGAGCCATAAGCATAATCGGCCAATATATGGTATGGAAGCGCAGAATGTCCTTGCCGATTATATGCACGTTGGCGGGCCAGTATTTTTTATACAGCTCGCCCTGTTCGTCGGGCGTGTAGCCGAGCGCGGTGATATAGTTTGAGAGCGCGTCTATCCATACGTAAACGACGTGACTCGGGTCAAAATCAACGGGTATGCCCCACGAAAAGCTCGTTCTCGACACGCACAAGTCCTGCAAGCCCGGCTTTAGGAAATTATTCACCATTTCGTTTTTTCTCGATTCGGGCTGAATAAATTCGGGGTGTTCCTCGATGTATTTCATCAGTCTGTCCTGATATTTGCTCATTTTGAAGAAGTAGGCTTCCTCTTTTGCCTTTTTGACCTCGCGTCCGCAGTCGGGGCATTTGCCGTCAACGAGCTGCGTCTGAGTCCAGAACGACTCGCACGGAGTACAGTACCAGCCCTCGTACTCGCCCTTATATATATCGCCCTGCTCGTAGAGCTTTTTGAAAATCCGCTGTACCGCCTTAACGTGATAATCGTCGGTAGTGCGGATAAACTTGTCGTAGCTGATATTGAGCATATCGGCAATATCCCTGATTTGTCCCGCGATTTTATCAACGTGCTGCTGAGGCGTTATGCCGTCGGCTTCGGCTATCTCCTGTATTTTCTGACCGTGTTCGTCGGTACCGGTAAGGAAAAACACGTCCTTGCCGATAAAGCGGTTAAACCGCGCTATGGCGTCGGTGAGAATTATCTCGTAGGTGTTGCCGATATGCGGCTTTTTCGACGTGTACGCAATCGCGGTCGTGATGTAAAATTTATCCTTCATCTTCGTCGTCACTCCTTATAAGTTTTATCAAAAATGCCTTGAAAAGCAAATATTCCTGTTTTATAAGCGCGAAAAAGCTTTTTATCACGCGTATAAGTCCGTCAAATATTCCCGCCTTATAAAAGCTCGCTATAATCATAAGTATAATCGGTCCGAGAATAAGACCGCCGATACTGAGCGTTCTGTAGCCGATATACATAGACATCAGCATAAGCAGCGGGTGCATACCCGCGCCCGAGCTTACAAGCTTCGGCTCCGCGAAACGGCGCGTAACCATAACCGCGACGTAAATTATTATAAGCCCGAGTCCGAGCTTAAAGTTCCTGTTTACCAAAGCCACAGCCGTCCACGGCCATAGCACGAACCCGCTTCCGAAAAACGGAAGCGCGTCCAGAATCGCTATTCCCAGAGCGATTAAAAGCGCGTAATCGATATTAAGTACGCTCAGTCCTATAAATATTATCACGAACGCGATAAACATAAGTATAAGCTGAGCCTTGCAGTAGCCGCCCAGATATTTTTTAAGCTCCGATTTTACCATATTCACGCGCTCCGAAAAGCGTTCCGGCACTATCTTGTTTACCGCGTTGTATACCGCCTTGTTGTCCGATACCATAAAGTACGACGAAAGTATAAAAACAATTATTCCGACAAACACACCCGGCAGAGCCTTCGCGAAATTTCCCGCGTAGTCCACGACAGGCGTTGATTTGCCGTTTATAAAGCTCGCCGTCCTCGCGGATATACCCTCGCCCAGCGCCGAAAGCGCCTGCTGAATGTTCTGCGGAAGGTTGTCGTATATAACGGAAATCTTATCGCCGAAGGAATGTATGCCGTTTTGAATACCCGCGTAAATAGCCGGAAACTGCGCGTATACCATACGCGCCTCGTCTATAATCTTCCATATCGCGAGCGTCAGCACGCCGCCGAGTATTCCCACGATTAAAACTATTACAAGCACCGCCGAAAGTCCGCGCGGTATCTTCAGGCGTTTTTGCAGCGTGTCCGCAAGCGGGTTTACCGCGAGCGAAAACAGGTAGCCAAGCAAAAACGGCATAAACAGGCTCACCAGAAAGCCTAAAAGACGCAGTATGCTCGGCAGGAAGAAATATACCGCCGCCGCGAGTACGGCTATTCCCAGAATAAACAGTATTATCTTTATTCTGCTTTTTTTAATTTTCATAAAATCATCGCCTTTTATATATAAAGGTATTTATGTTTTTATCTTTCAAGAAAACGATTCATAAGCTTATAGCCCGGGTCGATATAAATACCGGTTTTTTTGCCGTTCTCCTCGGTATATGTAAGATTTGAAGCCGTTTCCTTGGTGCTGTCGTATATGATATACGGCACGGGGTCGGAAACGTGCGTTTTCAGCTTTATCGGCGTCGGGTGGTCGGGAAGTATCATCATACGGTAGTCTATTCCGCGCTTTTCCAGCTCGTCCTTTAAGAATTTAACAACCTTTTTGTCAATCGTTTCAACCGCGAGCTTTTTCTTCTCCGGCGCGCCCTGATGTCCCATTTCGTCGGGCGCTTCCATATGCACGTACACAAAATCACTGCCCTGTAAAATCGCGTCCAGCGCCGCCTGAGCCTTGCCCTCCCAGTTGGTATCGCAGTTGCCGGTCGCGCCCTCGACGTCAATGGAGTTCATACCCGCGCACTTGGCGATACCCTTAATCAGGTCTACCGCCGAAATAACGCTGCCGTCGAGTCCGAATTTCTCCTTAAAGCTGTCAAGCCGCGGCTTAGTGCCTTCGCCCCACGGCCATATCGAGGTCGCGGGATTTTTGCCCGCCGCTATTCTCGCTTTATTTATCGGGTGTTCCTTTAAAATCTTCTCGCTTTCCTTCATCATCTCAAGAAACTTTTCCGCTCCGTCGCCCTTGGGAAGATAAGCGGCGATTTTCTTGTCGGAAATATCGTGCGGGGGCGTTAAGTCAACATTTGTCGAGCCGTCCTCCCAAACGCAGAGATGACGGTAGCTTATGCCGGAATAAAACTTGATTTTATCCGTATTCAGCTTTTCGGCTATCGCCTTCATAAGCTCCGCCGACTCCTCTGTGGTTATTTCTCCCGCGCTGTAGTCGAGCATCGTTTTATCCTCGTAATTTTCCTCGTCCGACAGGGTTACAAGGTTTGTGCGGAACGTCACGTCGCTGTCCTTTAACGGAACTCCTATAGACGCCGCCTCCAGAGGCGAGCGTCCGCTGTAGCACTTTTTCGTGTCATAGCCCATAACCGATAAATTGGCGACGTCGGAGCCGGGCTTCATACCCTCCTGAACCGTCTTTACCATACCCAGCTCGCCGTGAGCGCACATATAGTCGATCGTCGGCTTGTCGGCGACCTCCAAAATGGTTTTTCCGTCAAATCGGTCTACAGGGTAGTCCGCCATTCCGTCGCCAAGAATTACAATGTATTTCATAATGTCATCTATCCTTTCTGTATTTAAAAACCGAAATTAGGGCGTTTTTAACCGGTCTTGATTTTCGACAGTATCGCCACCGCGCCCTTACCTACGTGCGTTCCGATAAGCGGACCGAACTCGCAGTACATTTTCACGCAGTCCTCTCCGAACCGCCCGCGAAGCTTAGCGCACGCCTCCTGTCCCTTCGCGTCGTCCGACTGAACGACAAGGAAGGCGGGGTTATCGGAGTCAAAGTCGGGGTCGGATATAACCTTTTCTATAAGCTTATCGAGGAGCTTCTTTTTGCCCCTGAGCTTGTCGAGGTTTTCAACCAGACCGTGTTCAATCGTAAGAATAGGCTTTATATCGAGCATCGTGCCGACAAACGCGGTCGCCTTTGAAAGCCTTCCGCCCTTTTCAAGATATTTAAGCGTATCCACCAAAAGGAAGCACCGCCACGAAACGATATACCTTTCGCACTCCTCTATTATCTCGTCAACCGTTTTTCCCGCCTCAGCCATTTTCGCCGCGTGAACGGCGGTTTCGGCAATAAAAATCGAGAATTTTTGCGTGTCCACAATATGGAAATCCGCGTCGGGATTTTCCTCCAAAATGTCGTTTTTTACCATATTCGCCGTCCGGTACTGACCGCTCGCGGCGCCCGAAAGCGCGAAATATATGACGCTCTTGTGCTTTTTGCACTGCTCGGAAAAATAGTCGTACATATCCGCGTAAGGCGTTTGAGATGTGGTCGGAACGCCGTCGAAGCTCTCGAGCTTTTCAAAAAACTCCGCGTTCGTTATATTTTTGCGGTGAACAAACTGTTCTTCGCCGAACAGACTCAGAAACGATATAAAACCTATATTGTATTTCTCCAAATCCGACTCGTTTATATCCGAACCGCTGTCCACAACAATTTTAATGTCATTCATAGCCTTCTCCTTTACCAATGAAATTTTGTAAGCTGTCCAAGCTCTTTTAAATTATCAAAGCCCTGCTGGCGAAGCGCCTCGTACACGATTACCGCGACAGAGTTTGACAGGTTGAGGCTTCGCGCCTCGGCAATCATCGGTATCCTTATACACCGCTCCCCGTGTTCGTACAAAAGCTCCTCCGGCAGTCCCGCGTCCTCGCGTCCGAACAGTATGTAGTCGTTGTCCTTAAATTCAGCGTCGGCGTATGTATGCGCCGCCTTCGTTGTCGCGTAGAAATACCGCGCGCCCTCGGTTTTCGCGAAAAAGTCGGCTAAATTGTCGTAATATTTGACATTTAGCAAATGCCAGTAGTCAAGCCCCGCGCGCTTCAGGTTTTTATCGGTAATCTGAAACGCGGTCGGGCGGACAATGTGCAGTCCGCAGCCCGTAGCGGCGCAGGTTCGGGCGATATTCCCCGTATTCTGCGGTATGCGCGGCTCAACCAAAACTATGTTAAACATTCCTTTCTCCTTTTGTCTGCCGTTATGTCATTTCAAAATTTTTATCATAAATCTGTTCAAAAGCGGACGGTGTATTTTAACCGCGCCTTTGGGACAAAGCTCCTGACAGCAGAAGCACTTTATACACACATTTCCGTCAATTACCGGTTTCCCCGTTTTCATATCTATCGCCTTGGGCGGACAGCACCTCGCGCACTCGCCGCACGCGACGCACTCGTCTCGGTTTATTTCCGGACGCGGCGCGAGCGCGTTTGTGAGCCGCGCGTTTAAAAACGCGGGCAGATGAATTAATTTCAGTAAATTAAAGTGGCTCTCGGGCTTTTGGAAATCCTTTATTATCAGTTTATCCAAATCCATACCCAAAATATCCGGCTTATCCGAGGTAAGTCCGCGCTCGAGCGACTCCCTCACCGTATCGACCTCGTCGGGAGAATAATCGATCAGCCTGCACGCCGCCAAATCAAGCGCGTAAGCGTTCGCGCTCGCCATAACGAGTCCGATATGCCTGCTTTTGCCCGCCGTCGGGCCGTTGCCCTCCATTCCCCAAACCGCGTCCATTACGGATAACGTCGGCTTAACGCACTCGCACAGGTCCACAAGCATTGAGCAGAACGCTTTGCGTTCGTTCAGGCGAAAATGCATTTCCGCCTTGTACGTGCCGGGAATTGTCCCGAACAGGTTCTTGACCGCGCCGGTATAGCTCGTCATAGCGTGCGTTTTAAGCTTCGGCAGGGATATTATAACGTCCGCGTCAAGTATCGGTTTTATCAGCGGTATTGTTTTTACGGTTTTCCCTTCGGGAAAATCAACCTCGGCAAACGAAACGTCAAAATTAAGCTTCGCGCCCGTACCGGCAACCGCGTCGTTTACGCCGCAGGCGGCGTAAAACGCCTTGAGCGCCGCCGCGTTGTACGGACCGCCGGGACTTTCCGCGACCGTGACAATTCCGCCCGCCGCCTCCGCCGCCTTAATTACGGCGCGAAGTATCTCGGGATTGGTCGTCGCCGCCTCGTCTGGCTTTTTGCGCGAAACGAGATTTGGCTTTATCACAACCCTGTCGCCCTTTTTGACGAATTTTTCAATCCCGCCGAGATATGAGAGCGCCTCGTCCACGGCGGCTCCGGCGTCGGAATAATTTTCGCATTTTACAATAGAAACTCTGTTGTCCATCATATACCGTCCTTTGATATATTTTTTCGCATCATCTGACAACACCGTTATTTTTTATTATATCATACATATATCTGTTTTTCAAGGAAATTTTAACAATTCCCGTCGCGTATCATATACAGCAGCGCGTTGCATATCGCCGCGGCGACATTCGAGCCGCCCTTTCGACCCTTAGATACAATATACGGCACGTCCGTTTCCATTATAAGCTCCTTCGCTCCGACGACGTTTACAAACCCCACCGGCACGGCTATTACCGCCGCCGGTTTTAGTGTCCCCGCGTCGATAAGCTCGCGAAGGCGGATAAGCGCGGTCGGAGCGTTCCCTATCGCGAAAACCGCGTTTCCTCCAAGCTTCGCCGCCTTATCCATACTCGCCTCGGCGCGTGTTGTGCCGTTCTTTTTTGCTGTTTCGGCGACGTCGGCGTCGGACATAAAACAGTGTACCTCGCCGCCGAGTCCCGCGAGAACGCTTTTATTTATCCCCGCTTTTGCCATTTGCGTATCGGTTACAATATCCGCGCCGCGCTTGAGCGCGCCGGTTATGATTTCAACCGCGTTTTTGGAAAAGCACAGATTTTTTACATAATCAAAATCGGCTGTGGTGTGGATTACCCGCTTTATAACCGGCTTTTCCATAGGGTCGAGTTTAGTGTCCCCCAGTTCCTTCTCTATTATCTCAAAGCTTCTTTTCTCAATTTCATAAGGCTTCAGTCTTTCCATTAAAACTCTATCCCCTTTCTCGCCGCGACGCCCTTGTCAAACGGGTGTTTTATCTTCTTTATCTCGGAAACGTAATCGGCTCGGTCAAGAAAATATTCGTCGGGATCTCTGCCGGTCAGTATAAGCTCCGTTTTTCCGCAGCCTTCAACGATCGCCTTTACCAAATCCAAGTCCGCCAGTCCCAGATTAACGGCGGCAAAAATTTCGTCAAGCACGAGCATATCGAGATTTCCAAGCTCCGACAGCGCTTGACGCAGGTTTTCGTTATGGCGTTTCGTTATCTCTTCCTTGCCGCTCTCCGTCATATTTTTGTAAAAGCCGTAATTTTTATCACAGCGGCTTACCGCGATTTTAGTGTCCCTTAAAAACTCAATCTCGCCGCTCACGGTTCCCTTTAAAAACTGCACTATACGCACTCTGCCCCCGTGTCCCGCCATACGCGCGGCAAGACCCACGGCGGCGGTCGTTTTGCCCTTTCCGTCTCCGCAATAAATATGAATCATTTCATCACCCCGTAAATAAAGTCCATATCAAGACTCTTTCTTACAATATCCGCGAGCCTGTCGTACTCGCGCTCCCTGTGCGCCTTCAAATCAACACTTTTTATGTCCCCCAAATCAATGCCTTTTTTCGCGCATAAGCACTCGACAATCTTCGCGGCGCACTTGTCGAAAATACCGTGAATATAGCTCCCGTAAACATTGTTTTCGCATTGTCCGTCCGACATACCGTTTGAGAGCGAAATTATCGGTTCGCCCGAAAGCGCGGTTTTGCCCATATGTATCTCGTAGCCCTCGATTCGCGCGCCGTTAAGCGGTTTTAGTGTCCCCGTCAGATTTTGCATAGCGCCTGTGACGCGCGAGAGCGTTTTCTCCGTTTCAAAAACCGTTTTTGTTTTAAGCAGTCCCATACCGCGCGTTTTGCCTCCGCCCTCGGCGGACTCCGCGTCGGTAATTTCCTCGCCGAGCATCTGATAACCGCCGCATATGCCGAAAATAACCGTTCCTCTGTCCGCGGCTCTCAAAATCGCCGCTTCCAGTCCGTTTTCCCTTATCCGCTTTAAGTCCGCGATTGTGTTTTTTGTGCCGGGCAGAATAATCATATCGGGATTTCCAAGCTCGGAAACGGAATTTACATATCTCACGGACGCCCCGTCTATAAGCTCAAACACGTTAAAATCCGTAAAATTTGAAATTCTCGGAAAGCGTATAACCGCAATATCCGCCGCGCCGATTTTTTTATTTGAAAGCCTTTCCGAGAGACTGTCCTCGTCGTCAATATCTATATCCATATACGGCACCGCTCCGACGGTTTTTATACCGGTAAGCTCCTCAATCCGCTTAAGACCCGGGCGCAAAATGTCAAAGTCGCCGCGGAATTTGTTTATAATAAAGCCCTTGAGCCGCGCCCGCTCGTCCGCGTCAAGAAGCGCGGCAGTTCCGTAAAGCTGCGCGAACACGCCGCCGCGGTCAATGTCGCCGACAAGCAGCACGGGAGCGCCGGCAATTTTCGCCATACCCATATTTACAATATCGTTTTGCTTCAGATTAATCTCCGCCGGACTTCCCGCGCCCTCGATTACTATAATATCGTACCTGTCGGAAAGCGTGTCATACGCGCGCTTAATGTCCGGTATAAGCTCGGTCTTGTATTTGAAATAGTCGGCGGCGCGCATAGTCGCGCGAACCTCGCCGTTTACAATAACCTGAGAACCAACGTCGCTTGTCGGCTTTAACAGTATCGGGTTCATTAAAACCGACGGCTCGATTCCCGCCGCCTGCGCCTGAACGACCTGCGCCCGCCCCATTTCAAGTCCCTCGTCGGTCACATAGGAATTGAGCGCCATATTCTGGGATTTAAACGGCGCGACGCTGTATCCGTCCCGCTTAAAAATACGGCACAGCGCCGCCGAAATTATGCTTTTTCCCGCGTTTGACATCGTACCCTGAATCATTACCGATTTAGCCATTTGCTATCTCCTCTATCGCTTTTATAAGCTCCGTGTTTTCCTCGCGCAGCCTAACCGCCGCGCGGTAAAATCTATCGTCAAGACCGCGGAAATTTCCGCATTGTCTTATAAGTATGCCTTTATTTAAAAGCTTTTCGTACAGTTTAGTGTCCCCTTTGAAAAATATGAAATTCGCCCGAGAACCGTAGACTTTAAATCCAAGCCTTTCCAGTTCCCCAAGCAGAAAAAGCCTCTCGCGATTTATGTACTCAACCGATTTCCTTTTGTATTCCGTGTCGGCAAGCGCGGCGATACCCGCGATTTGAGCCGCGCCGTTTACGCTCCACGTGGGCGTCGCGTTTTTAGTGTCCCTTATGATTTTACTGTCCCCAATCATATAACCGAGCCGCAGTCCCGCCATAGCGTAAATTTTGGTAAACGCTTTTATAACGACCGCCGACCCCTTTGCCGAGTAACCGTCCGTCACAAAATCCATAAAGCACTCGTCAACGACGGCGGTTATATTATTTCTCTCGCATTTAGCGAGGATTTTGTCCATAAGTCCCTTGTCTATCACGTTACCGACGGGGTTGTCGGGATTGCAGATAAAGACCATATCGATATTTTCCAAAAAATCAAGAAAGCGTTCCGTCAAAACAAACCCGTTTTCTTCATTCAGCGCAAAATATTTTATATCGCAGTCCGCGCTTAAAAGCGCGCGCTCGTATTCGGAGAACGTCGGCGATATAAGAAGCGCGCGGCGCGGTCTGACGGCTCTTACAACCGCGAAAATCAACTCCGCCGCGCCGTTGCCGCAAAGAATATTCTCGCGATCCGTATTCTCGCTCTTCGCTATCGCGCCGCGAAGCGCGGCGCACTCCGCGTCCGGATAAACCGTCAGCTTATCGACATTGTTGACTATGCCAAGAGCCGCGCCCTCGGGCATACCGAACGGATTTATGTTCGACGAAAAGTCAAGCCGGACCTTATTTCTGTAAATATCGCCGCCATGCTCAAAAGGTTTCATAATACCACCCATAATATCAGCTTAATAACCGTAAACAGCCCCAGCGACAAAAACGAGGTCGTATACATAAGCGCGTTCGCTCTTTTTATGTCGTCAGCCTCTATATCGCGCAAGTCGTCGCCAATCGTCGGTTTTTTGTAAAGCTTCCCGAAATAGCAAGCGTCGCCCGCAAGCTCTATATCCAGCGCGCCCGCGCATACCGACTCGGTCTGCGCGGAGTTGGGACTCGCGTGCTTGCGCGAGTCGCGCCTGTATATTTTAAACGCGTTTTTATAATCCAAACGAAGCAGAAACGCCGAAACGAGCATCAGCCAAGCCGACAGGCGCGACGGAATAAAGTTTACCGCGTCGTCTATCCGCGCGGCGCATTTTCCGAAATTTATGTACCTGTCGTTTTTATAGCCTACCATCGAATCCATTGTATTTATCGCCTTGTACACGCAGCCAAGCGCCGCGCCGCCCAAGGTCATATAAAAAATCGGCGCGACAACTCCGTCGGAGGTGTTTTCCGCGACGGTTTCCACCGCCGCCTTTACGACTCCCCTCTCGTCCAGATTTTGTGTATCGCGGCCGACAATCATCGAAACCGCTTTACGCGATTTTTCCAAATCGCCGTTCTTTACCTCGCGATACACCGCCAGACTTGATTTTTCCAGCGACTTCGCCGCTATCATAAAGTAGGCGATAACCGCCTCGAGCAGAGCGCCCAAAACCAAATTAACGCGGTACGCGAAAAACAGCGCCGCAAACGGCGCTCCGCCGCAGACGACAATCACGAAAACAGTCATTACCGCTCCCGCCGTCATCTCACCGTTTCGCGTTTTTGGGAAAATTCTCCGCAGCGCCCGCTCCGACGCTGAAATAAGCCTTCCCATAAGCCGTATCGGGTGCAGGGAAAAATCGGGGTCGCCGAATATAAAATCAAGCAGAAACGCTATGCAAAGCGCCGC
Source organism: uncultured Lachnospiraceae bacterium (assembly GCA_964454725.1). Classification (GTDB taxonomy): domain Bacteria; phylum Bacillota; class Clostridia; order UBA1381; family UBA1381; genus JALEPO01. The sequence goes on from CAYVUD010000012.1 coordinate 13,192, forward strand.
CGACTGTGCCGCAATCATAAGCCGTATTTCCTTTCATTTTAAATTTATAGCCGCAGCCGTTTTTCACCTGATAATCGTAAAAGCCGCCGCCGAAAAGCGACCGCATTATCGCCATTATGTTTCCGCCGTGTATAACATACGCCGCGGTTCCGCGCTCGGGCAGAAGTTCAAAAAAGCCATCTACGCTTCGTTTTATAAAATCCGCTCTCGCTTCACCGTTCGGGAACGGCAGTTCGCCGCCGCTTTCAAGCCATTTTGCATAGCGTGTATCGTCTTTGAGATCCTCATATGACTTGTTCTCAAAATCGCCGAAATCGCACTCGCGGAGCTTATCGCATATAATCGGGACTTGGTTCGGGTACAAAAGCTCGGCTGTTTGCAGACACCGCTTCATCGGACTTGAAATCACCGTATCACACGGCGGATAGTTTCCGCGTAAGCAGTCCGCGCCGGCTATATCCTCATCGGTAATGCCGATATAGCGTCTGAGCTTATTGCCCTTTGTCGGCGCGTGGCGAATTAAAATAACATTTATTTCAGCGTTTGACCTATTCCGCATACTACCCGTACTACCTCCTCCGCTTTTTCGGCAAGATAACAGTTTGCTCTGCCGACAGCCTCCCGATATTCGCGTTCAAATTTATCGACCGGCACAACTCCGCCGCCAACCTCGTTTGAAATAATAACTATATCGGGATTTGACTTTAAAATAACGTCTATCTCGGAAAATATATCGCGTTTCTCCTTAACCGCGTCTTTGACAAAAAGATGAAAATTCTTAACCGCCGCCGCGTTCTCAAGCGTTTCCGGCGGCGCTCCGGCGCAATCTTGAGCTTCGAGAGAAAACCGCTCCCTCACATATTCGCTCTTTCCCGAAAACGCTCCTCCCACAACAAAAATCATACCAATCTGCCTCCTATAACCACTATTATAAGCGTCAACAGCTCGCACATCGAAATAAGCCAGCCGCAGGTATCACCGGTGATTCCGCCAAACTTTTTACAAAGCGAAAAACGGTAATAAAAGAACAAAATTATAAGTCCAAGAAGCGCCAAACCGCCTATAAACGGGCTTAACGAAATCATCGCGTACGCGCACAAAAGCAGCATAAGAATTGTCACGGTAATCGTGACCGGTTTGTTGGCGGCAGTCGAGAATTTATGTAACAGTCCCGTATTTTTGGCGCATTTCATAAGCGATATTGCTACGGCGCATACCGAGCGCGACATAATATACCCCAGCGCGAGCATTGCCGCCTCGCCGTAAAGCGTTATTTCGTTCAGGAACCCGAAGGTTAAGAGATAATACGCGACCGCGCTTATGACGGCGAACGCGCCGATATGGGGGTCGCTTAAAATATCGAGCCTTTTATGCTTATCGCCGTATGAGGACAGCGCGTCGTTTGTGTCGATAAACCCGTCCGCGTGAATACCGCCCGTAACCATAACCGGCAGAACCGCCGCCACCGCCGCGAAACACGCGTTATTTATATTTAATGTCATACAGACCCAAAACCACGCCATAAGAAGTCCGCCTATGACCGCTCCGACAAGCGGCAGAAAGCACAGGGAATACCGTAAATTCTCCTTGCTCCAGCAGATTTTCGGCATAGGTATTCTCGAATACATCGCAAATGTCAGGCAAAAGGATTTTAGAACTCTCAAAACCGCTTTAAAAAACTTCATTTTCTCCGCCCCTTTACTTTATTTTCACCGGAATTCCGCTCGCAACCTCGTAAACCTCGTCCGCTTTCTTCGCGATTTCGCAATTTAGTGTCCCCAATATTTTCATATATGCTTTAGTGTCCCCGTCGTACTCGGCGCCGTCGGAAAATATCTCGTTTGTAACTATGACAAGGTTGTCGAGCCGTTTTGCGAGATTTTCAATTCCCGCCGTTATTTCCTCCGCCGCCCTCTCGCCCGAGCCGCCGAACATCTCGTTGGCAAGAAGATTGGACAAACATTCCAAAAGCGCCGTTCCGGAAACCTCAAGATTTTTTATATCGGTATACCGTTCAACCGTTTTAAAGCCCTTTCCCGCGCGCTGCCGCCTGTGGCGTTCTATCCGCCTTACACATTCGCAATCCGACGGCTTCATCGCGGCTATGTATGTCGGCGCGGCGTCAAGCCCCGCCGCAAGGTTTTCCGCGAACTCCGACTTGCCGCTGCCGCTCGCGCCCGTTACAAGTATCAGCACTATATCAGCTCCTTGTATTCCTCTATTTTTATGTCGGAAAATGTCGGCATTTCATTATATACCGCCAGCGCCATATCGAGAAGCGGCAGAAGCATAACTCCGCCCGTGCCTTCACCCAGACACATATCCGCGAAAATAACCGCGTCCTTGCCAAGCTCTCTCAGTATCGGCTCCTCCGCCGACTCCTTCGAGGAATGCGACGCTATCATAAACTCCGCGGTCCCTTTCGCCAGACGCTCGGCGCACAGCGCCGCCGCCGCGCTTATCACGCCGTCTATGACGACCGGCACGCGGTACGTAGCGCCGCCCACAAACACTCCCGCAAGCGCCGCAATATCGAAGCTCCCGACCTTGGAGAGTACGTCCAACACATCATCTTTATCGGGCTTATGCAGCGCGAGAGCATTTGTTATAACCTCGATTTTTCTATGTAGTCCCTCGGTTGACAAGCCCGCGCCTTTTCCGGTGACAATAGCGGGTTCGAGCGAGAGAAGCGCGCTTGTAACCGCCGCTGCCGCGGCGGTATTGCCGATACCCATTTCACCGGTGACTATGATTTTATAGCCCTTCTCTTTAAGCTCCTTTACGGCTTCGATGCCAATCTCAACGGCTCTCTGAGCCTGTCCGCGCGTCATAGCCGGCTCTTTGGCGAAATTTTTCGTGCCGTAGGCTATTTTGCGGTTCTCAACTCCCGAAACGTCGGCGGCAACCCCGACGTCTATCGGGAAAATATCGGCTCCCGCCGTCTTTGCCATTTTGCAAACGCTCGTTTCGCCCTTGGCGAAATTTTCCGTAACGACCGCCGTCACCTCTCCCGTAGTCTGACTTACGCCCTCGGCGACCACGCCGTTGTCGGCGCACATCACGACCACGGCGCGTTTATCAAGCGTGAACCGCGGCTCCCCGTACATTCCCGCCATAGCCGTTATAATCTCTTCAAACTTTCCCAGTCCGCCAAGCGGCTTAGCCAAAGACGACCACCTTTTTTTCGCCCGGGCAATCGCGCCGCTGTCGGGTTTTTCAATCCTGTACACTGTTTTTCCTCTTTTCGCACTGTTTCATAAAGCTTTTCGCAAAATCCTTGTTCGCGTAAAAATGTATATGCGGGTAACCCGCAAACAGCGTTTCGTCCGCGTGCGCGCAGCCCCATTCCCTGCCGTTTTTGCGCGCGGTAAAGTCGGAACCGTTGTTTTCGCTGTCGCAGTAATGAAATTCGTGCGCGCGGATTTTTCCGCCCTTTTTACAGAAAATATTATCCCGCTCCGCTTCCATTTCAATATATCCGAACCTCTGCAAACGCTCTGTTTTAAACGCGTCGCCCTTAATCGCGCCGACCATTTCGTAACGCTTTCCCGTAACGTCCGAGAGTCCCTCGTGCAAATACATAAACCCGCCGCACTCGGCAATACACGGCAGTCCGTTTGCGACCGCTTTTTTTACCGCTTCAAGCATCGGCTTATTCGCTGACAGAATTTCCGCGTACAGCTCCGGATAACCGCCGCCCAATATAAGTCCGTCGATATTTTCGGGAAGCGAGCCGTCGTTTATCGGGCTGAACTCAACGATTTGCGCGCCAAGCTCTCTTAAAAGGCTTAAATTATCCTCATAATAAAAGCAAAACGCCCTGTCGCGCGCCACGCCTATTCTGACTTTCTCTCTTATCTCCGGTTCCGCGCGCGGCTCGACCCTTTCCTCCGCCGCCGTTTCCATAATACCGTCAATGTCAAGCGTTTTTGACGCAAGCTCGGCAAGATTTTGAAGTCTCGCCTTCAAATCCTTAACCTCCGCCGCCGTGACAAGTCCCAGATAACGGCTCTCAAACCGCGCCGCGCCGGTGGGCGGCAGATAACCCAGAGCCTTCACTCCCTCCGCCTCGCAAACGGGCTTGAGCCGCTCATATACGGACGCGTTGACTTGATTGAAAATCACGCCCTTTATGTTGTTTTTATGATAATTCAGAAAACCTCTGATCAACGCCCCGACCGAATTTGCCGTTCCCTTGGCGTTTATCACAAGTATCACCGGCGTTTCGGTAATCTCGGAAATTTCATACGAGCTGGCTTTTTCGGTAAAGTTAATTCCGTCGTAAAAGCCCATAACTCCCTCTATAACCGATATGTCCGCGCTGTTTTTGCGAAAAAGATATTTTAGTGTCCCCGCGTCCATAAAGTAGCTGTCGAGGTTATATGACGGAGCGCCTATAACCTCCTTGTGAAACATCGTGTCGATATAATCCGGTCCGCATTTAAAGGACGATACCTTTACCCCGCGGCTTATAAGATATTCCAAAAGCGCGCACACTACCGTCGTTTTCCCCGAACCGCTCGACGCGCCCGCAATCATTATTTTTTTCATTCGCTATCCGCAAGCTCCCTTCGTTTGGCTCGTATTATGTACACCGGATTTTGTCCCCGCATAAGGTTTAGTGTCCCCACGTTTTCGTTTCTCGCCGCGTTTATCTGGGTGACGGAAAAGTCCATTTCAAGCTCCTTCAAAATACAAAGGGCGCTTGTAAGCGTTTCAAGCGCTATCACGTTTATCACAAACACGGTATTTTTATTCTTTGCAAGAGCCGCTTCTATTATTCCGCGCATATTTCCCGAGGTTCCGCCTATAAACACCTTGTCGGGCGCTTCCATTTCCGAAAGACCCTCGGGCGCGGTTTTCTCAATTACGCGCACATTGTCCGTCATAAACTTTTTACAGTTTTTTCGTATTAAATCCGCCGCCTCGGGATTTTTTTCAACCGCCCAAACCTCTCCCTTCGGGCAGAGAAGCGCCGTTTCAACCGTTACGGAGCCGGTTCCCGCGCCTATATCCCAGCAAATATCGTCCTCCTTTATTTCAAGAGAACAGACGCTTACGCACCGCGCCTCGCGCTTCGTCATCGGGATATTGCCGCGGATAAACTCGTCGTCGCTTATTCCGATTTTTATATTTTTCACGCAAAACGGATTTTCAATTATCATAACCGAGAGCGGATTAAATTTCAAGCCGCAAAAATCCCGCGCCCTTCCGGACGTTATTTTTTCGTCCGCGTAGGAAAGCCGCTCGCCTATATAAACTTTAGTGTCCCCAAGATTATATTCGCAAAGCTTACCGCAGGGGTTATCGCCCAAAAGAACAAACGTCCGCTTATGGCTTCTTACCTCGCTTACAATATTGCATTTTCTGCCGTGACTGCTTACGATGTTAATTCCGTCATACGCCATTCCCAATTTCGCGCAAAAATACGAAAGCGAGCTTACTCCCGCTATAATCTCGGTATCAAGACCGTCCAAAAGCGGCAGCAGACCGCGCGCGCCGCTGTAAAAGCCCGCGTCGCCGGACATCAGCACCGACACGGTTTTATCGCCGCTATCCTTTATAAATTCCGCGATTTCCGCGCTGTCATACGACTCAAACGTCCTTTTCCCAAGACCGAGAAACGGCTCAAGCATACGCTTCGCGCCGATTAAAATATCGGACTGTTCAATTTTCTCCTTTGCTTCGGCTGTCAGAGTTTTAGTGTCCCCGACGCCTATTCCCATTATATAAATTTTCATATTACCTTCTCTATCATATCAAATACTTTGTCAAAATCAATTCCCGTTTCCTCCGAAGGCCGCGCGAGTATAAGCGCCTGCGCGCCGACCTCTTTTGCCGCCGCGATTTTTTCCTCGAAGCCTCCGGCGATGCCCGACTCCTTCGTGACAAGAAATTTCGCGTCGATTCCGCGCATAATCGCGGCGTTCAATTCCGCCGAAAACGGTCCCTGCATACAAATCAGATGCTTGCCCGAAAAGCCCGCGTTATTGCATTTTTTTATAACCTCCGCGTCGGGAAGAACACGCGCGAAAATACGATCCTTGAGCGCGGAAAACGCCGAAAGCTCGTTTGAGCCTGTCGTAACAAATATGTTGCCCTCCGTATACGACAGATACTGCTCGATTTCGCTCATAGAGTTAAACGTCAGCCCGTATTCCGGCTTCGAGCGCGGGCGCGCGATTCTGTAAACGCTCAGTCCCGTCTCGCTCGCCGCGGCGCTTATGTTTTTGCTCGCCTCGTCCGCGTAAGGGTGCGTCGCGTCAACGCAAAGCGCGAAGCTATGCTTTTGCATAAGCCTAACCATTTCGTCTTTGCCGAGCCTGCCCGTCAGCACGTCGATATTATCGGGGAGTATTTTTCTTCCGTATTCCGTCGCGACGCACACAAGAGCGGGTATGTTTTTTTCAGCCAGATATTCGGCTGTTTTGTGTCCCTCAACCGTACCCGCAAACAGCAGCACCTTATAATCCGTATCCACGGGGAGTCACCATCCTTCCGTTTATCTCCTTTGTATGCTCGTTCCCGACAAATACGGTCGTGAACATATCGGTTTTAGTGTCCCTCAGTTCTTTAAGGCTCATTATTTTATATTTTTCTCCCTCGCGGCCGATATTCACGGCAATACCGCAAACGGTATCGGGCGACTTATATTTTAACATAATATCGCACGCTTTTTCAAGATAATCCGCGCGTTTTTTGCTCGACGGATTATATACGCAAATCACAAAATCCGCCATAGCCGCGCACTCCAAACGCTTTTCTATCTTCTCCCAAGGAGTGAGCAAGTCGCTCAGGCTTATCACCGCGAAATCGTGCGACAGCGGCGCGCCGAGAAGCGCCGCGCCGCTCGCCGCCGCCGTTACGCCGGCTACCGTGTGTATCTCTATATCCCGCGGCGCAAGCTCGTACATAAGCGACGCCATACCGTAAACTCCCGCGTCGCCGCTCGAGATAACGGCGGTTTTTTTACCGTCCCCCGCAAGCTTTATCGCGGCAAGACAGCGTTCCTTCTCCCGCTTCATTCCCGATACAATATATTCCTTATCGGGAAAAAGCTTTCGCACCTGATTGACGTAGAGAGTGTAGCCGACTATCACCTCCGCGCTCTCAAGCGCCTTCACAGCCTCGTATGTCATTTTATCCGCGCTTCCCGCGCCTATTCCGACAACGTATATTTCCATATATTACAGGTTGAAAAATTATTCGGGTCGCCGCTTCGCGAGCGATAGCGACGCGCAAGCGTACCGCCCCGTCAAAAGCGGCGATATGTGCATTACTCAACCTCTACTCCTTTCGCAAAATCAATTTCCGTCTTGACCCTTCCCAGCGCGAAAGCCGCGCCGCTACGGGTTGTTTTTTTCACCGTCAGCTCGCCGCCCGCCGCGCATACGGCGCGCTCGCAGACGTTATCCGTGCCGACGGTCTTTTTCACAAACTCCGACGATGTAAAATCGCCCTTTTGCCTCGACAGCTCCTCCGCGCTGTAGGTAAAAAGCGGCAGATCGTATTTGTCGCAAAACTCCAGTATCCCCCGCTCGTTTTTCTTAATATCAACAGTCGCCGCCGCCGACAGCGAACGAACGCCGACTCCGTTCGTTTTTAAAAAATCAAGCGCGGTTTCCTCCACGGTTTCGCAGTCTTTTTTACAGCCGATACCCAAAATATAATTTCTCGGCGACAGAGTAAGCGTTATCCGAAACGGCTCCTTGCCGTCCCCGCCTATGTATATTCCCGCTTCCGCTTTGTCGGTAAATATATCGGGAATGTTTTTAAGCGGAAAATCGCTCGCGATTCCTATTTTTTCGCCGTTTAAAACCCTTGACGAAATTTCTTTTATCAGTTTAGTGTCCCCAATACGCAAATTGTTTTCCACGGCAAACGTATCGACGGCAAATTTGCCGTTAATATCCGTAGCGGTCGTTATAACCGGCAGCGCGCCGGTAATTTTTGCAATTCTCCGCGCCAGCCCGTTCGCGCCGCCGATATGCCCCGACAAAACCGGTATCACGAATTTGCACCTTTCATCTATCACCAAAACCGCCGGATCCGTTGACTTGTCTTTTATACGCGGCGCGATTGCCCGCACCGCAATTCCGCACGCGCCGACAAAAATAAGCGCGCCGGATTTATCGAATTTTTCGTCAACCAGCTCCGTCAGGCTTTTAAACGGCTTCAAGCCGTCCGTAACGTATTTCTCTATCACGTACCCGTCCGCGCCGAGCGCGTCCGCGAGCTTTTTCGCGAGATGCGCGCCGTTTTGGGTAAATGCCGCTATAACTGTTTTCATTCCGCCGCTCCCTCCCGAAACTCCGTCGTAAACGTCTTATCATAAAGCTTGGAAAGCGAGTAATCGCCGCCGAGAAAATCGCCCACGGTTATAAGCGCGGTCTTTTTTATTCCGTTTTTCTCGGCGGTTTTATTTAGTGTCCCCACAGTGCAGCGGCAGACCTTTTCGTCCTCCCACGTGGCTTTATACACAATCGCCGCGGGTGTATCCGCGCTATAGCCGCCCGCGATAAGCTCCTCCGATAACTCTTTAAGCATACCCGCCGATAAAAATATAACCATAGTCGCGCGGTGCGCCGCCAAAAGACGTATGCTTTCCCTTTGGGGAACGGGCGTTCTGCCCGCCATACGCGTTATTATAACCGTCTGCGTCACGTCGGGCAGAGTGTACTCCGCCTTTAGCGACGCCGCCGCGCCGCAAAACGACGAAACCCCCGGGCATACGTCGTAATCAAGCCCAAGCTCATCGAGAGCGTCCATCTGCTCCCTGAGGGCGCCGTAAAGACACGGGTCGCCGGTGTGCAGACGCACTATATTTTTAGTGTCCCCCTGCTTCATAACGTCAATGACCTCTTCAAGGTGCATTGTTGCGCTGTTATAAATTTTAGTGTCCCCTTTCGCGTACCCGAGAAGCTCGGGATTTACCAGCGAACCCGCGTAAATTATAATGTCCGCCTCCTCAATAAGCCTTTTGCCGCGAAGCGTGATTAAGTCCGCCGCGCCGCTTCCCGCGCCCACAAAATGTATCATCTGATCTCCATAGCCTTTCTGTCCGCAAACAGTTTTAAAATATTATCCGCGTCCGCGGTTTTTCCTATAACTCCGTATTTATTTGAAAACATAACCGCTCCGATTTTTATGTCCGCGCGCCGTTTCAGGTACATATCGATTCTGTCCGTAAGTATATTGATTGTTTTAGTGTCCCTTATCAGCTCGTATGCCTCGTCGGTCGTTACGCAGTCAAGGATTTTTGAAAAATCCTCATAACCCGCCAGAGCCGCGCACAAAGCAAGCGTTTCCATACGTCCGTCGGCATATTTGGAATGTGTGTTCATAATACCGCTGCCGAGCTTTACGAGCTTGCCCATATGCGAAATCAGCAGTATTGCCGAAAATCCCAAATCGCACGCGTAATCGATCGCGTCGCCTATAAAATTACCGCACTGAACCGTATTTTTTATTTTCATTTCGTTTCGCGCGAAATCCGTGCCGTAATTCCCGGGCGTTAAAACCGCGATTTTATCGCCCGCCGCGCGGCGCGTTTTCAGCTCGAGAAAAACCGTGTCAAGGATTGCCTTCTCGCTCATCGGCTCGACAATTCCGCTTGTCCCCAAAATTGAAATTCCGCCCTCAATGCCGAGTCTGGGGTTAAACGTCTTTTTTGCCGTTTCCTCGCCCGCCGGCGCGGAAATAATTATATCAAAGCCTCCGTCATAATCGCCCGAAACCTCGCTTACGGCATTTCGTATCATCTGACGCGGCACGCTGTTTATCGCCGCCGCGCCGACAGGCTGGTCAAGCCCCGCGCGCGTAACGCGGCCGACTCCCGCGCCGCCGTCAATCACAATACCGCTCGGCCGTTTTTTAACCGACGCGTAAATCATTATTCCGTCGGTTATATCCGGATCGTCGCCGCTGTATTTCTTAACGGCGCACACCGCGCTCTCGCCTTCAAGCACCGCTTCGGCAATTTTAATATCGAGCGGTTCGCCCGACGGAAGCGTAAGCGAAACCGACTTCGGCGCGCCGCCGTCTAACAGAAGCGTTACCGCCGCCTTCGCCGCCGCCGCGGCGCACGTGCCGGTTGTAAAGCCCTTTTTCAAAAATCTGCTGCTTTTCATTTAATCACCATAATCATTATATAACAAAAGGACTGCAAAGTACAGTCCTTTTTTTACATAAATTACAGTTTCTTAACTCCCAGCGTTACCGTTTCGCCGTTGATGTTCCATTCCTTTGTGTTGCCGTCGGCTTTTACGTCGTCAAGCTCGTCGGCAAGCGTTTCATCGGCGATAACCGCCTTATTTCTCTCGATTATCTCCGCTATCCTCGCGCTGCCCTCGCAGCTTACCTTTATATGGTCCATAACCTCAAAGCCGGAGTCCTTACGCATCGTCTGAATTTTTGAGATTATCTCGCGAACAAAGCCCTCCTCGATAAGCTCATCGGTAAGGTTTGTGTCAAGCACGACCGTTATGCCGTAATCGCTGTTCGACTCAAATCCCTCGGTCTGCGCCGACTCGATGAGCAAATCCTCCTCGGAAAGCTCTTCCTCCTTGCCGTCAACGGTGATTTTAAGCGTACCGTTCGCCTTAAGCTCCGCCATAGCCTTGTTGCCGTCGATATTTGCCAAAAGCTCGCGAACCGCGTTTATGTTCTTGCCGAAACGTCTGCCGAGCGTTTTAAGCTGCGGCTTGAACGAATACGACGTGAACGCGGAAACGTCGTCGGTAAACTCAACCTTTTTGACGTTTAGCTCTTCCTTAATAATGTCCGCGTAGAAATCGCTCAGAGTCTCGGGAGCCTTAACGTACATCGCGCCTATCGGCTGACGGTTCTTGATGTTGGCGGTATTTCTGCACGCGCGTCCGAGAACGACAATATCGAGAACCTCCTCCATATCCTTCTCAAGCTCTTTGTCTATAAGCTTCTCGTCATATGTCGGGAAATCGCAAAGATGAATACTCTCCGGCGCGGACTTATCGATGCTTCTCACCAAGTTCTGGTAAATGTCCTCGGTCATAAACGGTATCATCGGCGCGGCGGCCTTGCATAGCGTTACGAGCGCGGTGTAGAGCGTCATATACGCGTTAATCTTATCCTGCGGCATATCCTTTACCCAAAATCTCGCGCGCGAGCGGCGAACGTACCAGTTCGACAGCTCGTCAACAAAATCGTCGAGCGCTCTCGCGGTCTCGGTGATTTTGTAGTTTTCGAGGTTCGTGTCAACCGTTTTAACGAGCGTGTTCAGCTTCGACAGCAGCCACTTATCCATAACGGATAATTTATCATACTCCAGCGTATACTTTGTCGCGTCGAAATTGTCAATGTTGGCGTATAGCACAAAGAAAGCGTAGGTGTTCCAGAGCGTACCCATAAACTTGCGCTGACCCTCCGATACCGCGCCGTCGTGGAAACGGTTCGGGAGCCACGGCGCGCTGTTTTCGTAAAAGTACCAGCGTATCGCGTCCGCGCCGTGCTTTTCGAGCGCCTCAAACGGGTCTACCGCGTTGCCCTTGGACTTGCTCATCTTCTGACCGTTCTCGTCCTGAACGTGACCGAGAACGATTACGTTCTTATACGGCGCCTTATTAAACAGCAGCGTCGATTCCGCCAGCAGCGAGTAGAACCAGCCGCGTGTCTGGTCAACCGCCTCGGATATGAAATCGGCGGGGAAGGTCTCCTCAAACTCCTTTTGGTTTTCAAACGGATAGTGGAACTGCGCGAACGGCATCGCGCCCGAGTCGAACCAGCAGTCGATTACCTCGGGGACTCTGTGCATTTCCTTTCCGCACTTCGGGCATTTAATCGTAACCGCGTCGATAAACGGGCGGTGCAGCTCTATATCGTCGGGACAGTTACCGGACATTTCCTTTAATTCCGCGATCGAGCCTACAGAATGTCTGTGCCCGCACTCGCACTCCCAGATGTTAAGCGGAGTACCCCAGTAGCGGTTGCGGCTTATGCCCCAGTCCTGCACGTTTTCGAGCCACGCTCCGAAACGTCCCTCGCCTATGGTTTTCGGTATCCAGTTTATGGTATTGTTGTTCTTAATCAAATCGTCCTTAACGGCGGTCATTTTGATAAACCACGTGTCGCGGGCGTAATAGATAAGCGGCGTGTCGCATCTCCAGCAGAACGGATAGCTATGCTCGAACTTCGGCGCGTTAAAGAGCTGTCCTCTTTCTTCAAGATTTACAAGAATTTCCTTGTCCGCGTCCTTGCAGAACGTCCCCGCCCACGGCGTTTCCTTCGTCATCTGACCCTTGCCGTCAACGAGCTGCACAAACGGCAGTCCGTACTTTC
>CAYVUD010000013.1:0-24034 GCA_964454725.1 uncultured Lachnospiraceae bacterium
AATCCATGTCCGCCGTCTATCGTAATGGTGGTGCCGCTCTTTAAAATCTTGGTCGCGCCGGCGGCGCCGGTGATGACGGGAATATCGAGAGCCATAGCGAGAACAACGGCGTTGTTGGCTTCGCCCTGCTCCTCCGAAACTATGCCCGACGCTTTTTTAAGCGCCGGTATCATTTCCATTGTAACCTCGTCGGTAACAAGTATATCGCCCTCGGCAAAATTCCGCTTAAGCGTTTCGGTATCGGTCGCGACGCATACGTTCGCCGTCTTGTGGAGCTTCGTCATTCCGTGACCGCTCACGAGAATATGTCCGACAAGATGAACCTTCATAATATTCGTCGTTCCCGCGACGCCCATCGGCGCGCCGCCGGTGATTACCACAAGGTCGCCGTTTTTAACCAGCCCCGTCGTCTGAGCGCACTCAACCGCGTGGTCAAACAGCTCGTCGGTATTGCTTCGCGTTTCGCTCATAATCGGTATCACGCCCCAAGACAAATTAAGCTGCCGTCTCGCCTTAACGCTGAGCGTCGGCGCGATTATCGGACACTGCGGACGAAAACGCGAAAGCTGCATAGCCGTTCCGCCCGAATACGTCAGCGCGATTATCGCCGACGCGCGCAAATCGTGCGCTGTCGTACACGTGGCGTGGCTTATGGCGTTCGTAACGTCCATACGCGAGTCGAACTCCATACGCTCGAGCCGTCTTATATAGTCAATATCGCGCTCCGTTCTCTCCGCTATCGACGCCATAGTTTTTACCGTTTCAACGGGGTACTTTCCTATAGCCGTCTCGCCCGAGAGCATAATCGCGCTCGTGCCGTCGTATATGGCGTTGGCGACGTCGGTCGTTTCCGCTCTTGTCGGGCGCGGATTGCGTATCATAGAGTCGAGCATCTGCGTGGCGGTTATAACGACCTTGCCCGCGCGGTAGGTCTTTTTTATGAGCCGCTTCTGAATTACGGGCAAGTCCTGCATATCTATCTCCACGCCCATATCGCCGCGCGCTACCATTATACCGTTTGACGCGCGGATAATAGCGTCTATGTTCTCCACGCCCTCCGCGTTTTCGATTTTCGCGATTATTCTTATATCGCCTCCGCCGTTGCGCTCAAGAAGCTGTTTTACCTCTATAACGTCCTCAGCCGTTCTTACAAACGACGCGGCGATAAAATCAATGTCCTGCTCGATACCGAAAAGTATATCGTCAATGTCCTTTTGGCTCATATACGGCATTGAAAGCGAAATATTCGGCACGTTTACGCCTTTTTTGTTTGAAACAACCCCTCCGTTTTTGACCTCGCACACAATTTTGTTGCTTTTAATGCTCACGACTTCCATTTCAATCAACCCGTCGTCGATAAGTATGCGCGTTCCGGCTTTAACGTCCTTCGGCAAATCCGCGTAGGTTATGGAAACGCGCGTTTCGTCGCCCTCAACGTCGTCGGTGCAGAGCGTGAATTTTTGTCCTTCTTTAAGCTCCGCGCTGCCGTTTTTAAAATCCTTTATTCTTATTTCCGGACCTTTCGTGTCCAAAAGGATTGCCACGGGAGCGTCAAGCTCCTCGCGCACCTTTTTTATCATATTGATTTTTTTAAGAGCCTCCTCGTGGGTTCCGTGTGAAAAGTTGATTCTCGCCACGTCCATTCCCGCGAGTATGAGGTCGCGGATTACCTCCTCGCTGTCGGTCGCGGGACCCATTGTACAGACAATTTTTGTTTTTCTCATATCGTTTTCTCCTTTTTTGTGCATTTTTACCAATATTGTTTTTACCCCGAAAAATATGTTAAAAAACGCGTTTTTTTACGCAAATCGGCGTTAAAAACGCCCTTTTTTTATAAAAAAAGGGGTGTTTTTTGCACCCCAAAAAATTTTTGTTCAAATTGACAGTTTTTTCGCCAGCTCGACAAGCTGCTGCGGAAGCTCCTTGGTCATAGCCAGACCTTCATCTATGTCAACATCGACTATCTTATGGTCCCTCATACATACAATTCTGTTCTGCTTGCCTTCCAAAAGAAGCTCAACCGCCTTTCCGCCCATTTCGCTCGCGATAACACGGTCGCGTACGGTCGGACTTCCGCCTCTCTGAACGTGACCCAAAATCGTCGCTCTCGACTCGATACCGGTCTTTTCCTCGATTTCCTTCGCCATTTCGATTACGCCGCCGATACCCTCGGCAACAATAATAATCGAGTGCTTCTTTCCTCTCGCCTTACTCTCGAGTATGGGACGGAGAACGTCCTCGTCAAAGCTCCACTCGCGCTCGGGTACAAGAACCACCTCCGCGCCGCAGGCGATAGCCGCCTGAATCGCGATAAAACCCGCCGCGCGTCCCATAACCTCTATTATCGAGCATCTCTCGTGGCTCTGCGCCGTATCTCTTATTTTATCGACAGCGTCCTTAACGGTGTTAAGACACGTGTCATAGCCCACGGTATACTCGCTGCAGCCGATGTCGTTGTCGATAGTGCCGGGAAGCGCTATTGTCGGGAGTCCCTTCGCGCACAGGTCGCGCGCGCCCCTAAAGGAACCGTCGCCGCCTATTACGACAAGTCCGTCCAGACCGAACACTCTCGCTATCTCAATAGCCTTGGCGACGCCCTCCTCGGTCTTAAATTCCAGACAGCGCGCCGTCTGTAAAATCGTGCCGCCCTTCTGGAGCGTTTCGGAAACGGAACGCGGTCCCATTTCGCTCATTTCGCCGTTTATAAGACCGTTATAGCCGCGGCGTATTCCCATAACCTTTAATCTGTAATAGTTGCCGACTCTGACGACAGCGCGTATCGCCGCGTTCATACCGGGCGCGTCGCCGCCGCTTGTCAAAACTCCTATCGTTCTTATATTATCCATTTTCCTACCTCCCGCAACGGATTAAAATTCATTTTCAAAAATCAGATCCTGCGCCGAATTAAGCTCCGTCTGAGGTACCAAAACCTCATAGCAGCCGCCCTCGCCGCCGGAATTACGCACTCTGGCAATAATCTTATTAAGCTCGAGAAGCTCTCTTAAGCCGCGCGCCTTTTCCTCTGTCTGCGACACATAAACAACCGTCCACATATCAAAAAACCTCTATTCCGACAGGATTTTACCGTGTTTTGTGTATATCTCCGCCTTGCCGTGTATCTTCATGGCGGTCGTCATCTCGGTAAACTGCGCGATAAACACCTCGCCCCTGTCGAGCTTTTCGGTATGGTGGAATTTTGTATCGCGTCCGCTTGTAAGACCGATTATATTAACACCGTTCTCAAGCGCCTTTACCGCTACGTAATCGTTTCCCGCTAATCCGTGAAAATCCATTTTATCACCCGAATTTCTAAAATCTGTCATTTCGTATAATTATTTTGTATGATTATTTTAATAATACATTCTATATAATACAATATTTTCCGGCGAATTTCAAGAGCAAATTACAAGTAATTTATCACATATGTTACATTATGTTTTGGTTATTTTTACCTATTTGATTTTTACATTCTCCTCGCCGAAGATTTTTCCCAGCTCCGAAAGCGAGGAGGGCGTATTGTTAAACCACAAGCTTCTCGGCGCGATAGCCATTTTTTTCGTGTCGGTGAAGAAAAGGCATACCTGCATATCGCCCTGAAACGGCGCGAGACTCTCGCGCGCGAGGCGCAGATTTTCCTCCGTCCTCGACGGGAGCTTTATATAAAGCCGCTTCGGAGTTTTCGCCTTGCTGTTTTCGAGCGCCTCCTCCATAAGCTCGACCGTTTCCGCCAAAAGCTTCGGTTCCTCGTCCTCGCGTATGGAAACCCTTCCGCGCACTGCGACAATGTTGTTTTCCTGAAGCTTTGCCGAGCAGCCGGAGAGAACCTTCGGGAAAACCAGACACTCTATGCTGCCCGTCGCGTCCTCAAGTCCGATAAACGCCATTTGCGCGTTCGCGCGGGTGGTTTTGTTTTTTCTCGACGCTATCGCCGCGCAAATAACGACGTTGTCGCCGTCCTTAACCGCGCCCTCGGCGGCGCGGTAAGCGCCGTCCTCGTCGCGGTGAACGCTCTCTAAAATGTCGAGTATCGTATATTTTGTCAGCTTTTTCGCTTTTTCTGTGTATTCTTCCATAGGGTGTCCCGAAAAATACATTCCTATAGAGTCTTTTTCCATTTTTAAAAGCGTGCGCTTGTCAAGCTCGGGTATGTCGGGAAGCTCCATTTCCGTGTTTTCCTCGATATTGTCGAAAAGGGACATCTGCCCCGCGATATTATCGCGCGCGTTTCTCGCCGTACCCTCCAGAGCGCGCTCGTAAACCGCCAAAAGCTGTGAGCGCTTCAGTCCCATAGAGTCGAACGCGCCGCAGCTTATAAGTCCCTCGAGCGCGCGTTTGTTCATATCCTTGCCGGCGGTCCTGTCGATAAAGTCGGAAAAGCTTTTGAATTTGCCGTTTCGCTCGCGCTCCGAAACAAGGTTTACTATAAGCGTTCTTCCGACGTTTTTTACAGCCGAAAGTCCGAAGCGTATGCCGTTCCCCTCTACGGTAAAGGTATCCTCGCTCTTGTTGACGTCGGGAGGCAAACGGTCTATACCCATTTCGGAACAGTTTACGATGTAATGGTTTATCTTATCCAAATCGTCAACGCTCGAAATCAGCGCCGCCATAAACTCAACCGGATAAAACGTCTTTAAATACGCGGTCTGGTACGCGACTACCGCGTAAGCGGCGGCGTGAGATTTATTGAAGGCGTAATTGGCGAAATCGTTTATTTCGTCAAAAATCGCTATCGCCGTTTTCTCGTCAATGCCGTTTTTAACGCAGCCGGGAATCTCGCCGTCCTCGCTGCCGTATATGAAATTCCGGCGCTCCGCAAGCATTTGATCCGCCTTTTTCTTGCTGATAACGCGCCTTAGCTGGTCGGCTTTGCCGAGCGAATATCCCGCCAGCGCGCGCACAATTTCAAGCACCTGTTCCTGATACACCATACAGCCGTAGCTCACATTTAGGATATTTTCCAGAAGCGGGTGCTTGTAGGTTATTCTTTCGGGATTTTTCTTATTCGCTATATATCTTGGAATTTGCTCCATAGGTCCCGGGCGGTAAAGCGCGATACCGGCTATTATGTCCTCGAACGAATCGGGGCGAAGCTCCTGCATAAACGATTTCATTCCGGCGCTCTCGAGCTGAAAAACACCGTCGGTATTGCCGGAGGAGATAAGCTCGTAAACCTCGGGGCAGGTATAGTCTATGGCGTCTATGTCAAGCTTTACGCCGCGGTTTTTCTCGATTATTTTAACCGCGTTCTCTATTACCGTCAGGTTCCTAAGTCCGAGAAAATCCATTTTTAAAAGTCCCAGACTCTCTACGGTGTCCTTGGTAAACTGCGTCGTAACGAAATTTTCGTTGTTGAGCTGCAGCGGCACGTAGTTTACGATTGGCTCGCTCGTTATAACGACTCCCGCCGCGTGTGTGGACGTGTGGCGCGGCAGTCCCTCAAGGGCGCGCGAGGTGTCTATAAGCTCGTGTATGCGCTCATCGCCCTCATACGCGGCTCTAAGCTCGCCGCTTATGTCAAGCGCCTTGTCTATCGTCATCTTCGGGTCGAACGGTATCAGCTTCGCGACTCTGTCAACGTCGGCATACGGTATATTTAAAGCGCGCCCGACGTCGCGGACGGCAAGCTTCGCCTTAAGCGTTCCGAACGCCACAATCTGCGCCACCTGTTCCTCGCCGTACTTCTCGACAACGTAGTCTATTACCTTCTGCCTTCCCTCGGGCGCGAAGTCGATGTCGATATCCGGCATACTCACGCGCTCGGGGTTAAGAAACCTTTCAAAAATAAGGTTGTATTTTATCGGATCGACCTTCGTTATGCCGAGCGTGTACGCGACGACGCTTCCCGCCGCGCTGCCTCTTCCGGGTCCTACCATAACGCCGTTTTCGCGGGCGAAATGTATAAAATCCCAGACTATAAGGAAATAGTCCACGAAGCCCATATTTTTTATTACGCCCAGCTCGTAGTCAAGACGCTTCTTAAGCTCGTCCGTAACGGGGTCATAGCGTTTTTTCAGACCGTCCTCGCATAATTCGCGAAGATAGGCGAACGCGTCCTTGCCGTCCGGCACGTCAAAAGCCGGCAAATGGCGCGCGCCGAAATCGAACTCGACGCGGCATCTGTCCGCGATTTTTTGCGTATTCTCTATCGCCTGAGGCGCGTATTTGAACAGCTCCGCCATTTCCTCGGGCGATTTTATATAAAATTCCTCCGTTTCAAACCTCATTCTGTTCGGGTCGTCTACGGTTTTTTCCATTTGTATGCACATCAGGACGTCCTGATATTTCGCGTCCTCTTTTTTGAGGTAATGTATGTCGTTCGTGGCGACAAGTCCCACGCCCAATTCCTCCGAAAGCTTTATAAGCTCGGGAATTATGCGTTTTTGCTCCGCGATGCCGTGGTCCTGAATTTCTATAAAATAGTTGTCTTTGCCGAACACATCTATATATTTTTGAGCCGTCGCTTTCGCCCTTTCGTAATCACCCGCGAGGAGCGCCTTCGGCACCTCGCCCGCTATACACGCGCTGAGCGCGATTATGCCCTCGCCGTGAGAGCGCATAAGGTCGAAATCGATTCTCGGCTTATAGTAAAAGCCCTCGATATAGCCCTTGCTCACCATATATATCAGGTTCTTATAGCCCGTCTGATTTTCGGCTAAAAGTATCAGATGGCTCGTCTTGTTGTCAATATCGTGTATCTTATCAAAACGCGTTCGGGGCGCGACGTATACCTCGCAGCCGATTACGGGGTGAATACCCTGCGCCTTCGCCTCGCGGTAAAAATCCGCGACTCCGTACATCGCGCCGTGGTCGGTTATCGCGCAGGAGGTCATACCAAGCTCTTTAACGCGCGCTATCAGCTTTTTAACGCTCGCCTCGCCGTCCAAAAGACTGTATTCGGTATGCGTGTGCAAATGACAGAAATTCATTTTGCGCTCCCTCCTTTATAAATTATCCGCGAACTCCAAAATCCTGTTGAGCCTGTGGTTTACGCCCGACTTTCCTATTGGCGGGTTCGTCTTTTCGCCCAGCTCCTTTAGGCTGTCCTCGGGATATTCCATTCTCAGCTCCGCTATCTCCCGAAGCGTTTCGGGCAGCTTGTCAAGCTTTTTCGCCGCCGCGATTTTGCGTATCGCGAAAAGGTGGCGTCCCGACGCGCGCGCCGCCTTGTCAGCGTTGGCGTTCTCGCAGTTTACGCGGCGGTTTACGCGGTTTCGCATTTCCTTCTCTATCTGTATCGTAAACATCTCCAAGGCGCTCTTTCCCGCGCCGATATAGCCCAAAATATCCGCTATTGTTTCACATTCCTTGACGTATACGACATAGCGTCCCTTGCGGTAGGTAATCTTTGAAGCGAAGCCGTCCGCTTTGAGCGTATCGCGCAAAAGCTCCGCTTCGCTCCCGCCGCGGGCGTCAAACTCAAGATGATAGTTTTTCTCGGGGTTTGACACCGAACCGCCGCCGAGAAACGCGCCCCTCACAAACGAGGCGCGGCAACACGAAAACGGCGTAATATCACCCGCCGTTACGCGCTCCTCTATATTCTCTACCGCGAAAATATCCTCTATGACTATCTGATACGCCTTCGCGCCGTCCTTTTCGCGCGCCGGCGCGCAAATTCCGAAGCCCTCGGCAATATCGCGCTCCAGCCTGCCGGCGACGGCGCGGTTTTCGGTCGCGAATTTTATTTTGTCCCCCGAAAGTCTGCCGGATATTCTTAACATTCCCGCCGTTTCCGCGGCGGCGCAGTTAGGGCAGTCGAACGGTATTTTCACAAGCTTTTCCTTTATATCCGATGAAAATGACATCAGTTCAATCCTCTCGTTTTCGCAATCTGTATAATGGTTCTCGACAGACGGCTGAAATTATGGCGTATTTTCTCATTCCTGATAAGCAGAAGATTGCCCTGAAGAACCGACGAGCGATCCATTATCTTCTCCGCGTCTATCGGCACGATATTAGCGTACTCCTTTGCGTATTTAAGCCTTAGACTCTCGGGAATTACACCGTTATTGGCTATTACAACGTCCGCTATTCCCTTGTAGGAATGGCGTTCTATCGCCTCCAAGTGTCCGCTTAGCGTATACCCCTCCGTTTCGCCCGCCTGCGTCATAATGTTGCATACGTAAATCTTTAAGGCTCCGCTTTCCGCAATCGCGTCGGAAATGCCGTCAACGAGCAAATTCGGTATTATGCTCGTATAAAGGCTCCCGGGACCGAGAACTATAACGTCCGCGTTTTTTATCGCCTTCAGCGCGCCCTCAACCGCCTTGGGGCGGCAAGGCGTGAGGAACACCCTTTCTATTCCGTTATTCTCTCTGTGCACGCCTATACGCGACTCGCCGTCAATACGGCTGCCGTCCTCCAAAAGCGCGCTCAGCCGTATATTCTCGTTCGTCACCGGAAAAACCGTTCCGACAATGCTCGTCATACGGCAGAATTTTTTAACCGCCTCGTCAAAGCTCGGCGAGGTTTCGTTAAGCGCGGCAAGTATGATATTCCCGAGCGTGTGTCCGCTCAGGCTCCCCTCTTTAAAGCGAAAATTCAAAAGCTCGCCGAGATCCGGATCGACCTCCGCGAGCGCGCTTACGCAGTTGCGTACGTCGCCCGGCGGGAGCATACCCAAATCGTCTCTGAGGACTCCCGAGGAACCGCCGTCGTCCGCGACGGTAACTATAGCCGTTATATTGCCCGTATGTAGCTTCAAACCCCGCAGCATAGTGGAAAGACCCGTTCCTCCGCCTATCGCGACTACCTTCATATCAAAATCCATAGCGTTTCCCTCTCTGAGCGGTAATATGGGCGATTTTACTCAACCGTTACTCTCTGCCCATATCCCTGTATGACGTATTGACCTCATAGCCGTCTTTTTTCAGGCGTTCGGCAAGCTTGTCGGTCATAGTTACGCTGCGATGCTTGCCGCCGGTGCAGCCTATGGCTATCGTAAGAGATACTTTGCCCTCCTCGATATACAGAGGTATCATAAATTTCATCATATCCTCGAGCTTTTCCAGAAATTCCACCGCCGTGGGAAAGCTCAGGACATAATCCTGAACCTCCTTGTCGTTTCCGGTCTTATGCTTTAGCTCGTCAATGTAAAACGGGTTGGGAAAGCAGCGGACGTCGAATACCAAATCGGCGTCAAGCGGTATTCCGTACTTAAAGCCGAACGCCATAACCGTTATCGTAAGGCTCTGCTTTTCGCCGCCCGAATATATTTCCTTTAGCTTTTTCAGAAGCGTCTGGTTTGTATCGCGCGAGGTGTCGATGACGTAATCCGCCGCCGCGTAGAGCTTTTCAAGCATTTTACGCTCCTTTTGTATGGCGCTCAAAAGTCCGTTGGCGTTATCCTCCAAGGGGTGCTGGCGGCGCGTTTCCTTATAACGCTTTACGAGCGTTTCGTCGTCCGCGTCAAGATACAAAAGGCGGCAGTCGAAGCCGCCTTTTTTCAAAATTTTTATCTGCTCCAAAAGCTCGTTTATCATATCGCCGACGCGTATGTCCACGACAAGCGCGACATTGTTGAATTTTCCGTTTACGGACGTGAGCATTTCCGAAAATTTCGGTATGAGCATAGGCGGCATATTGTCTATGCAGAAATAGCCCATATCCTCAAGATACCTTATGACGCGGGTTTTCCCCGAGCCTGACATTCCCGTCACGATCGTGTATTGCATAATTTATCCCCTCTATTTTTCACCTACAAATTTAACCTCCGGCTCAAGACGTACTCCGAATTTTTCCTCCACGGTTTTTTGAACGTGTTCTATCACGTCAAGCACGTCCTTCGCGGACGCGCCGCCTTTATTCACGACAAATCCGGCGTGCTTTTCGCTCACCCGCGCTCCGCCCGCCGTATAGCCCATAAGTCCCGCGTCCTGAATAAGCTTTCCCGCGAAATATCCCTCGGGGCGCTTAAACGTGCTGCCCGCCGAGGGCATAGATATGGGCTGCTTGTCGTTTCGCCTTTGGGCGTACTCCGCCATAAGCGCCTTTATTTCGTTACGGTTTCCGCGCTTCAGCTTCATTTTGCACGAAAGTATAACGTAATTGCCCGTTTCAAACATACTGCGGCGGTAGCCGAAACCAAGCTCCGCGTTTTTCGCGGTCTTTATCTCGTTATTTTCGTCTATATACGTTACTTCCTCGATTATATCCTTCAGCTCGCCGCCGTAAGCGCCGGCGTTCATATATATTCCGCCGCCGAGCGTTCCCGGTATTCCCGACGCGAACTCAAAGCCGGTAAGCGACGCTTCCAAAATACGTTTCGCCAGCGCCGACATCAGTATGCCCGCCTCGGCGTATACCGTTTCGCCGTCCGCGCGGCAGTCCGACATCGCGTTTCCCACCCGCAAAACAACTCCGCGTATGCCCTTGTCGCTTACAAGCATATTCGAGCCGTTGCCCATAATAAGGCAGGGAACTCCGTTTTCGCGGCAAAAGCCGCGAACCGCGCGTATTTCCTCGGCGCTCTCGGCGCTTACGAAGGCGTCCGCCGGACCGCCGATTTTAAACGTGGTGTGATTTTTCATTTCCTCGCCGAATTTAACATTTACGGCGATTTCGCTTATTTTTTTTATATCCATTCCGCTCTCCCAAAAAAGCCTCGGTCTGTTAAGTATATTCCGTTTCGACGCGTATAATTCGCGCTACTGGAGCTTTAGCTGCTCCTCCATTTGCTGCATAAGCCTGTTGTTAAGCTCGACAGCCGCGTTGTAGCCCATACGCTTCTGGCGGTTGTTCATCGCCGCGACCTCTATAATAACCGCGAGATTGCGTCCGAGCTTTACGGGAATCGTAAGCGACGGTATGTTTATACCCATAATGTTTGTATACTCGTCAACCATACCGAGTCTGTCGTACTGCTTTCCGTCCTCCCACGGCTCGAGGTGGATAATCATATTTATATTTTCCGTATCCTTTACCGCGCCTATTCCGAAAATCTCCTTAACGTCGATAATTCCTATACCGCGAAGCTCGACAAAGTGACGGATAATATCGGGCGACGAGCCGACAAGCGTCTTATCCGAAACGCGCTTAATCTCAACCGCGTCGTCCGCGACGAGTCTGTGTCCGCGCTTTACAAGCTCTATCGCCGCCTCGCTCTTTCCGACTCCGCTCTCGCCCAAAATCAATATGCCCTCGCCGTAAACCTCGACAAGAACACCGTGGCGCGTGCGTCTGGGCGCGATCTGGACGTTTAAGTAGCTTATAATCGCGCTCATAAACGCAGAGGTCCCCTGCTCGGTACGCAAAATCGGAATATTGTATTTTTCCGCCGCCTCGAGCATTTCGGGGAAAATCTGAAGTCCGCGCGTTATAACGAGCGCGGGGAAACGGTAGCTGAAAAATTTCTCAAGCCTCGCCGTACGTTCGTCCGAGGTAAATTGCTCGAGATACGTAAACTCCACCTTTCCCATTATCTCTATGCGCTGACTGTCGAAATAATCGAAAAATCCGACCATTTGCAGCCCCGGACGGTTCACGTCGGCGGTAGCTATGATTACAGAGTCAATATCCTTCGTTTCGTAAATTTTTTCAAGCTCAAATTCCTCTATTATTTTGGTTAATGGTATTGTAAATCCGCTTTCCGTCATCTTCTCGCGTATCCTTTCTTAAGTTAAAAACTCGCTATTATTATCATTATACATTATTTAACTATATTTTTCAATAAAAATATCTATTTTTTTATTATAATTTACCAACAAGCCGCGTTTAATCAAAAAAATTTTGATTTTTTTCAAAAAAAATACTCAAAACTCTTGCAAAATTTTTTAAGTTGTGTTAGAATATCTCTTGATGTTTTAACGAATATGTCAGGAGGTGCTAAGAAATGGCAAAATGCGATATTTGCGGCAAGGGCGTGTCCTTCGGTATTAAGGTCAGCCACTCGCACAGAAGATCGAACAGAGCTTGGAAGCCGAACGTAAGAAAGGTCAGAGCTGTCGTAAACGGCGGCGTTAAATCAGTAAACGTCTGCACACGCTGCCTTCGCAGCGGAAAGGTTCAGCGCGCAGTCTGATTGCTTTTAAGTCATAACGGTAAAGGGCAGCTTTGCGGGCGCGATTTAAAAATCGCGGCGCGGGCTGTTTTTTTCGTTCCGAAGTAAACTCAAAGATATACAAAGCGGAGAGCGCCGCTTATCCTTCGGATATTGGTATAATCGAGCCTATGTCCTCAATATCGCCGTCGTTTAAAGAGAGCGTTTCCACACCGTGCTTTTCGCAAAATTCAATTATCGCGCCGGAGTCGCGATGCTTTTTTATATTTCCGTTTATCGCGAGCGTATCGTTCGCTATAAGCCCCGACGCGCCGCCTATAAAGCCGTAATTCATTCCGTCGAGTCTTATATCTCCTTCTGTTATTTTAAGAGCGTCTATGCCGTTCTCGAGCGCCGTTTTGTAAATTCCGCCGTCGGAGGTTATTATGGCGTTATCCGAAACAACGCACACGCCGCATTTGGCGTAGCCCTGCTTTACGTTTAAGATTTTCCCGCCGCCGTACGCGCCAAGTATCTCCTTATCCGTGTAAGCGGCGTTACAGATGAGAAAATCGCCGACGGCGGCGGCGTTATACGCAATATCGGCGGGATATTTCGCGTTAAGCGCTTTTGAGCCTTTTATTATTTCCGCGCCGGACAGCTCGCGTTTGAAATATTCGTATGCCTCAATCGCGCACACAAATCTGCCGCCGCCCAAATGATGTATCATCATATCCGTATGTCCGCGGACCGCCTTATTAAGCGACGGTATCCCGCACGATAAAATAACATTTATACCCAAGCGTTCAAGCGCTTTTAGGGACGTTTTTGCCGTTCTGTAATCGACGATAACGCTCCCCGCGCGCTTGTTCGGCAGGTTTGGTCTTTCCAAAAATTTCAATAAAACCGCCTCCCCGTTCGCGTAAAATTATTACGGCTGGCTAATCGTTTAAAAATTCGATTGCCGCCTGCGCCATAATCGCCGCGCCTATCGGGAGAGCGTTTTCGTCGGCGATAAATTTGGGACTGTGTATCGGATAAACCGCGCCGACGTCGGTATTCCCCACCCCAAGCTTAAAATACGAGGACGGAACGCGCTCGCAAAAATACGCGAAATCGTCCCCCGCCATCGACGCTCTCCGGAGCGTCGTAACGCCCAGACCGAGCTTTTTGGCGCTTTTTATTACTATTTCGTTCATTTTGTCATTATTCACGACCGGCGGAAACAGCACGTTAAAATTAAATACAGCCTCCGCGCCCATATCCTTTGCCGTGTTGCCGGCGATGCTTTCCAAAAGTCCGACAAGCTGTTTGCGCGTTACGGGGTCAATCGAACGCGCGGTGCCGGTCATAACGGCTGTGTCGGGGACGGCGTTGCGG
This sequence comes from uncultured Lachnospiraceae bacterium, assembly GCA_964454725.1. Taxonomy (GTDB): domain Bacteria; phylum Bacillota; class Clostridia; order UBA1381; family UBA1381; genus JALEPO01. The sequence goes on from CAYVUD010000013.1 coordinate 13,358, forward strand.
CAGGTTCCGCCGTTTATCGAGCAAATCGTGACAACACACGGCAGATTGTAATCTCTCGCGAGCGTGTGGTACTTTTCGAGTATCGCCGCGCATACGGAGAGCGGATTTACGCACTTTTCGGGATACGCGCCGTGACCGCCAGTGCCGCGTATCACAATTTCAAAGTCGTCCGGCGACGCCATAATCGAGCCGTTTTTAACCTGAATGTTCCCTGTCGGCTCCAGCGGCTCAACGTGAAGCGCGAACGCGCCGTCAACCCTCGGGTCCTCCATAACGCCCTCGTTAATCATAGGCAGCGCGCCGCCCTCACCTTCCTCGGCGGGCTGAAAAATAAGCCTTACGTTTCCGTTCAGCTCTTTTTTCATATCGTTCAGGAGCTTCGCCGCGCCCAAAAGACACGCCGCGTGAACGTCGTGTCCGCACGCGTGCATATATCCCTCGCGCTCGGAAACGACCTCAAAGCCGCTTTCGTCCTTTATCGGGAGTCCGTCCATATCGGCGCGTAAAAGCACGGTTTTGCCGGACCTTTCGCCGCTAATCAGCGCCGATATTCCGGTTACAGCCTTTATTTCAAACGGTATGCCGTATTCGGCGAGCTTTTTTTGGATATACGCGGAGGTTTTGACCTCCGCGAAATCCGTTTCGGGAGTTTTGTGGAGCGTTCTCCTGATTTCCGTAAGCTCGTCCTTTATTTGTTTTGCTTTTTCCAACATTTTTTATCCTCCGATACGAAGAAATTATTTTACCATATCCTCGAACTCGTCCTCGCCGATAACCGTAACACCGAGCTTTCGCGCCTTGTCAAGCTTGCTCCCCGCCTCCTCGCCGGCGAGAACGTAATCGGTCTTTTTTGAAACGCTCGACGAGGTTTTTCCGCCGAGCCTTTCGATTATCGCCGACGCTTCGGCTCTCGTGTATTTTGAGAGCGTTCCGGTAAGCACGAACGTCTTTCCGCCGAACCTGTTTTCGACAAGCTCGTTTTCGTCAACGCAGTTTACTCCGGCTTTCTCCAACCGCTCTATAAACGCGATATTCTGCGGTTCCTCAAAAAAGCGCACCGCGGAAACCGCCGTTTTTTCGCCGACGTCGTCTATCGCCGTCAAATCCTCGACCGTCGCCGAACGCAGAGCGTCAAGCGTTTTATAGCGTTTGGCGAGACTTTTTGCCGCCTTTTCGCCTATATGACGTATGCCGAACGCGTTAATAAGGCGGTAGAGCGGGTTCGTTTTCGATTTTTCAAGCGCGTTTATAAGGTTTTGCGCCGATTTCTCCCCCATCTTGTCCATATCGGCAATATCGGCGGGGTCGATATAGTATAAATCGGCTGCCGTTTCTATTAATTTGCGTTCGAGCATCTGCTCTATAATGGACGGACCAAGACCGTCTATATCCATCGCGGTTCTCGAAACAAAATGAATGATGTTACGAAGTCTTTGCGCCGGACAGTTGACGCCCGTACAGCGATACGCCGCCTCGCCCTCCTCGCGTACCGTCTCCGCGCCGCACGCGGGACAGCGTTCGGGCATATTGAACTCGGTTTCGTTTCCGGTTCTCTTCTCCTTTATTACCTCCACTACCGCCGGAATAATATCTCCCGCCTTTTCGATAACGACAGTGTCGCCTACGCGAATATCCTTATCGCGAATATAGTCGATATTGTGGAGCGTCGCGCGCGACACGTTGGAGCCGGCTATACGCACGGTGTCGAGTATCGCGAGCGGCGTAAGAACGCCCGTTCTGCCGACTTGAACCTTAATGTCGCGTATAACGGTAGTCTGCTTTTCGGCGGGATATTTATAGGCTATGGACCATTTCGGGAACTTCGCGGTTTCGCCGAGAATTTCGCGCGACGCGAGGTCGTTTACCTTTATGACCGCGCCGTCAATGTCAAAATACAGACCGCCTCTTTCCTCGCCGATTTTCAGGACGCGTTCGTATGCCGCTTCGATCGTTTTGTATTTTTCCTTATCGAGAATTGTCTTAAAGCCCTGCGTTTGCAGGAACTCCAGTCCCTCTATATGCGTTTTTATTTCCCTGCCGCGTATCCTCTGAATATTGAAAATGAAAATGTCGAGATTTCGCTTGGCGGTAATTTTGGAGTCGAGCTGACGCAGTGAGCCGGCGGCGGCGTTTCGCGGATTCGCGAACGGCGGCAGCTCCTGAGCCTCGAGCATATCGTTAATCCTTTCAAAGCTCTTGTGCGGCATAAAGACCTCGCCGCGAACCTCCAAAAACGGTATATCGTCCTTTAATCTGAGCGGTATCGCGCGTATCGTTTTGAGGTTTTCGGTGACGTCCTCGCCGGTTATGCCGTCGCCTCTTGTCGAGCCGCGCGTAAATATGCCGTCAACGTATTCGAGAGAAACCGACAGTCCGTCGATTTTCTGTTCAACCACATACTCGACATTCGGTACAATATCGCGCACGCGCTTGTCAAAATCGAGTATTTCCTCTTTTGAAAACGCCTTCTGCTGACTTAGCATAGGAACCTCAAACCTGACCTCCCCAAAGCCCTTGACCGGCTCGCCGCCCACGCGCATTGTGGGCGAATCCGGTCTTTTATAGCGCGGATACTCCGCTTCAAGCTTTTCAAGCTCGACGAGCATCGCGTCAAACTCAAAATCCGAAATTTCCGGATTGTCCTCCACGTAATACTTATGATTATGATAATTAAGCCGTTCGGTTAATTCGTCAATTCGCTGTTTCGCGTTTTCCATTTGTCCGATCCTTCCTCTGTCACAATTCCCATTCCGCCGTAATAATTCGGTACGGCTCCCGCTATTACCGTTTCAAGCACGGGTACGTCCGTGTTTATTATTTCACATTCGTCAAGCATATATCCCGAGTAGCGCATCTGTACGTCAACATTTATGCTTACGCTGTGGCGTACCTGATTTATTCCCGCCGGCTCGAAGCTTTCGCGGTATCCGGTGTTTACTGTCGCCGCCGGCGAAACCGACAGCGGTATTTTGGGACCGAGTCCCGAAAGTATGTAAAGTCCCGACGCGCTGCCCAAGGGGATATAGATTTTTCCCTTGCATTTTTGAGCCACGTTGTCCTGAATTTTCGATGTAAGCTCGGATTTGAGCCTGTTTATTTTAACCGTGTCCGCCTCGACGGAGGTTACTCCGCCCTCGCTCGCGGCGGCGGAGGTCTTTGAATAATCTCCGTTTGAAAGCGTTTCGTTTACCGCCTCTTCAATCGCGTAGGTTACCATTGTATTGGCGTATGAGCGCGCTTCCGTCACAAACGCCGGTTCAAGGCGTTTGGCGATAAATACCGACAGCGCGAATATCGCGAGCGGCAGCGCAACCGATATAAAGGCCGGCAGTCCGCCGCGCCGTCTTTTCATTCCCAGCCGCATAAAAATCACCCCCGACAAATGTATAGTATGCCGGGGAGTAATTTCGCGTTACTTACGCGCCGCTATTTCTTCCTTTATCGACGTTATAAACTCGTCCAAAGCCATTGTTTCCGTCCGGTTGCCGTCGCGGTGGCGTACCGAAACGGTACCCTCGTCCTCTTCCTTCTGACCGATAACTATCATATACGGTATGCGGTTTACCATTTGCGCTTCCCGTATCTTGTAGCCTATTTTTTCGTTTCTGTCGTCGAACTCGCAGCGCACTCCGGCGTTTCTCAAGGCTTCGTATACCTTTTTGCCGTAATCCTCGAATTTCTCCGAAACGAGAAGCACCTTCGCCTGCGTCGGCGCGAGCCATACGGGGAATTTGCCGGCATAATGCTCGGTGAGTATTCCGATAAACCGCTCAATCGAGCCGAAGCATACGCGGTGGATCATAATCGGTCTTTCCTTTTCGCCGCGCTCGTCAACATATTCAAGGTTAAAGTTTAAGGGCATTTGGAAATCAAGCTGAATTGTTCCGCACTGCCACGTTCTGCCGAGCGAATCCTCGAGGTGGAAATCTATCTTCGGACCGTAGAACGCGCCGTCGCCCTCGTTTATGACATACGGCAGCTTGAGCTTTTCAAGCGCCGTCTTAAGACCCTCGGTCGCCGCCTCCCAGTCCTCGTCGCTGCCCATACTGTCCTCCGGACGCGTCGAAAGCTCTATGAAATACTTAAATCCGAATTTGGTGTAAACCTCGTTTATAAGGTGAACAACGCCTATTATCTCGTCGGTAATCTGTTCGCGGCGCATAAAGATATGCGCGTCGTCCTGCGTAAAGCAGCGCACGCGGAACAGACCGTGCAGCGCGCCCTTCAGCTCGTGGCGGTGAACTATGCCAAGCTCGCCGACGCGCATCGGCAGCTCGCGGTAGCTGTGCGGCTTCGACGCGTAAACCATAACTCCGCCCGGGCAGTTCATCGGCTTTACGCAATAGACGTCGTCGTCGATTATCGTGGAATACATATTGTCCTTGTAATGATCCCAGTGTCCGCTCGTTTCCCAGAGATGTCTGTTCATAATAAGCGGAGTCGAGACCTCGACGTAGTTTTCTCTTGTGTGGATTTCGCGCCAGTAATCTATTAAGGCGTTTTTAAGCGCCATACCCTTCGGAAGGAAGAACGGGAACCCGGGAGCCTCCTCGCTCATCATAAACAGTCCCATTTCCTTGCCTATTTTGCGGTGGTCGCGCTTCTCCGCCTCGGCGAGAAGCACGAGGTAATCGTCAAGCTCCTGCTGTGTCGCGAAAGCGGTGCCGTTAATTCGGGTGAGCATAGTATTGTTCTTGTCGTTTTTCCAGTACGCTCCCGACTGACCCATAATTTTAAACGCCTTTAAGCCCTTTGTATAGCATAAATGCGGACCGACGCACATATCGACATACTCTCCCTGCGTGTAGAAGCTTATCGGCGCGTCGTCGGCAAGGTCGCCTATATGCTCAACCTTATATTTTTCGCCGCGGCTCTCCATAAGCGCTATCGCCTCGTCGCGCGGAAGTATGGAGGGACGTATCGGAAGATTTTCCTTTACGATTTTCTTCATTTCCTTTTCGATGTTCTGCAAATCCTCGTCGCTCAATTTGGTATCGCCCAAATCAACGTCATAATAAAAGCCCTTTTCGTTCGCCGGACCGTACGCGAAATCCGCGTGAGGATAAAGGCGCTTAATCGCCTGAGCCATAATATGCGCCGCGGTATGGCGGATTATATGAAGCTCCTCCTCCTTTTCACATTCCTTTACCGTTCCGTCATTGTAAATTACCTTCATTTTTCTTCTTCCTTTCTTTAATACAAAAGCACCCTTAAAAAGCCCAAGCGCTTTTCAAGGGTGCATTAAATTCAAATACACGGTTCCACCTTGATGTTTAACTCATTTCGTCTTTATCGCAGACCTGCGGTACGCTTAATCAACTGCTTTTTCGGCGCACTGCTCCAAAGTGGTGTTCACGGCAAACCGATTAAGAAATACTTACAGCCGCGGTATTTCATCTCTTTTAACCTTTGTTTGCTGCTACTGTCTTTTTCATCGCTTTAAAATATTCTAACATTGATTTTTGAGTTTGTCAAGCATTTATTTCAGTATTTTCTTCAAATATTGTCCCGTGTACGACGTTTTAACCTTCGCGACCTCCTCGGGCGTTCCCGCGGCTATGACCGTTCCGCCGTTCTCGCCGCCCTCGGGACCGAGGTCTATGATATAGTCGGCGGTTTTTATAACGTCGAGGTTATGCTCGATTACGATTACCGTGTTTCCGCCCTCAACAAGCCTGTTGAGAACCTCGACAAGCTTGTGTACGTCCGCCGTGTGCAGACCGGTTGTAGGCTCGTCGAGGATATATATGGTTTTTCCGGTGCCGCGCTTTGAAAGCTCCGCGGCGAGCTTTACTCTCTGCGCCTCGCCGCCGGAGAGCGTCGTGGAGCTTTGACCGAGCTTGACGTAGCCCAGTCCGACCTCCTGAAGCGTTTGAAGCCTGCGGCTTATCTTCGGAAGATTGGCGAAAAACTCCACAGCCTCGTCAACCGTCATTTCAAGCACCTCATATATATTTTTGCCCTTGTATTTGACCTCGAGCGTTTCGCGGTTGTAACGCTTGCCCTTGCAGACCTCGCACGGAACGTACACGTCAGCCAAAAAGTGCATTTCTATTTTCTTTATGCCGTCGCCGGTACACGCCTCGCAGCGTCCGCCCTTTACGTTGAAGCTGAAGCGTCCCGACTTATAGCCGCGTATTTTCGCCTCGTTGGTTGACGCGAACACCTCGCGTATATCGTTGAACACGTTTGTGTACGTCGCGGGGTTTGAACGCGGCGTTCTGCCTATGGGGGACTGGTTTATATCGATTATCTTGTCAAGCTGTTTTATGCCCGTAATCGTTTTATGCGCTCCCGCGTGGGTGTGGGCGCGGTTTAAGTCGTGCGCCAGACGCTTGTAGAGAATTTCATTCACCAAGGACGATTTCCCCGAGCCGGAAACTCCGGTCACGCACGTAAAAACTCCTGTCGGGAACCTGACGTCTATGTTTTTGAGATTATTTTCCTTCGCGCCCTTTACCTCTATCCAGCCCGCGGGCTTGCGGCGTTTTTTCGGTATTTCGATTTTAAGCTCGCCGCTCAGGTATTTTCCGGTAACGGATTCGGGCGACTTAATTAAGTCCTCGACGGTTCCCTCGCCCACTACCCTGCCGCCGTGTATCCCCGCGCCCGGGCCGATGTCGATGATATGGTCGGCGGCGTACATTGTGTCGGCGTCGTGTTCAACAACAATAACGGTGTTGCCCAAATCCCGCAGGTGCTTTAATGTCCCTATAAGGCGGTCGTTGTCGCGCTGGTGAAGTCCTATACTCGGCTCGTCGAGGATATACAAAACCCCCATAAGTCCCGAACCTATCTGCGTCGCCAGACGTATTCTCTGCGCCTCGCCGCCCGAGAGAGTGCCGGACGAGCGGGAAAGCGTCAGATAGTCAAGCCCTACGTCCAAAAGAAACTGAAGCCTCGCCTTTATTTCCTTTATAATCTGCGAGGCGATCATCATTTCGGTATCGGTGAGCCGCAGACCGTTTATAAACTCCATTTCCTGTCTTATCGGCAGGCAGGTCAGCTCGTAAATGTTCATACCGCCGACCGTTACCGCCAAAACCTCGTCGTTTAAACGCGCGCCGCGGCATTTTGAGCATTTGACGTTGTTGATATAACGCTCCAAATCGTGTCTCGCGTACTCGGAATTGGGGTGGCGGTAACGGCGCTCAAGGTTGGTTATAATGCCCTCAAACGGCATCATATAAAAGCCATCGCCGTAGCCTCGGTTATATTCCATTTTTATTTTCTCGCCGTTCGTGCCGTAGAGAATAATATTTTTTATATCCTCCGGCAAGTCCTTATACGGCGTGTTTATGTCAAAGCCGCAGTGATTGGCGAGCGCGGTGAAATACATATGCGCCATACTGTCCTCGGACTTGGCGTTGTTCCAGCCGCTCGCGAAAATCGCGCCCTCCAAAAGGCTCAAATCCTCGTCCGCGATTACCAAGTCGGGGTCAATCATAGGTATAGCGCCCAGACCGTCGCACTTATCGCAGGCTCCGAGCGGGTTGTTGAAGGAGAACAGACGCGGCGAAAGCTCCTGCAGGCTTATACCGCAGTCGTCGCAAGCGTAGTTTTGGCTGAACGTAAGCGTTTCGCCGTCTATTATGTCCACCATAACTATATCGCCGGTAAGAGAAAGAGCCGTTTCGAGAGAGTCGGTAAGGCGCTGTATGATATTTTCTTTTATTACAATTCTGTCTATGACTATCTCGATATTGTGCTTAAACGTCTTTTTAAGCTCTATATCCTCGCTCAAATCGTACATTTCGCCGTCGGCTCTCACGCGGACGTAGCCGCTCTTTTTCGCGGTTTCAAACACCTTTTTATGCTCGCCCTTTTTACCGCGCACGACCGGCGCTAAAATCTGTATTCTCACGCCCTCGCCCAACGCCATTACCCGATCCACGATTTGGTCAATGGACTGGCGCTTTATCTCCTTGCCGCATTTGGGGCAGTGAGGAATACCGACGCGCGCGTAGAGAAGTCTTAAATAGTCGTAAATTTCCGTAACCGTTCCGACTGTCGAGCGCGGATTTTTCGACGTTGTTTTCTGGTCAATGCTTATCGCGGGCGAAAGTCCGTCGATGTAGTCAACCTCCGGTTTTTCCATTTGTCCCAAAAACATTCTCGCGTACGACGAAAGCGACTCGACGTAGCGTCTTTGACCCTCGGCGTAAATTGTGTCAAACGCCAAAGACGATTTTCCCGAGCCGGAAAGTCCCGTCAGCACAACGAGCTTTTCTCTCGGTATGGTTAAATCAATATTTTGAAGGTTATGCTCCCGCGCGCCCTTAATTACAATATCCTTTGCCATTTTTGTCCTTCCTTAAAATAAAAATCAAATCCGCCGCTCTATTGAATGTAGCAGCTTCCGCTTTCCTTCCGTCTTATAAGCATATCGCGCTTTTCGTTTATCAGGTTTTGATAGTCCGTAAGCATCGACGCCTCAAACAGCTTCTCTATAAGAGGGCTTTCGGAATGAACCGGCTCGCACCGCGCTATTATATCGACCCTCTCCGACTCGGAAAATTCGCGTATATCGACGATTTCGGCATCTCTGCCGATAAGCTCCTTTACCTCGTTCTCGGCTTCGTAGAGCGTCCGCATTTCGACCTTGCCGTCGCAGAAGCATATAAACTCCACCCAGTCGCCGTGGTCCGACATATATATAACGGGCGTGAGAATTTTTGATTTAATTATATCTACCGCCTTAACAATAAGCTCGTAATCCATTTACATCATTTCCTTTTCAAGTTTTCTTATTTTGTCGCGAAGAGCGGCGGCTGTTTCAAACTCCAGATTATCCGCCGCGATAAACATCTTGCTCGTAAGCTCGGCGATAAGCTCTCTGTATTCCGCCTCGGTTTTGTCCTTCGGCGCTTCAACCGGCTTCATCGACTCGATAATATCGCGTATTTCCTTCTTTATCGTCTGAGGCACTATGCCGTGCTTGTCGTTGTACTCGCTTTGAATCGCGCGGCGGCGGTTCGTTTCGTCTATGGCGTTTCTCATCGAATTTGTAACCGTGTCGGCGTACATTATGACCTCGCCCTCCGCGTTTCTCGCGGCTCTGCCCACCGTCTGGATCAAGGACATTTCGCTTCTCAAAAAGCCCTCCTTGTCCGCGTCGAGTATCGCCACGAGCGCTACCTCGGGTATGTCAAGTCCCTCGCGCAGAAGATTGATTCCGACAAGAACGTCGTAAACGCCCAGACGCAAATCCTTTATTATCTCCGTTCGCTCGATTGTGGCTATGTCGGAGTGCATATACGTCACCTTTACGCCGATTTCCTTTAAATAATCGGTCAAATCCTCCGCCATACGCTTGGTAAGCGTCGTTACGAGCGTTCTGAAGCCCTTTTCGGCGCGTTTTTGTATCTCGCCTATCAAATCGTCGATTTGATGTTCGGTCGGTTTTACGGTGATTACGGGGTCGAGAAGCCCTGTCGGGCGGATAACCTGCTCGACTATGACTCCGGAATGTTCCTTTTCGTAGTCGGCGGGAGTCGCGCTTGTGAAAATTACCTGATTGAGCCGTTCCTCAAACTCCTCGAATTTAAGCGGACGGTTGTCGGCGGCGCTCGGGAGACGGAAGCCGTACCTTATAAGCGTTTCCTTCCGCGCCCTGTCGCCGTTGTACATTCCGCGCACCTGCGGCACGGTAACGTGCGACTCGTCTATAATCATCAGGTAGTCCTCGGGGAAATAGTCCAGAAGCGTAAACGGCGCGCTCCCGGGCGCTCTGCCGCTTATGTGGCGCGAATAATTCTCTATGCCCTGGCAGAAGCCTATTTCCCGCATCATTTCCAAATCATAGCGCGTGCGCTGCTCTATTCTCTGCGCTTCAATCAGCATATCGCGCTCCTTAAAGTACCTGACCCGCTCCTCCATCTCAAGCTCGATTGCGGCGAGCGCGAGCTTCATCTTATCGTCCGTGGTGACGTAATGCGACGCGGGATAAATGACCGCGTGCCGGCGCGTGCCGATTATCTCGCCCGTAACGGCGTTTACCTCGCATATGCGCTCAATTTCGTCGCCGAAATACTCAATGCGTATCGCGTTCTCGCCGTTATTGGACGGAAATATCTCCACGACGTCGCCGCGGACTCTGAATTTGTTTCTCACGAAATTTATATCGTTTCGCTCGTACTGCATCGCGACAAGCTTTTTTAAAAGCTCCTCCCTGCTCTTCTCCATTCCGACGCGCACCGAAAGCATAAGATTTTTGTAGTCCTCCGGATCGCCCAAGCCGTAGATGCACGACACGCTCGCGACTATTATTACGTCCTTGCGCTCAAGGAGCGCGAATGTCGCGCTGTGGCGGAGCTTGTCTATTTCCTCGTTTGTCATCGCGTTTTTCTCTATAAAAGTATCGGTCTGGGGTATATACGCCTCCGGCTGATAATAGTCGTAGTAGGAAACGAAAAACTCGACGCAGTTATTCGGGAAAAACTCCTTGAACTCGCTGCAAAGCTGCGCCGCAAGCGTTTTATTATGCGCCAGAACTATGGTCGGCTTGTTGACCTTGGCGATAACATTTGCCATTGTAAATGTTTTGCCCGAACCGGTAACGCCAAGAAGCGTCTGGAACTTCTCGCCTCTCTCGACTCCCTCAACAAGCGTTTTTATCGCCTCGGGCTGGTCGCCCTTCGGTTCAAATTCCGACACAAGCTCAAATTTATCCATTAA
>CAYVUD010000014.1:0-11901 GCA_964454725.1 uncultured Lachnospiraceae bacterium
GCTTCTTGCCTTTGCGGTATTTGTGTGATATACTGGCTTTAGCTTATGACGAGGCGGGAATGGTTATGAAAACGGAAAATAAATTTAAGTATTCAAGCGACAACAAGCGCTATCATACATGGAATTATCACCTTCAGCAAAAATTCGGCTGCAAGGTCGCGAAAATTGCCCTTAACGCGGGCTTTACCTGCCCGAATATCGACGGCTCAAAGGGCGTCGGCGGCTGCGTTTACTGCTCGAACAGCGGGAGCGGCGATTTCGCGGGCGATCCGGCGCACAGCATACTCCGTCAGTTTGATGAGATAAAGGAACGAATGAGTAAAAAGTGGAGCGGGACGAAATATATACCGTATTTTCAGGCGCACACCAATACATACGCGCCCGCGCCGGCGCTTCGCGAGCGGTTCGAGCCGGTACTCTCGCGGGAGGGCGTAGTCGGTATAAGCATAGCCACGCGCGCCGACTGTCTGGAGGACGACGCTCTTGAATACCTGTCGGAGCTGAACGGCCGGACATATTTAATCGTGGAGCTTGGTTTGCAGACGATTTTTGACGAAACGGGCGAGCGGATTAACCGCTGCCACACCTACGCGGATTTTTTGGAGGGCTATAAAAAGCTGAGTGACAGAAACATAAACATTTGCGTCCATTTAATCGACGGACTCCCGGGCGAAACGAAGGAAATGATGGTTGAAAGCGCCCGCGCGGTCGCGGCGCTCAGACCGCACTGCGTAAAGCTGCACCTTTTGCATATACTTAAAAATACAAAGCTCGCCGAGCAATACGCGCGCGGCGAGTTTGAGCTTCTTACTCTTGAGGAGTACGTTGATATAATTGTGAGCCAGCTCGAGGTTTTCCCCGAGGAAACCGTAATTCAGCGGCTTACCGGCGACGGCGGCCGCGATACGCTTATAGGTCCGTTGTGGAGTCTTAAAAAGTTTGTCGTTTTAAACGAAATAGACAAGCTTATGGTAAAGCGGGACACATATCAGGGCGCGGCGGCGGAGATTTAATCGTACAAACCGGTGAGCAGCGCGCCGTAGCCGTCAAACGCGGCAGAGAAAACATAGCTCATTATGAGAACCTCGTCGGGCTTAAATTCCTCGAGCACCGCGCCGAAATCCTCCTTATAGCCTCTGGGGTCTATAAGTATGACCTTTTTGTAATTTTGAATAATCCACGGCGCGAACGCGTTCGCGAAGGAATCGCGGACAATAACTATCGTTTTGCCCGTCGGGTTATTTTCATTTGTCAGCTCCACAAACGGATTGTCGCCGCTTAGGAAAAAGCGGTAGCTGTCGCTGTATTCCTCGTTAAAAATCGGACTGCTGTATTTTTCCTCTTTGCCGTCTGTGAAACGGCGCATAGAAATGCTTATGTCATTTCCGGCGACCGTGTCGTACCATTCTATGGTATCGGGCTTATCTGTAAGCTCAACCGCCGAGGTCTGCTTGTAAAGCGAGCCGAGAAAGTCCGGTATGCTGTTTAGCGCGAAGGCGTCCAAGCTTACGGGCGTATTTCCCGAGGCGGCGCAGAACGCCTCGTAGCCGTAGTATGCGCCGAGCTGCGTCCAGTGGTGGTCGGTGCGGAAGAAAATATACTCGTCCTTGTGAGAAAGGAGCGAGGAATAAACGTCAACCGTTTTGACGCGGCTGTCGAGGCGGCTCTCCATATAGTCTATCGCTTCCTTCTGACTATCCTCGGTGTTTGAGTAGATAGGCTCCTCAAACTCAAGCGCGGTCGGTATGAGAGCCGAGTACACCGTCACGCCGCCGTTTAATTTATCGGCATAGTGGTTAATCGCCGCGGCGTACTCCTCCTCAAGCCTTAAATCGCGGTGGAACATCTCGAAAACGCTGTCGTTTACGATAAGAAACCCTGTTTTCTGCGTCTGACCCGCGCCGTCGTCGGTATCGGTGTAGACGAGTCTGCCGGCGGGCGTTTTTATTCCCTTTTTCGCGTTCAGTCTTTCGGAGAGCGACGTGAAAAACGAGCGGAAGGCGATATGGTCGTCTATAAAGCTTTCAAAGCCCTTGGCGAACTCGCCCGAAAACACCGTTTGAGCCGTAAGCTCCGGCATAGAGGCAAGCTCGCGGTTTTCGCTTTGAGCGCCGTTTTCTCCGGCGGGGAAAAGCGCAAGAAACACAAAGGCGGCAAGAGAGAGCGCGAAAACCGCCGTTAAGATTTTATTTTTCATTCCCGCCGCCTCCTAAAATCTAAAGTATAAAAACGGATTGTAGGTCTGACCCACAAGCAGTATAAAACACAACGCCAGTCCCGCGAAAACTACGGCGGGTTCGGCTATAAGCGCGAATTTCGCGCGAGTTTTGCAAATATGGTTAAAAATAATTTTCGGGACGGGCGTCATCGCGATAAAGCATATAATTAAGAGCCATAAATTCGTACAGAGCGCCGAAACGGAAGTAAGGTCGTATAGCGGCGCGCCGCCGAAGGCGGCTTTTATAAACGTCCAAAGCGCGGATATATCGGTGAAATAGAATATCGCCCAGCCGATAATTACGATAAACATTGTGTAAATATAGCATAAAGGCGAGGGGATTTTCCTGAGAACGCCCCCAAACAGCGTTTTTTCGATTAAAAGCATAACGCCGTAGAAAACGCCCCAGAGTATAAAATTAAGCCCCGCTCCGTGCCAAAGTCCCGTAAGGAGCCATACGACGAGCAGGTTCCGGACAAACGCGTAGCGGTTGCCGCCGAGAGGTATGTATACATAGTCCCTGAAAAACGAGCTGAGCGATATATGCCATCTGTGCCAGAACTCGGTTATGTTTTTTGCTATATACGGGTAATCGAAATTTTCCTTGAACCTAAAGCCAAGCATTCGTCCCATACCTATCGCCATATCGGAGTAGCCCGAGAAGTCGAAATAAATCTGAAAGGTGAATAAAATTATTCCAAGCCACGAAGAAACGACCGTCGGACGCGCGGAGTCGAGAAGCATCGAGGCGGCGTTTCCGGCGGTGTTCGCCAGGGCGAGCTTTTTTAAAAGTCCCGCCGTGAACCGCTTCACGCCGCACGCCATATCGTTAAGGCTCACGGAACGCGCCGAGAGCGACGGCGCTATGTCGCTGTAGCGCACGATAGGGCCGGCGACAAGCTGCGGAAACATTGAAACGTATACGAGGAACTTCAGAAGTGATTTCTGAGCGTGTATTTTGCCGCGGTATAAATCAATCGTATACGAAAGCGTCTGAAACGTGTAGAACGATATGCCCACGGGCAGCGAGAACTCCGGTACGGGTATCGAAAGACCCGCGGCGGCGTTAAGGCTCTCCGCGAGAAAGCCCGAGTATTTAAAGACCGCGAGCATACCGAGGTTTATTATAACCGAGCTTACCATCGCCGCGGTCGCTATGGGCGTGGCGTAAAAGCGGTCGATAATAAGACCGTGTATGTAGTCGGTGACGGCGCTGATTATAAGAAGCGCGACCCATACCGGCTCTCCCCACGCGTAAAAAATGAGCGAGGACACGGCAAGTATTATGTTTTTGTACGTTATATTTTTTGATAAGTTATACGCTATCAGTACCGCCGGTAAAAACACGCATATAAATACCAGGCTTGAAAAAACCATTACTGTCTCCCGATTTTATTTAAAAAATTCCGCGATTTTTGCCATAAATTCTCTTATTTTAATGCTCTGCGGACAGACCTGCTCGCATTTTCCGCATTTTTTGCATTTGTCGGCTTTTGTTTCGATAGATTTGTACAGCTCGTTGGCTTGATTGCGGTTTACGGCGGTCATATTGTACGCCTCGAACGTTTTGGGAATGTCAAGCCCGAACGGGCAGGGCATACAGTAGGCGCATTTTGTGCAGGGAACGAGCGCCATTGTGTCGTAAACGGCTTTTGTTTTTCTCAGCATTTCAAGGTCGGAATTTTTTAACATTCCCGCCTCGGCATTGTTGGCGTAGCCTATGTTCGCCTTAACCTGCTCCATAGCGCCCATACCGCTTAAAAGCAGACTTACCTCTTCTCTGTTCCAGAGAAAATCCATAGCCCACTCCACGGGCGTTTTCTCGGGCGAGAGCGTTTCCCTGACCTGAGGCGAGGGGTTGGCGAGCTTTCCGCCCAGAAGCGGCTCCATTATTACTACGCCAAGTCCCTTGGAGTGCGCGTACTCAAGTCCCTCAAGTCCCGCCTGATACTCGGTGTTTATGTAGTTTAGCTGTATCTGACAGAACTCCCACGCGGGGTTAAAATCAATAATTTTTTTAAAGGTTTCCAAATCGTCGTGGAACGAGAAGCCGATATGACGTATTTTGCCGTCGGCTTTGGCTTTGTTGAGCTTGTCGATTACGTTAAATTTCTCGACGATTTTTATTCTGTCCTTGTCGAGCGCGTGCATAAGGTAAAAGTCAATATGGTCGGTATTAAGACGCGCAAGCTGCTCGTCAAGCATACGGTCGAAATCGCCCTCGCTCTTTATGTGCCACGTCGGGCATTTTGTCGCGAGATTTACCTTGTCGCGGTAGCCGTCCGAAAACGCCTTCGCGATAAAGCTCTCGCTTTTCTGATCGTGATATACGTAGGCGCTGTCGAAATAGTTCACGCCGTTATCCGCGGCGAAGCGCAGCATCGCGATCGACTTTTCCTCGTCTATCGAGGCGGCGTTTTTCGGATCGGTAAGCGGAAACCGCATACAGCCGAAGCCTAAAACCGAAACCTTTTCGCCGGCAAGTGTTCTGTATTTCACACTGATTCCTCCTTAAATCCATATAGATTTGACAATCGGACAACTTTTTAGTATAATAATATAAATATTATATTTTAAAACGGAATATTTGTCAAATATAAAATAGACGTAAGAGAGGTTTTTGTTATGAAAAAGATAATTTCGGCGATTGCGGCGGCGGCGGTTACGCTGTCCGCGCTTCCTCAGACTATGGCGGCGGAAAGCTGGCGCGAAGCGTTTGTAACAAGACTTATGAAGGTAATGTCAACCGATCCGTCCTACACCGACGTGGTTCTCACCGATATTGACCGCAACGGCGTGCCGGAGGCGTTCGTTATTAAAAACAGCGCCGACGGAGGTATTTCCTCCGGCTTTACTATGGTCGGAAACTCAATACAGAACATAAGCGTTCCCGGCGATATTATAGGGACGTGTCTGGAGGATATAACGGTTTACGACAAGAACGGACGCTACATATTTGTCGGACGCGAAATACCGCGTTACAGCGCCGTTATTAATTTCTACAAGCTCGAGCTTGACGGCGCGGCGCTCAAGGCTACGAAAATCCAAAAGCAGGACGTGTGCGAGTACCCGACTGTGCCGTATGAGGATATGTTCGGCAACAACTTTATGACGAGCGGCTATCCGAACAGAGCGAAGATAGAGGAGTTTATCAACAGCTACGAGCGTGTAAACAGCCTTACCGCGTCGAAATCGAGCGCCAAGCTTCTTGTAAACGGCAAGGAGGTGGAGGTTTCGGGCTACACCGTAAACGACTCCAACTACTACAAAATACGCGATATAGCGATGTTTCTGAGGACGACGGGCGCGAAGTTCAATGTTGAGTGGGACGAGAGCCTCGGCGCTATCTCTATTTCGACGGGAATTAAGTACGTTGTCGTCGGAGGCGAGCTTGACGACGACAGCTCGCTCGCGCTCGACGTTAAGGAAAATTCCGCGCCGATATACGTTGACGGCGAGGAGAAGCAGATAACCGCGTACAACATAAACGGCTCGAACTACTTTAAAATAAGAGATTTGGCGGACATAATAGGCTTTGAGGTTGACTGGGACGGCGACGCTCAGGCTATAATTCTGCGTACAAAATAGGGTATAGGATTGGGGGCGTCGGGCGATGCGGAAAATATTGTGGTTTCTGGCGGCGGCGCTGTTTGTCGGCGGTATCGTAACGTCGGCGGCGCCGAATAATAAGCCGGAAGGAAATGAAGCTTCGCCGGCTGACAATACGGGGACGAAGGTTTACACCGTAAGCGCCGAGCCGATTTTCGGCGGCGAGGAGCGCAGGTTTGTCGCGCACCGCGGTTATTCCAACGGCGCGCCGGAAAACACCGTGCCGGCGTTTGAGCTGGCGGGCGAAAACGGCTTCTGGGGAATTGAAACCGATATTCAGGAAAGCTCCGACGGCGTGTTTATGTGTATGCACGACGACGACATAAACCGTACTACCGACGGCGGCGGCGCGATAAGCGACTATACCTACGCGGAGCTTATGGATTTTAACATTATTTCCGGCTCGAACGCGGAATATTACGATGATTTGAAAATCCCCACAATGACGGAATTTTTAAACGAATGTGTCATTTACGACTGCGTTCCGGTTATCGAGATAAAGAGCATACGAAACTTCGACGCGTTTCTCGAAACGATATACGTGAGCGGTCTTAAGGACAGGTGCATAATAACCGGCGGAATACGCGACCTTGTCGAAATACGCGCGAGAAACAGCACAATTCCGCTTATGCCGATAGGCTACTCGAATAAGGAGTACACGTATTATCTTGACCTTATCTCGCAGCTTACGGAAAACAGGGGTATTCTGTACAATTATCCGGTCGTTGACAGACAGGTGGTGGAAACGCTCCACTCGCAGGGGATATACTGCGGGGTTTGGGTGCTTGACACGGTGGAGCAGGCGGAGCAGTATTTGTCCTACGGCGTGGATTTTGTCGTGACGAACGAGATTCCCTCGCTTGACCATATGGTGAATGAAAACGAATAAACGCGAAAAGGACCGGCGACGGTCCTTTTCGCGTTTGGCGCCGCCGCGGCGGCGCGTTTTTTTGAGTTGTGTATTTTGTTTAAAGAAAACATATAAATTTTGCAATTTTTTGTTTACATTTTAGAAATGATGTGATATAATCATCTTATTCCGATTAATAAGTAAAGGAGAGATTGAATATGGGCAAAACTAAGGGCGGCTTTACGCTGCCGGGCGAGAGCGGCTATGAGGAGCTGACGCTCCAAATGGCGGACAAATGGGGAGCCGACGTTATACGCGACAGCGACGGAACGGAGCTTTCTCCCGAAATTATAAACGCGGGCTACGGTATTTATTCGACTATCTGTATTATCCGCGATCATAACGAATGGGCAAAGAAAAATCCCGATAAGCTTCAGCAGACGTTTCTTATGACGAACCCCGTTGTCGCGGCGGAAAATACGCTTACGATAGACCTTATGGCGGACTTTTTCGCGGAGCAGTTTAAGATTAACGACAGCGCGGAGTCAAAGGAATACTGGCAGGTATTCGACCGCACGACAAACGAGGAAATAAAGGACTGGTCATACGAAAACGGCAAGGTTACGGTTAAAGGCGTAACGCCGTGGCATAAGTATACCGTAAACTTTTTGGCGTACAGAATTTGGGAAGAAATTTCGATGTACAACCACACAACAAACAACTGGGACAAGGAGCATTTAATGCAGATAGACCCGCGTCACCCCGAAACGCAGCGGTATATGAAGGACTGGCTCAAAAATTGGTGCGAAACGCACCCCGCGACGACGGTTGTCCGCTTTACATCGATGTTCTACAATTTCGTGTGGATTTGGGGCTCGAACGAGAGAAACCGGCAGCTTTTCTCCGACTGGGGTTCGTATGACTTTACCGTTTCCCCGCTTGCCCTAAAGCAGTTTGAGCAAAAGTACGGCTACAGAATTACGTCCGAGGACTTTATAAACAAGGGCAATCTTCACGCGACGCATATGACCGCGCCAAAGTCAAAGCTTGACTGGATGGAGTTTATAAACGACTTTGTAGTTGACTTCGGCAAGGAGCTTGTTGATTTGGTACACAGCTACGGCAAAAAGGCGTATGTGTTCTACGACGATTCGTGGGTAGGCGTTGAGCCGTGGGGCAAGAGGTTCAAGGATTTCGGCTTCGACGGACTTATCAAGTGCGTATTCAACGGCTTTGAAACGCGTCTTTGCGCGGGCTGCGACGCGGTTGAAACACACGAAATACGTCTGCACCCGTATCTGTTCCCCGTAGGACTCGGCGGCGCGCCGACGTTTATGGAGGGCGGCAACCCGACGCGCGAGGCGCAGGGCTATTGGAAGAATGTCCGCCGCGCGCTTTTACGCGACAAAATCGACAGGATAGGTCTGGGCGGTTATTTGTCGCTTACCATTCCGTTCCCCGATTTTCAGGACTACATAGAGAAAATTTCCGATGAGTTCAGACAGATAAAGGAATTTCATAAGACCGGAAAGCCGTATGTCCTGAAGCCGAGAATCGCGGTGCTTCATTTCTGGGGAAAGCTCCGCTCGTGGACCTGCTCGGGTCACTATCACGAACACCCCGAGGTTGATTTGATAAACATTAACGAGTCGCTTTCCGGTATGCCGTTTGACGTTGACTTTATCCGCTTCGACGATGTTAAGGCGGGCGTTCTTGACAAGTACGACGTTGTTATAAACGCCGGTTTTGCCGGAAGCGCGTGGTCGGGCGGCGAGTGCTGGAACGACGCGGCGGTTGTGGAGAAGCTCACAAAATGGGTTTATGACGGCGGCGTGTTCATAGGCGTAAACGAGCCTTCGGCGGTTGACGGCAGCGATACATACTTTAAAATGGCGCACGTGCTTGGAGTTGACGAGGACACCGGCGCGAGAATTTGCCACGGCAGATACACGTTTGAGGAAACCGGCTGCGGCTGCGTGCAGGATAAGGATTCGTTCGCGGTTAAAAAGGGTATTTACCTGACCGACGCGGACACGAAGGTGGCTATGGCAAAGGACGGTATTCCGTGTGTTACAATGCACCCGTTCGGCAAGGGCAAGGGCGTTTATATGTCAAGCTTTGTGACAAACGAAAAGAACACGAGAATGCTTATGAATATCATTCTTAAAGCGACGGGCGAGGGTACGGATCAGAATTACATTACCGATAATCTTTGGTGCGAGTGCGCGTACTATCCCAACGGTAAAAAGCTCGTTGTTATAAACAACAGCGATACCGAGCAGACAACGACCGTTAAAACCGAGTTCGGCGACAAGACGGTCACGATTGGAGCGTTCGACACGGCGATTATGGATCTGTAATCGCTTAAAACGCGGACAAATAAATTAAAGCTCTCCCGAATAATTATCCGGCTGAAAAATCGCGGTTATATTATTCGGGAGAGTTTGTTTCGCTTAATTTTCGATAAGCCGTATCGCCGCGACGGTCATATCGTCGGTCACAACGCCGCGGCTTTTTTTGATTGCGGTATTAAGCGCCTCCTCCGCCATTTTATCCATTGACTCGCAGGGGACGCGTATCTGTTTTTTTATCCAGTCGGAGCGCGCCGCGCCGCAGCCCGCCTCGGTAATGCCGTCGGAGAGAAGCATTACGACGTCGCCGTCGCAAAGCTTTTTTGTTTGTCCCTGAATATTAACGTCGGGGAGCATACCGACGGGCAGCGATACGGAGAAAACGGTTTCAACATTACCGTTTCTGTATATAAAGCTTTCCGCCGCGCCGATTTTATAAAATTCCGCTATGCCCGAAATTAAATCGACGCACAGCAAATCAACGGTTGAAAAGCACTCGGAGTCGAGCTTTAAGCACAGCGCGGAATTTATCATACTTATCGCCGTTTTTATTCCGAAGCCCGACCGCAAAAACTCCTTCAGGAGCCGCAGAGTAACGCGGCTTTCGGTCATAGCCTCGCGCCCGCTGCCCATACCGTCGGAAAGGAGCGCGTAGAGCTTGTAGTCCTCGGTCGTAAAGACGGTTATGCTGTCGCCGGAAATTTCGCTGTCGTCGCGCGCGAGCCGTCTGACGCCTATATCCGCGGTAAACCTCGGCTTGGATATAAATTTCAGACAGCCGTTTGCCGTTTCGCCGTCAAAGCCGATAGGCGTTTCGGCGGTTTCGCTCAGAGCGGCGGCGACAGCCTCGTTATCCTCGGCTTGTCCCAGACGCAGATATATTTCTATTTTTCCGTTATCGCTTTCCACAACGCTCACCTCGAAAACCATAACGCCTATTTTGTCAAGTCCGCTCACCACCGCCGCTTCAAGGTCCTCGCGGAATGTAAAGCCCGCGCTTATTTCCCTTGACATACCGTTCATAAGATTTGAAATCTCCTTGTACTGGCGCGCGACCATATCGCGCCCGATAACCGCCTCGCCGGTTCTGACGAGATTTTTCTTGTAAAGCTCGTAGACGTGGTTAAACTCGACGACAAAAAGCTCTGTCCGTATACATTTCTCGCGGAACTCACGCGGTACGGAGCCTATGGTAAGAACGCCGTTTGTTTCTATCGTATCGAGAAGCAGCATAATGCTTCGGTAGGTTTTGGAAAAATCGGACTGCCAGCATTTTGACGCCATAGAGCAGCCCTCGCATACCCTGTCGGCAACCTCGTCAAAGAGCGTCCCTATCTCCTTGTTATAGAGCTTTAAACGCTTGTCCGAGGCGGAGGAAAAACATTCCTCAAGACTTTTAAACGCGTCCGCGCCGCGTTCGAGCCGCATCGCGAGATAATCCCGCATACGCGCGTTGACGCTCAGGGGTTCGAGCTGCGCGGACTTTGAGAAAAACGCGCCTATACGGTTGTGCGCGCCTTTTGGCGTGGCGATAAACGCCGCCGCGCCTATGGCGACGTCGAGCAGCGAAACGGGCAGCGGCGAGGCGCTTTGCGTATATAAAAGCGCTATTGACGAGCCGCCCAGAAACCCGAGCGCGACGCCGAATTTGCCGAAGCTTTTTAAAAAGTTGCCGAAAAGCGCGCTCAGTCCGTAAACGCCCATTGTAATAAGCGCGTCCGGAGTTGACATCGCCGACATAAAGCCGAGGCACATTCCGCCGCTTCCGGCGGCGGTCAGGGTAGTGTGGAGAGCGACGCACATTACGGCATAAACCGACACGACGTTGGCAAGACTTATTTTAAGGGGAAAAACGATTCCCTGCAACCCCGTTATGAATACTCCCACGCACATCGCGGCGCTTATAATCTCGTCCTGCGCGGCGCGCTCGCGCTTTTTCCCGTTTTTTACAAGTCCGCGCGCCTTGTCGAAAACTATGTACATAACGGCGGAAATCATACTTTCCATTATCAGCGTAAAAATATCGTAAACGCCCGTGAAGGTATATGTAAGAACGATAAATCCGCCTATAAGCACGGAGCCGCCGCAGATAACGGAATTAACGATTTTGCGGTTGTTCTTAAACGGCAGCTCCACGCGCGTGAAAATCCAGAAAAGAAGCGCGGCTATAAGATATTTTACAAGTCCCGCGTTAAATCCGGCGGTCATAAGACCTACGCACATTACCGTTATGCCTATATACGCTATGCTTTTGTCGAAGCAAGCCGCGAACATCGCCGCGCCGAAGGGATATGTACCGAAAACCGCCGCGCGGCTTGCCAAAAACAAAAGCGCGCTTATTCCGAAATCGCGGAGCGCCGGCGCGCGCAGCACGTCCGCGTGTTTATTTATACTTGGTTGTGTCATTGAAATTTACGCCTCCTATACAAGGCTATTCTACCACACAACATATGAAAAAAATGTCAAATCCTCTTGTCGATTTATGAAAATATATCGACGGCGATTTTTGACATTTTATTACATATATGTTATACTTGATATATTATATGAAGGAAGGTTGAATAAAATTGCCCGGCTCACCGCTTTTTGCTCGGGGCAGTCTTGCGCTCTCGGCTTGAAAGCCGAGAGTTGCCAAAGGCAAGTTTTGCAAGCAAAACCGCAGGGTACGGCACCTCTCGCGGCAAAGCGGCAATCTGAACAATTTTCTTTCAACCTTAATTTTGTGAAAGGAATTAATGGTCATAAATTATGAAAAAAATTCTGATTTTTTCGGATACGCACGGATATATTGACAACTGCGTAAGCGCCGTAAACAATTCCGATATTGTAAGCGCCGTTATTCACGCCGGCGACTGTACGCGCGACGCGGAGGA
>CAYVUD010000014.1:12001-23931 GCA_964454725.1 uncultured Lachnospiraceae bacterium
CCGATATTGTAAGCGCCGTTATTCACGCCGGCGACTGTACGCGCGACGCGGAGGATCTGATTTCGATTTTTCCGAACATTCCCATATATTACGTTCGCGGCAACAACGACTGGTATTCGCGCGCGCCGATGGAAATGACGGTTGAGGCGGGAGGAAAGCGGATTTATATAACACACGGACACGAGTTTAACGTGAAATACGAACACGATTACCGCACGCTCGCCGCCCGCGGTCGCGCGGCAAACGCGGATTTGACCGTGTTCGGGCATACGCATAAGCCCTATACCGCGTATGAGGGGAATATGATCGTTTTAAACCCCGGAAGCGTGCGGTTTACCCGCACCTACGCCGTAGCCGAGATAGACGGCGGTAAGCTTACGACAAGAATGGTTAAGATATAAAAAGGACTGCCAAGCAGTCCTTTTGTTTATACCTTTGTAACCGCGGTGAGCGTCAGCTCGCCGCCGTCCGCGCCGACGGTGATGTTTGTTCCGTTTACTATCTGACCCGTAAGCGAGAGCTTTGCGAGCTTATCCTCAAGAAGCGTCTGAATCGCGCGTTTAAGCGGTCTCGCGCCGTACTTGACGTCGTAGCCGCGGTTGAGGATAACCTCCTTCGCCTCGGGCAGTACGGTAAGCTGAGCTCCCTTTTCCCGAAGCTTTTCGGTTATATCCTTTAACAGCAGATCGATAATCTGACGAAGCTCCTCTTTCGTGAGCGGCTTAAACGTGACTACGTCGTCTATTCTGTTCAAAAACTCCGGTCTGAAGAACTGCTTAAGACTTTTGTCAACATTATCCTTGAGCGTTACCGTTTCGTCCGACATAAAGCCCGGCGCGGCGCTGTTAAATTCCGAACCCGCGTTTGTTGTCATTATTATAATCGTATTTTCAAAATTTACGATTTTTCCGTGACTGTCGGCAATTCTGCCGTCGTCGAGGATTTGCAGGAACAGGTTAAACACCTCGGGGTGGGCTTTCTCTATTTCGTCCAAAAGAATTACGGAATACGGCTTTCTGCGTACCTTTTCGGTAAGCTGACCCGCGTCGTCATAGCCGACGTAGCCCGGGGGCGAGCCGATAAGCTTTGAAACGGCGTGCTTTTCCATATATTCCGACATATCTATACGGATAAGCGCCTCTTCGGTATCAAACATTACCTCGGCAAGCGTTTTTACAAGCTCCGTTTTTCCGACTCCCGTAGGACCCGCGAAAATAAACGAAACCGGACGCTTTTTCGTGGTTATATCGGCGCGTCCGCGGCGGATAGCCTTTGCGACCGCCGTTACAGCCTCGTCCTGACCTATAACGCGCTCGTGTATGCGTTCCTCAAGACGCAGGAGCTTTTCCGATTCGTCCTCAGTAAGACGGTGTACGGGAATTTTTGTCCACGCCTCAATGACATAGGCAATATCGTCCGAGGTAATCTCGGCGTTTGCCGCCTCCGCGCTTGCCGTTTCGAGATCCGACTCAAGCTTATATCTGTTCGTTTTAAGCGTCGCGATACGCTCAAAATCGCTCTTTTCCTCGGCTTCTTTTATAAGCGCGTCGGTCTTGCCAAGCTCCTCGCCAAGATAAGCGGTTTCAAAAATCGCCTTGTTTTTGAGGTTTACGCGCGAGCCTGCCTCGTCGATAACGTCTATGGCTTTGTCGGGGAGGAAACGGTCGGTAATGTAGCGTTCCGACATTCTGACGGCTTCCTCTATTACCTTGTCCGGTATTTTAACCTTGTGGTAATTCTCGTAATAGTCCTTAATTCCCTTTAAAATCTCTATACTTTCCTCAACCGACGGCTCGTCTATTAAAACCGGCTGGAAACGGCGCTCGAGCGCGGAATCCTTTTCTATGTGCTTGCGGTACTCCGTAAGCGTCGTCGCGCCGATAATCTGTATCTCGCCTCTCGCGAGCGCGGGTTTTAAGATATTCGCCGCGCTCATCGCGCCCTCGGCGTCGCCGGCGGCGACTATATTATGGATTTCGTCTATAACGAGTATGACATTACCCATATCGCTTGCCTCGTTTAAAAGGCTTTTGAGCCTCGCCTCGAACTGACCGCGAAACTGCGTTCCCGCTACTATTGCGGTAAAGTCGAGAAGATAGAGCTGACAGTCAAAGAGCTTGGGCGGTACCTTTTTCTCGTAAATTCTGCACGCCAGTCCCTCCGCTACGGCTGTCTTTCCGACGCCCGGCTCGCCCAAAAGCACAGGGTTGTTTTTCGAGCGTCTGTTAAGTATCTGAATGACGCGCTCAATTTCGCTGTCGCGGCTTACAACGCGGTCAACCTTGCCCTGCGCCGCCATTTCGGTCAGGTTGGAGCCGTAGGTATCGAGCATACTTTTTTTCTTCTTTTTGTTCCGGTGTTTCTTTTTATCGTTTTCCGTGTCCGCGCCGCTTTCGCGCTTTTCGCCGCCGGTATTGAACGGCAGATTGCCGAAAAGCGAGCCGAACATATCGCCCATAGGAGCGGCGGGGGCGCCGCCCTCGTCCTCGAAATCGTCGTTCTCATCGTCCCGCGGCGGGGTGCCGAACATTTCCATCATCATTTCGGGATTGACGTCGCCGGCTATATCGCCCATATTATCTATAAACTCGGACATTTGCGAGTTTAAGCTGTCCAAATCGTCGTCGGATATTCCGAGGTTGCTGATCATCTGATTAAGCGGCGCTATACCGAGACTTTTGGCGCAGGGCAGACAAAGACCCTCGCTTGTTGTTTTATCTCCCTCAAGCTTTGTTATATACAAAACCGCCGGATTTTTCTTACATCTTGCGCATAAATCCATTATTTCGATCCTTTCCGTTTTATGCTATTATATACCATTGTATCACATTTGATTAAAAAATCAAAGACTTTTTTATTATATTTACAATTTGTTAATATATGAAAAACGCAAAAAGGGCGGTCGATGACCGCCCTTCAATATGCCGATAAATTAATTGTAAATCACTATAAGCTTCGCCGCGCCCTTTAACGAGCAGATAAGAACCTTTGAGCAATCCTGACCGAAATACTGCGCCGACTTGAGGTCGGTAATGCTTAAGTCGGTCGTCGTGTCGATCGCGTATTTGCTCAGACTCTTCTGGTTTTCTTCCATACGCAGGAACTTTGTCGAGGAGGTAATTTCGATTTCCTCATAATCGCTGTCGTCGAGAACGCCGTCCTCGTCGAAGCCGTTTTTGGTAACGTAAATCTTCTTATCTTCCTCAAATACACGGCTTATGTTGTACATACACGCTCTCGAGTAAATGTAGGATACTGAGCCGGAGGTGTACATTTCGTCGAAATAGCTGTTCGCGTTTGAGTCGTAATATTTAAATCTGTAATCGAATTTTAACGGCTGATAGTTATTTTCCTTCGCCGGCTCCTGCTCGACGTTCCAGTCGTAGAGTCTGCCGTTGTTCTGAACGTCGCCGTTCAAAACGTCCTTAATATCGGAATATTTGATATTGTTTACTCTGCCCTTTGCGCGGTTCGAGGTGTCATACGCAAACTGTATAACGTCGCCTATCGCTATGTCCGAAAATTCCGTGTCGGAGTAGGTTTGCCAAGCCTTTTCGGTGGTCTGCGAACTGTTGTTGGGACCGTAGAATACGGTTATTCTCTGGGAGGATTCTCCGGCTTCGTCGTCATAGCTTTCCTCGGGAGATTTGGAAACGATACCGAAATTTGTGTCCTTGGTTATGTCTGTTACGGTGTTGTCCTTGTTGGAATAAACGAGAACAAGTCCCGCTATCTTTGAAGAGTTCATATCGTAAGCTTCGACATAGTATCTTGTGTTGTTCTGGAAGCCCTTTGAAGCATAGGCTGTTTTGTCGGTTCTGTTTTTAGCGACGTAAATTACGGTTGTAGAGTCATCGGTCGAGAATAGCGTCGTGCTTGTGCTTCCGGAGGTAATCTTAAAGCTTCCCTTCTTTGTAACGGAGGTGGAGCTTGATGTGAATGTGCATTGAGAAAGGTCGGAGTATTTTACAATACTTTCCGAGTTTTCATTCTGCGTTCCGAAAAGCTCCGGGTCAAGCGTTACGATAGAAGCGACTTCGTTATTTGAAATATTTACCCTCGCGACCTGTGAATACGAGGTTATGTTAGGCGAATCATCGCCGTAGATAATATTCGACCATTCGTCGGAAGCGTCGGCGTTGCTGTACGCGGACGATGCGGACAGAAGGTCCACCGCTTCGGCGTAATTGACGCTCTTGCCGTTGACCTTGACCTTGTTCGACAGCTTATATGTTTTTGCCGCCGTTCCGCTTGTGTATACGGTTATATATCCGGCGTCCTCGCCCTCCTCGACAACCGCGCCGGCGATGTAAGCGTAGGGAAGGGTTTCGGTCGCGCTGCTTATCGTTCCGTATATAATCGTGCCGTACATATCGGTATAGAAGGTGCCGGAAACGCCGACCTTGAGCGTTCTTCCCGACTGGTTCGTGCTGATATAACTGTCGCACATCGGACCCTTTATATATTTTGTCTTATCTATATAAATATAGTCCTCCTCGGTAGTGGTAATTGAGCCTGTAACGGGCTTAGACGTTACGTAAACGGTGTAAAGCGAGCCGTCAAGACTCTTGGCGTAGGAAACAATATCTCCGGCGGCTATCGCGGTAACCTCTATCTGAGCGCCGTTTTTCTGAATTGTATACGAGTAATCGGGACTGTTGGGGTCGAGAATAAGATAATTTCCCGAAATGAGCTTATCGGTAATCTTATAGTCCGAACTCTTCGGCGCCTGGTACGCCACCATTGTCTGATAGTTATAAATCTGGATAAGGTCTATAACCCCGTCGGAACCGCTGTCGGTAAGCTTAACCTCGCCGTAAATAAAGTTATCGCTGTCGGGCGAAAGCCATTCGGTAACAGCCTCCTCAAGGAAATAGCTTTCTCCGCCGAGCGTTACGGTATCGTCCTTAATGGGCTTGCCGTTGTAACGAACGGAAACGGTATTCATATTAATTTTTATATTCTTTTTCTTTTCCGAGCTGTCATAGTATGAGAAGGTCGAGCCGTCAAAACTGATAACGTCGTTGTAATTTACGGTCGTTTCCTCGTTCTTTGTCGTTTCGCTGTCCAAGGCGACGAGCGTCTTGTTATCGCTTAAAACGTCGAGGTTATAGTAAACCGTTATGATATTGCCGATATATTTGTTTATATCGGTAACATTCTCCGTGAAGTTCTTGAAATTTATCAGAACCTCCTCGCCGGAGCTGTCCATAATGTCCATCTGGTAATTGCCGAGCTTTTTGGTACACTCGTTTGTGATATAGTCCTCAACTCCGACAAGCGTTCCCTTTAGCTTCACAACATTAAGATAATCCTTTAGCAGAGTTTTTTCGGTGTTTTCCCACTGGGCGTTTTTGTATTCTCTCATTTCAACCTCGAGAGAGTTATACATAAGCTGAGCTATCGCGCCTCTGGGAGCGGGATCGCTGTCGCCTGTGCCGGAAATGCCGTTTTTAAGACGAAGCTCGCCGGCGATGCTGATATAGCCGTCGGGCCAGCCGCCCCTGCTAACGGCGTTTTCGCCGTAGCCCAAGGCGCAGACCATCATTTTCTGAGCCTGCTCATATGTAACCGGCGCGTCGGGCGCGAACTCGTAATCGCTCATACCGTCAACTATACCCAAGCCGTATGCCGTACAGATATAGTTTTTCGCCCACATATCAATATCCTCGAAAGAGGGAGCGCCGTACTGAGCGTTGTCGCCGAAGCCCATAACGCAGACGAGCATTTTTGTAAACTCCGCTCTCGTTATCGTGCCCTCGGGCTTAAACGTGCCGTCCTCGTAGCCGTCTATTACCTTGAGATTTGACAGGGTAACGATAGCGTCCTTGTATCGGCTGTCGTCAATGTCGGAAAACGAAGCCGCGAACGCGCTTGCGGAAAAAGCGGCTGTAAACAACATTATCAGCAGCGCCGCGACCGATAGCTTTTTTTTCATAATAAACCTTCCTTTTCTATATAGTGCATATGTTAATTCTACCACTTTTTTTAATATAAGTCAATCAATAAAAGATGTCAAAATTGTGAATATTAATAAAAAAATGTAAAATAAACGAATTAAAGTTGAAATAATCATAATAAAGTGTTACAATATAATAGTTACAAACGCCCCAAACGCGGGCGGAAGGGAGAAAAATCGGATGAATAATAAAAAAACTCCGTTCAAAAGTCCTTTAATCACTCTGCTTGTGGTATCTATAGGTCTTACGCTGCTGATGAATTTGATTATTTCATCTCTTGGCTCAAAGCAAAAGGAGGAAATTACTTATAACGAATTTATTACTATGCTCAATAACGACGAGATTGATGAGGTTGAGATAAAATCGGACCGTCTGATTATTTACGGCAAGGTTGACGAAAGCTCGGAGGAGGTCAAAAAGATTGAAAACGCCGGCAAAATGGCGGGAAGCATCTCAAAGAGCCTTTTCGGAAGAACCGACGAGGAAAGCGACCAAGAAGCGGTTGAGGCGGCAAAAAAAGAGCTTAGGAATATTTATTATACCGGTTATATAAGCGACGACCGCCTTCTGGAAATGCTTGACGAAAAGGGCGTTACCTACGCCCGCTCGCTCGAAAACTCGAGCGGTATGCTTGAGTTTTTCCTGTGGAACATACTGCCGCTTATCATAATTTTCGGACTTATATTTTTCTTTACCCGTTCTCTTTCAAAGAAAATGGGCGGAGGCGGCGGAATTATGGGCATAGGTCAGTCCAACGCCAAGATGTATAATATGGAGAACAAAACAGGCGTTACCTTCGCCGACGTTGCCGGTCAGGAGGAGGCGAAGGAGTCGCTTGACGAAATAGTCGATTTCCTGCACCACCCCGACAAGTATACGGCTATAGGCGCGAAGCAGCCCAAGGGCGCGCTTCTCGTCGGTCCCCCGGGAACGGGTAAAACGCTTCTGGCGAAAGCCGTGGCGGGCGAGGCGAGCGTTCCGTTTTTCTCGCTTTCCGGTTCGGAATTTGTCGAGATGTTCGTCGGCGTCGGCGCGTCGAGAGTAAGGGATCTGTTTAAGCAGGCGTCGGCAAAGGCGCCGTGTATAATCTTTATAGACGAGATAGACGCGATAGGCAAGTCGCGCGACAACCAGATTAATTCCAACGACGAGCGCGAACAGACGCTTAATCAGCTTCTTTCCGAAAT
This sequence comes from uncultured Lachnospiraceae bacterium, assembly GCA_964454725.1. Lineage (GTDB taxonomy): Bacteria > Bacillota > Clostridia > UBA1381 > UBA1381 > JALEPO01. The sequence continues at coordinate 19,149 of CAYVUD010000014.1, forward strand.
GGACGGCTTCGACTCGTCGAAGGGACTTGTTATCCTCGCGGCGACAAACCGCCCCGAGGTTCTCGACAAGGCTCTTCTTCGTCCCGGGCGCTTCGACAGACGAATTATAGTCGAAAGACCCGATTTAAAGGGCAGAGAGGACATTTTAAAGGTTCATATCAAAAACGTCAAGGTTGACCCGTCTATCGACCTGCACGCGATGGCTCTGGCGACAAGCGGCGCGGTCGGCGCGGACTTGGCGAATATGGTAAACGAGGCGGCGCTGCGCGCCGTGCGTATGGGGCGCGGAGTCGTTCTTCAGGAGGACCTGATGGAGGCGGTCGAGGTAATAATCGCCGGCAAGGAAAAGAAGGACAGAATTTTATCAGAGAGCGAAAAGCGTATCGTCGCGTTCCACGAGGTCGGTCACGCCTTGGCGACGGCGCTGCAGAAGAATACGCAGCCTGTGCATAAGATAACGATAGTTCCGCGCACTATGGGCGCTTTGGGCTACACTATGCAGATGCCCGAGGACGAGGAAAAGTACCTGATGTCCAAGGACGAGATACTTGACCAGATTACGGTGCTTTTGGCGGGACGCGCGGCGGAGGAGATAATCTTCAAAACCAAGACTACCGGCGCGTCAAACGATATAGAGCGCGCGACGGAAATGGCGCGCAATATGATTACGCAGTACGGTATGTCGGATAAGTTCGGAATGGCGGGACTGGAGAGCGTACAGAATAAGTACCTTGACGGCAGAAATGTTTCAAACTGCTCCGAGGAAACAAAAACCGCCGTTGACACGGAGGTTATATCGGTGCTTAAGGCGTGTCACGAAAAGGCGGTCGGACTGCTTAACGGCAATATTGACGCGCTTAACGAAATCGCGGAGTTCCTTATAGAAAAGGAAACGATAACCGGCGACGAGTTTATGGAGATATTCAACAGAGTAAAAGCTAAAAAGGCATCTGAGGACGGCACGGAAGAAAAGTCTGAATAAAATTGCCCATAGCGCTATTTTTCGGCACTTGAAGTATCCGCATACGACCGCGTGCCTCAAAACAGCGCTCTGAACAATTTTCTTTCAGCCTTTGGTTTTGTGCCTTTGGCAGGGAAGGGAACGATTATAAAAATGATTGATGATTTTGCGCGCCGTCTGAAAAGACTTCGCCGTGAGGCGGGACTTACCCAGGAGGAGCTGGGGAGAAGGCTCGAGGTAAGCAGGAGCGCGGTCGCGAACTGGGAGAAGGGCGTGAGATGTCCGTCGCCGGTGACGATGCGCCGGATAGCGGTGCTGTTTAATGTTTCAAGCGACTATCTTTGCGGCAGAAGCGAGGGCAGACGCAACACCGTTATTTCGCCCGTGTCGCGGATAGATTTGTCGGGACTTAACGACGACGGAATGAAAATAGCCGCGGAATTTTGTGAATTTCTGCTCACAAAGGAATGTTACAGGGCAGAGCGGAAATAAAAAAACTCTTGACAAATTTTTTCTTTTGGTGTATAATATTTTAGCTTGCCGAAAGCAGGCAATCCTTGCCCGAAGCGAGGGCTTCGGGACTAAAGTCCATAAGGAGGTGCGAAAATGGCTGAAAAAATTCTTAACAGCTATGAAACAATTTTTATCATTGACGCAACACTCGACGAGGAAACCGCGACAGCGCTTAAGGATAAGTTTATAAATCTTATCGAAAAAAACGGCGAGCTTGAGTCGGTTGACGAGTGGGGCAAGAGGAGACTTGCTTACGAGATTAATGATAGAACAGAGGGTATTTACTATCTTGTAAACTTTAAGGCCGCTGTTGATTTCCCGAAGGAGCTTGACAGACAGTACAAAATTACGGAAGGAATACTCAGAACTATCATCATCAGAAAAGATGAGGAATAAGCGATGAACAAAGTAATTTTAATGGGCAGACTGACGCGCGATGTGGAAATGCGTCAGACTCCGAGCGGAGCGAGCGTCGCGAGATTTTCAATCGCTGTAAACAGACGTTTTAAAAACAGCGCCGGAAACTACGAAGCGGATTTTATAAATTGCGCCGCGTGGCGTCAGACGGGCGAGTTTATCTCGCGTTATTTCCATAAGGGCAGTATGATTGCGGTTGTAGGCAGTATCCAGACGAGAAGCTGGGACGGTCAGGACGGCAAAAGACAGTATGCGACAGAGGTTGTGGTTGACGAGGCGTATTTCACAGGCTCCAAATCGGAGTCCGGCACGGCAAGTCCCGCCGGCGCGGGCGGTTACCGCAACCAAAACAGTTATCAGAACACAGGCTCCAACGCTCCCGCTCCCGCGGCGGGCGCAGAACCTAATTTTGACGACTTCGACACATCGGGCTTCTCGGACTTTGACGGTTCGGAGGACGATTTGCCGTTTTAACAATGATAAATTTTGATAAGGAGGAAAACCGGAATGGCTGAAAGAAATGACAGACCGCAGAGAGCGAGACGACCCAAGAAAAAGGTTTGTATGTTCTGTGTGGATAAGGTAGAGCATATCGATTACAAGGACACGGCGAAGCTCAGAAGATACGTGTCCGAGAGAGGCAAGATTGTTCCCAGACGCATAAGCGGCAACTGCGCTAAGCATCAAAGACAGCTTACCACAGCTATAAAGCGCGCGAGAATAGTTGCGCTTCTGCCTTTCGTAGCTGAATAATTTTATGAAAAAAATCCGATTGAAAAATCGGATTTTTTATTTTTGTCTTTTATTCCGCCCGTCCGTCCAGCCCAGATATACCGCCTCGACTCGGTAAATCGGCATACCCGCCTCGCTGAACCGTTTTTCGTATTCGGTCACAATGTTTTCCTTGTAATCGGAATTGTGCAGGTCAAAGCTTATATTTTCCAGCTTATAATTTTCCTCCGCGAAGGAGTTTAAGGAAAACTCAAACAGCGCGCGGTTGTCGGTTTTGAAATAGATATAATCGCCCTCGTTTAAGACGTTTTTGTAGCGGTCAAGGAAATTTTTGTGTGTAAGGCGGCGTTTGGCTTGCTTTTTCTTCTTCCACGGGTCGGAAAAATTCAGGTATATCCGCCCAATCTCGCCTTTTTCAAAAATTTCCTCGATTTTGTCCGCGTCGGTTTCGATGAAAAACACGTTTTTAAGCTCCGCTTCCACCGCCTTTTCCGCCGCCATCACAAGCACGTCGGGTACCTTCTCAATCGCGATAAAGTTGATTTTGGGGTACTTTTTTGCCATACCCGTTATAAAGCTTCCCTTGCCGCAGCCGATTTCGATATGTATCGGGTTGCCGTTGCCGAAAAGCTCGCTCCACCTGCCGCGCCAATCCTTCGGATTGCCGACGATATACTCGCCGCAGCGCTCCATACGCGCGTCAAGGTTTTTCTTTTTTCTCATTCTCATAACCATTAATTCCTTTCTCAACCTTCACCCCGTCCGATTTTTATCGCTTCCGTTAAATCCACACTGCCGGTGTAGAGCGCGCGTCCGACGATTACGCCCTCAACGCCCGTCGGAATGAGCGATTTTATATGCTCTGTATTACCCACGCCGCCCGACGCGATTATGTTTGCGCTGACGCTTTTTACCATTTCCGTCATTGCCGCGACGTTCGGTCCGGCGAGCGTGCCGTCGGTGGCGACGTCTGTATAGACGATTGTTTTAACGCCTATGCCGGTCATTTTTTTCGCGAACTCCACAGCCGTGAAATCGCTCGTTTTCTCCCAGCCCTCGACCGCGACCATACCGTCCTTCGCGTCAATGCCGATAACGATTTTTTCCCCGTATTTATCAACCGCGCGTTTTACGAACTCGCTGTCCGAAACGGCTTTTGTTCCTATGATTACGCGGTTTATGCCGCAGCCGAGCTTTGCTTCTATGTCCTCCATAGTCCGTATGCCGCCGCCCGTCTGAACCGGAACGGATACGCTTTGGCGGATTTTTTTAATTATTTCGGAATTAACGCCGCGTCCCTTAAGCGCGCCGTCAAGGTCAACGACGTGTATGAACTCTCCGCCGAGCGACTCCCATTTTTTCGCCGTTTCCGGCGGGTCGTCGCCGTAAACCGTAACGTCGGAAAAGCGCCCCCGCAAAAGGCGCACGCATTTTCCGTCCTTAATATCTATCGCGGGATAAATTCTCATCGTTTTTCCTCCGTAAGCGCGGTGAATTTTTCAACTATGTCCATTATTCTCCCGCGCTCCATTTTCATACTTACCTTATTCGCGACAAACCGCGCGGAGAGCGGACATACGTCCTCCAGAACGTCAAGCCCGTTTTCCTTTAAGGTCTTGCCTGTTTCCACAATATCGACGATAACGTCCGCAAGCCCCACAAGCGGCGCAAGCTCGACGGAACCGTTTAATTTTATAATGTCAATCGTCTGTCCCTTGTCGTCCTGAAAATATTTCCGCGCTATACGCGGGTATTTCGACGCGACGCGCAAATTTGTTATAGCGTCAAGCTTTCCCTTCAGCTCCGCCGGTCCGCAGACAGCCATTTTGCATTTGCCGAAACCAAGGTCAACCATTTCGTACAGGTTGCGGTTTTCCTCAAGGAGCGTGTCCTTGCCGACTATGCCTATGTCCGCCGCGCCGTACTCGACATACGTGGGTACGTCCGACGCCTTGACGAGGATAAATTTCATCTTGCTCTTCTCGTCGGTGAATATAAGCTTGCGTGTTTTTTCCTTCATTTCGGCGCAGTCCATACCGATTTGCGTGAATATATCCATTGCCAGCTCCGCGAGTCTGCCTTTCGCGAGAGCTACGGTTAAATATCTCATTTTGTCAATCCTTTCTGTTTTTGTAAAATGGTTGTTTATGGGCGCGCGCG
>CAYVUD010000015.1:0-1458 GCA_964454725.1 uncultured Lachnospiraceae bacterium
TTACCTTACAATATATTTAAGCAAGTCCACGAGCTGAACAAATTCCGTTCTCAAGCCGAATGTATCCTCGCCTCGGGCGCCGCGCGCGAGCGCGATTGCGTCCGCGTATGAGGACGTTCCTTTGAACTCGCTTTCGTTTAAAATCATACCCAATTCCGCGGCGGCCGCGGCAAATCGGAAATTATCGCTTGTTTCGCCGACCGTTTCCGAAACGGGCTTTGTTATAAGCCTGCTTTCAGTCCCCGCCGGCTCCGTATATCTGAGATTTACGCGGAAAAGCTCATCGCTTTCCTTATACCGCGCCGTCTGATACCCAAGCTCGCCGTTTTCCGCGCCGGCGCTTTCGCCGTCCGCCGTAACAAGCTCGTAGAGCGCGACAATCGACGTTCCCGCGCCAAGCTCTCCCGCGTCCTTATCCTCGTTGCCGAGTTTTCTGTTTTCATAGCCGATAAGACGGTACTCTTTTATCTTTGCGGGGTTAAACTCCACTTGGATTTTTACGTCCTTGGCGATTGTATAGAGCGTACTCGTCATTTCGTCGGCAAACACCTTTTTCGCTTCACGCAGACTGTCGATATAGTAATAGCTCCCGTCGCCCTTGTCGGCGATAATTTCCATACGGCTGTCCTTATAATTTCCCGTACCGAAGCCCAAAACGCTTATAAAAATACCCTTATCCCTTTTATCCTTTACCAGCTTTTCAAGCTCAGCCGCCGAGGACGGACCGACGTTAAAATCACCGTCGGTGCAAAGTATTATGCGGTTGTTGCCGTCGATTTTGTTTTTTAACGCCTGCGCGTAAGCCGTTTCAAGCCCGCCGCTTCCGTTAGTGGAGCCTGACGCGCTCAAAGAGCCGAGAGCCGCCGTAATCTTTTCCTTATCCGCCGCGCTCGTGCCGTCAAGCGCGAGATTTACGCCGTTTGCGTATGTAACGATTGAAACCGTGTCCCGCTCGTCAAGCCTGTCCAGAAGCAGAAGAATCGACTTTTTAACAAGCGGGAGCTTATTCGCCGCGCTCATAGACTCCGAAACGTCTATCAGGAGCGTTAAATTCTGAGGCGTTCTCTCCGTTATTTCCTCGCCCTTAATTCCGATCATCGCGAGCTTGTTATTTTTATTCCACGGGCAGTCCGAAACCTCCGTTGTCACCGAAAACGGCTCGCCGCCGTCAGGCTCCGGCAGGTCGTAGTCAAAGTAATTTATTATCTCCTCGCTCCTAACCGCGCCCTTTGCCGGAACGCTTCCGTTTATAATAAAGCGGCGGGTATTCGAGTATGAGGCGGTGTCGGTATCGATTGAAAACGTCGATAACGGCGACGACGCGGCGTTTTTAAAGGTATTCTCTTCATACGTCGTATATTCCTCGGTTTCCGTATATGAATTAATATACAGCGAGCCTTGTGCAATCGTTCCTCCTCCGTTTCCGCCCGAATGACTGCCGGAAGAACTGCCGCCGCC
>CAYVUD010000015.1:1558-13790 GCA_964454725.1 uncultured Lachnospiraceae bacterium
GCCGCCGCTCGACGAAGCCGGTTTCTTTGTCGGTATAACCGCGGGAGGATCGGCAACGGGAGACGCTGCCGGCGCTTGGGTAGCTCCTTCCGGAGCGGACGGGATCATATCGGGAGTCTCCTCCGGCTCGGGCGAAACTGTCGGAGTTTCGGTCGGTTCGGGGGACGCGGTGGGAGATGCTGTTGGCGTTTGCGTAGGTTCTTCCGAAACAGACGGGGTAATATCGGGAGTTTCCGCCGGTTCGGGCGAAGCTGTCGGACTTTCAATCGGTTCCGGGGACACGGCGGGAGAGGCTGTATATTCGGGCGGGACCGTCTCGGTTATAAAGGCGCTTGCCGCCTTTACCGCGGTTTTTGGCGAAACGTCGGGCGATACGGTGAACGCTTTTTCAGTCTTGACGTACTCCTGCGCGTTGTATATCAGATTTACCGCGTCGGAGCGCGTCATATTCTCGCCGATAAGAGAGTCGATATTGTCAAGCAGACAGTCGTCTATCGCGGTTGAAATATACTCTTGCGGATATTCCTCATATCCGTCGGCAAGACCGGAGGCAATAGCCGTTATCTTTATAGCCTGTTCATACGTCACGCTGTCCTCCGGCTTAAAGGTTTTGTCGCCGAACCCGTTGACCATTCCGCGCGCGGCGGCTGTATGAATGTAACCGTATGCCCAGTGCGTGTCCGTTACGTCCGAAAACTGAATTTCGGGCGCGTTCGGGCTTGTATTTCCCGTTTCGATCGCCTCAAGAACGAGCTTGCAAAATTCCGCTCGCGTGACGTCGCCGTCAAGGTCAAGATTCCCGTTTTCGTCGCCTATAAGCACGCCCTGCGCCTTAAGGCTCTCGATAGCGGCTTCCTTTCCCGCGTCGCCCGCAAACGCCGTCGCCGTTCCGAGCGACAATGCCGCCGAAAGAATAATTGATAAAGCTTCTTTCATATCTATAACCATTCCTTTCCCAAAACCAAAGAAAATTGTTCAGAGCGCTGCTTTAAGGCACGCGCGGATACTTCAAGTGCCGAAAAATAGCGCTATGGGCAATTTTATTCAGCCTTAACCTCCTATTGAAATAAGTATATCCGACAGTTCGTCCTCGCTGACTCCCCGCGCCGTAACTATATATGAAACGCCGTTTTCCGCCATATAGCATTTATAGCCGCCTTCGCCGCCTATAACAACCGCGGCGCTGCCGTTTATATCGCTCTTTTTATACCGTTCGTCCTCTAAACGCGCTTGTGCCGAAAGCGTATTTTTTGAGGTCATAACCGTCACGCTTCGGCCGTCCGAGCCTTCGTAGGGGAAAATCATACTGTCAAGCGACGGAACGCCGTTTGAGTCAAGACTCACGCTCATTGAATCACCGCCGATATACGTGAAGTCGGGCGGAAGCGACAGCTTCGCTCCGACGTTTTCGCCGAGATAATCATAGTAATCGTCCAAGCTCCACTCGGCGCTCTCATAGCCGCCCTCCGCCGGCTCCGCGCCGTATTCGGATATTCCCCCCGAGGCGTAGCCGCCGTAATCCTCGCTGTTTACGCATAAAACCGCCGTTTTTACATATGTGCTGACCGTATTTTCTGCTTTTTGCGTAACCGAATTTTCGACAATATCCTCCGTAACCGCGGCGCTTTCCTCGTCCGCGTCGCGAGCTTGGGCGCTTTCCGAACCGCCGTCCCGCGCCGCCGCTTCAACCGAAGCGCTTTCTTGCGCGTTTTGATTTTGCCGCTCCGTCGTACTATACTGCTGTTCTGAGCCGCTTTGCCGCTCCTCCGGAGCGCTTTGTACTTGCGCCGCCGGCGCGCTCTGACGGCTTTGCGCCGCGTCCGGCGGCGGGGCTTGCGTTTCGTTCTTATTTTCCGGCATTTCGGTACCGGCCGCTTTTTCCGCCGCTTCGCCTTTATCATCGGTATTCGCCGCGGTCTTACTCGCGGCGGGAACGGGGGTTACGACCGCTGTTTCGTTGACCGGCAGGGGAGGGGTTGTATTCAAAAGCTTCGTCGCCGCCGCCAGCGAAATCGCGGCAGCCGCGCAAGCCGCCGCTATCGACGAATATTTTAAAACCGGCGGCTTTTTCTTTCGCTTCTTCTGCCGCAGAACCTTTTCAAGCAGCGCGCTGTCCGCCCTTATGTCGTCGTTCGCGGCTTTATATATGTCCTTAAACAAGACCGTAACCTCCTTTCTCAGTTTATATCCTTCAATTTCTCTCTTAACATTTTCCGTCCTCTGTGAAGCTGCGACTTGACCGTGGATATTTTTTCGCCCGTGCAATCCGCTATCTCCGACACGGACATATCCTCATAATAGAAAAGGTGGATTACAGTCCTGTATTTTCTCGGCAGCTCCGTAACGGCATAATAGACCTCGCCCTTTTCGGGCGTGTCGAACGTAATTTCCTCCGTGAGAGGCACGGTCTTTTTAAACCACGAACTTTCAAAAACGCTGTTGGAGCAATTAATCGTAACGCGAATAAGCCACGCCTTTATATGCTCGTCGCTCTCAAATTCACGTTCGGCGCTTATGTAGCGCAGAAAAACCTCCTGCACGACGTCGTCGGCGTGCGTTCTGCTTTTGGTGCGGGAAAGCGCAAGCCTGTAAACCATATCTATGTATTTTTTTATAATTTCATCAGAGGAAACGACCGTACGCTTCGTTTCCGCGTCCAACGCCAACCCCCCTCTCACTCTTAATACCGTTAAACCCCCGAAAAGGTTGCAAAAGTTTTCAAAATTTTGCAAATTAAAAGCCGCCGCGTAAAAACGCGGCGGCAGTAAATCTCGCATTTTCCCGTTATCTGAGCGCGTTTTTAAGAACCGCGTCCATATTATCCGCGGGGATAAAATGAAGCTTATTCCTTACTTCCTCCGGAATATCGTCAATGTCGGCGCTGTTTTCGGACGGTATGATTATATCCTTTATTCCCGCCTGATACGCGGCGAGCGATTTTTCCTTTAATCCGCCAATCGGCAGAACTCTGCCGCGAAGCGTTATCTCGCCGGTCATAGCGACGTCGTTTCTTACGGGCTTTTCGGTAAGCGCCGAAACGAGCGCGGTCGCCATTGTTATTCCCGCGGACGGACCGTCCTTGGGAACCGCGCCCTCGGGTACGTGAATATGTATGTCCTTCTTTTCGTAAAAATCGCCGGAAAGCTTAAAGTCCTCCGATCTTGAACGGATATAGCTTATTGCCGCCTTCGCGCTCTCCTTCATCACGTCGCCGAGCTTACCGGTAAGCTCAACCTTACCGCTTCCTTCCATTACGTTTACCTCGACGGAGAGCGTCGTTCCGCCGACCTCCGTCCACGCCAGACCGCGAACCACGCCTATCTGGTCGGACTTGTTTTTCATATCAATATGATACCGCCTCTTGCCGAGGTAATCGGTCAGATTTCTCGACGTCGCCTTAACCTGCTTTTTGCCGTCCTCAAGAATAATTTTCGCCGCCTTTCGGCAGAGCGACTCAATCTGCTGTTCGAGCCGCCTTACTCCCGCCTCGCGCGTGTAATACGTTATTATATCTCTAAGCGCCGCGTCGGCAATCGAGATTTGCTTTGACGTAAGACCGGTCTTATCAAGCGCTTTTTTCACAAGATAATTTTTCGCGATATTAAACTTCTCCTCGTCGGTATAGCTTGAAAGCTCGATTATTTCCATTCGGTCGAGAAGCGGGCGCGACACGGTATCGAGCGTGTTCGCGGTCGTTATAAACAACACCTGCGACAGGTCGAAGGGTACCTCGATATAGTGGTCGCGGAACGCGCCGTTTTGCTCATAGTCGAGTACCTCCAAAAGCGCCGCCGACGGATCGCCCTTGTAGTCAACGCCCATTTTGTCGATCTCGTCGAGAAGGATAAGCGGATTTTTGACCTTAGCCTCTTTAACGGCGGCTATAATTCGTCCCTCCATCGCGCCAATGTACGTTTTGCGGTGACCGCGTATATCCGCCTCGTCGTGGATTCCGCCCAGCGATACTCTTACGTATTTTCTGTTAAGCGCTCGGGCGATAGACTTTGAAACCGACGTTTTGCCGACTCCGGGAGGACCGACAAGACACAAAATTGTGCCGTTTTTGCCCTTTGTGAAATGACGCACGCTCAGATATTCGAGTATGCGCTCCTTAACCTTCAAAAGACCGTAGTGATCCTCGTCAAGTATACGGCGCGCGTCCGATATGTCAAACGTCTCTCTTGTCGATTTATTCCAAGGAAGCTCCAAAACCGTGTCGAGATAGTTCCTCAGCACTCCGCTCTCGGCGGACTGAGGCTGCATTTTCGAGAAACGCTCCACCTCTTTTTTAAGCTTGTCCTTAGTGTCCTTGGACGCCTTTATTTTATCGATTTTTTCGTTGTATTCCTTTACGTCCGCGCCAATGCCGTCCCTGTCGCCAAGCTCGTCCTCGATGACTCTGAGCTGCTCGCGCAGATAATATTCCTTCTGGTTCTTATCTATTCTTTCCTTTACCTTATGCGATATTTTACGCTCAAGCTGCATAATCTCGATACGGTTCTGTATCGCCGCGATAAGCTTTTCCACGCGCTTATATACGTCAAGCTCCTCAAGAAGCTCCTGCTTCGTTTCAAGCTTTAACTCAACGCCCGCCGCGATCGTGTCGCACAGTCTGCCGATATTGTCTATCTCCATTATCGACATATAGTGTTCGGCGTTTAATTTGGAGTTTTGCGCGAAATATTCCTCATACGCCTTCCTAAGACGGTTTTTATAAGCCTCGCAAAGCGGCGACTCCTCGCTGAAATACTCGTCAAACTCCTCTATAACCGCTTTAAAGTACGGCTTGGTTTCCACTATCTCGCGCACCGCGCCGCGGCGTATACCGCCGACAACGACGCGCGTTACGCCGCCGGGCATATTCATAACCTGCTTAATTTTTGCGACCGCGCCGATTTGGTATATGTCGTTAAGCTCCGGATTTTCCTTATCCGCCCTTTTCTGAGCGACGAGGAAAATCAGCGAATTATCCCTAACGGCGGCTTCAAGCGCCTTTACCGAAACGTCGCGTCCCGCGTCGAAATTAAGCGTCATATACGGGAACACCACCATACCGCGCATAGGTATAAGCGGTATGCACTGTAAATTCATTTCCAAAATTCTCACTCCTATTTCAAGAGTTTTTCAAGACTCGCTTTCTTAACACACGTCACAAGCACCTCGCACGCCTCTTTAAGCTCTTCGTTTGACGGGTATGTCGGAGCAATTCTGATATTGCTGTCGTGCGGGTCCTTGCCGTAGGGATATGTCGCGCCCGCGCCCGTCATAACAACGCCCGCGTCCCCGCAAAGCTCAACCACGCGCTTGGCGCAGCCGTCCAACGTGTCAAGCGAAATGAAATATCCGCCCTTGGGATTTGTCCACTTTGCTATGTCAAGTCCGCCAAGCTCCGTATTTAGCGCGTCAAGCACAATCTTAAACTTGGGTCTTAAAATCGCCGCGTGCTTCTTCATATGCTCTGTCATACCGTTAAAGTCGCCGAAGAAACGCGAGTGGCGAAGCTGGTTGAGCTTGTCGTGACCTATCGTCTGGACGGTCATCTGCTTTTTTATAAAATCAAGGTTCGCCTTAGACGCGGAAATCGCCGCTATGCCCGAACCCGGGAAGGTTACCTTCGAGGTCGAGCAAAACTTAAATACCATATCGGGGTTTCCCGCCTTCGCGCACTCCTCGAGTATCTCAAGAATATGATCCTGCTTCTCCGGCTCGTCGTAGAGATGATGTATGCAATACGCGTTATCCCAGTAAATGCGGAAATCCTCCGCCGCGGGCTTGAGTCTCGCGAAACGGCGCACCGTTTCGTCCGAATACGAAACACCGGTGGGGTTGGAGTATTTCGGGACGCACCATATGCCCTTTACAGCCGGATCCGACGATACCAGCTCCTCCACCATATCCATATCCGGACCGTCCGCTCCGAGCGGCACGTTTATCATCTCGATACCGAAGAACTCGGTAATGGCGAAATGCCTGTCATAGCCCGGGACGGGACAGAGGAACTTTACCTTGTCAAGCTTCGCCCAGGGCGTCGAGCCCATAACGCCGTGTGTCATTGAACGCGCGACGGTGTCGTACATTACGTTAAGGCTTGAATTGCCGTAAATTATTATGTTGTCTATGGGACACTCGATCATAGCGCTTAAAAGCCTTTTCGCCTCGACTATACCGTCAAGCACGCCGTAGCTGCGGCAGTCCACGCCCTGCTCGCCCACGAGCTTGTGCGACGATGCGAGCGTGTCGATCATACCCATTGATAAATCGAGCTGCTCGGTGTTGGGCTTTCCGCGCGACATATCGAGCTTTAACCCCTTTGCCTTTAGCTCGTTATATTTATCGCATACCGTTTCCTGTTCCTTACGAAGCTGTTCCGCGTTCATTTCCTTATATGTCATTTCCTTCTCCTCCTTAGCATCGTAACTCTTAGTATATCACATTTAATAAAATCAGTCAACCACCCAATCCCGAAAAAACATATAAAAACAGGAGCGCCAAGCTCCTGTTTCGCTATGTAAAATTATTTTCTGTGCATATTTGTCGGCATAAAGTTTTGGGAATTTAGCATATCGGTGATATTATCATTATCTCTGCCCTTTATTTTTTTCATTCTCGCGGTCTTAAGCTGCTGGAGCGAGGCGATTGAGCCGGGACCGGCAATACAGCCGCCCTCGCATATCATACCCTCGATTATGTCCTCGCTGAGCTTTCCGACTTTGAGAAGCTGCAAACCTATCTTACATTCCTTAACGCCGTTGCAGGGCTTGGCGGTGATTTCGCTTACGTCGCCGCCCAATTCGCCAACGGCCTTCATAACCGCTTCCGCAACGCCGCCGCTTCCCGAAAAGCGTCTGCCGAACGACGTTGCCGCCGTTTCCGTTTCGGGGCAGTTCCACGGGTCGATGCGTCTCGCGTCAAGCATCGCGTTTAGCTCCTCAAACGTCATAACCGCGTCCGGCTCGCCCGCGACGTCAAATTTCGCCTCGGCCTTTTTCGCCATACACGGACCGATAAACACAACATACGCGTCGGGATTATTGTCCCTTACCCATCTTACCGCCGCGACCATAGGGGAAACGGTGTTGGACATTTTTTCGAGCGCCTGCGGGTAATGCTTCTTTATCAGGTTTACGAACGCCGGACAGCACGAAGTCGTCATTTTTTCGCCCTTTTCGTGGTTTTCGATAAGCTCCTTCGCCTCATTGTACGCCACCGCGTCGCCGCCGAGCGCGATCTCGTGAACCTCGTCGAAACCGAGCTGTAAAAGCGCGGTCTTTAAACGCCCTACCGTGACCTCGGGTCCGAACTGCCCCTCCACCGCGGGAGCGGGAAGGGCAATTACCTTAACCGACGGGTCGTTTATTTTTTTGATTACCTCCGTAATGGAGGATATATCGGATATTGCTCCGAACGGACACGCCGCCGCGCAGTGACCGCAGTTTATGCACTTTTCCTCGTCTATAATAGCGAGTCTGTCGCCGCCTATCGTAATCGCGCCTACGTCGCAGCTTCTCTTGCACGGACGCATAAGGTCGGCTATTGCGTGGTACGGACACGCCTCCGCGCACTTTCCGCACTCGCGGCATTTTGTCTGGTCTATGTACGCGCCGCGTCCGGTTATCGTGATAGCGCCGAAGGCGCAGGATCTCTGACAGCTTTTTGCCATACATTTCTGACAGTTTTCCGTAACCTGAAAGCGGTTTATCGGACAGCCCTCGCACGCGGCGGGGATTACCTGTATAACATTGTCGTTTATCTCTCTGTGTTCGACGTTTTGAGGCGGCAAAGGCGCTCTGCCCATCGCCAGTCTTACGCGCTGGCGTATAATCTCGCGCTCCTTGTAAACGCAGCAGCGAAACCTCGGAGTCGCGCCCGGAATAAGCTTAAACGGAATGTTGTCTATTGCGTCCTCATTAAGATTTTCGCGAAAGGATAAGTCCGCGACCTCTCTTAAAACCTCGTATTTCATCTGCCTTGTATCCGTATTTCTCTCCATAGTCAAATCTCCTTTTGGGCGTCTTTTGGACGCGCGGATAATTTTATGCCTTTTTGAATATATTAATATAATTTTACACCATATACGCAAAAAAGTCAACCGAAATACCGATATTAACCCGCAAAAATTGACCCCGTTTCGCTCTCCTTGGGATATGTCGCGATTATTACATCATTTTTACATTATTGTTATATATATTGACATACACTACATATTGAGTTTATAATAAAAACGAAATACAATATACGGAAAAGGGCAAGACCTTAGCGTATCGGGCAGCGGGGTGTTGTTATGGAGCTGCATATAAGCGACGGAGCGAAGAATATTTTAAGCCGGCTGGAAACAGGCGGCTTTTTGGCTTTTGTCGCGGGCGGCGCGGTACGCGATTTGATTATGGGTAAAACCCCGCACGATTACGATATAGCGACGAACGCGCTGCCTTCCCAGGTGAAAAATCTTTTCAGACGCACCATTGACACGGGAATTAAACACGGTACCGTAACGGTAATCGAAAATAAGATAGGCTATGAGGTCACGACGTTTCGCCGCGACGGCGAGTACCGTGACGGTCGCCGTCCGGAGACGGTCGAGTTTGTCGGCAGCGTCAGAGAGGACTGCCGCCGGCGCGATTTTACCATAAACGCTATGGCGTACAGCCCCGAACACGGGCTTATGGATTTTTTCGGCGGACGCGCGGATATAGAGGCGGGGATAATACGCTGCGTAGGCGATCCCGAAACGCGTTTTCGCGAGGACGCGCTTCGTATGCTTCGGGCGGTGCGTTTCAGCGCGGCGCTGTCGTTTGAGATAGAGGACAGAACGAAAGCGGCGATAAAAAAATGCGCCGTTCTGATAAAAAGGGTGAGCGGCGAGCGAATACTGGAGGAGCTGAATAAAATCCTCCTTTCCGACAACCCCGATTATTTCAGAATACTTCACGAGCTTGGACTTCTCAAATATATCATTCCGCAGCTTGACATATGCTTCGGTGAGGAGCAGCGCAACAAATACCACATCTACGACGTAGGCGAGCATATTATGCAAACGATGAAAAATACTCCCGCCGACCTTACGGTGCGCTGGGCGGCTCTGATGCACGACGTGGGGAAACCGTGCTGTTCAAGCGCCGACCAAAACGGCACGATTCATTTTTACGGACATCACCGCGAAAGCAGGCGCATCGCCGTGGACGTGCTGCACCGTCTGCGTATGGACTCCGACTCCATACGCGACATTTCGGTTCTGGTGGAAAACCACGATGTAAGAATAGAGCCGTCATACCCGACAGTAAAGCGTATAATGGCGCGCTGCGGAAGCGCGCTTTTTGAAAAGCTTTTAGAGCTTCAGCTCGCGGATAATATGGCGAAAAGTCCGATGTATCTGCCGGAAAAGCAAAAACGTATAGAGGAAGCGTATAATATATACAAGGAAATACTCGCCGAGGGACAGCCGTATCTCGTTTCGGATTTAATGGTAAACGGACGCGACCTTATAAAAATAGGCTATCGTCCCGGGCGCGCCATAGGCGACGCGCTTAAGACGCTTATTGACGAGGTTATAATAAATCCCGATTTGAATAACAGGGAATATCTTTTAAAAAGAGCGAGCGAACTAAAAAGAACGCTGATGTAAAATCAGCGTTCTTTTTTAAGGCAGTCAGCCCTCCATATGCTTGCCCAAAAATCCCGCCGCGGACTCCGCGAGCTTGCTCTCTACCTCCGAGGGCTGCTCGTCCTCGTTCATAATAAACAGCACCGAGCCTATAGTGTCGCCCTCCGAAACTATCGGGACAACCACCCCCGCGATGTATTTGTCGTTGCCGTCCGCGACGCTTATGCGCTTGCCGCGCGTAATGGGTATCTTTTCGTTCATAACATCGTCAAGCTCGTGGCTTACGCGCTTTTCGATAAGCTCCTTCTTCGGTATGCCGGAAACGGCTATTACGTTGTCGCGGTCGGTAATGCACGCGCCGTGGCCGCTCGCCTTCGCGAGCGTTTCGACATAGTTCGCGGCGAAATCGCCAAGCTCGCCTATCGGCGAATACTTTTTAAAAATAACCTCGCCGTCCTTTTCGGTGTAAATCTCAAGCGGGTCGCCTTCGCGTATACGCATTGTGCGTCTTATTTCCTTAGGAATGACGACTCTTCCCAAATCATCTATTCTTCTGACAATTCCTGTTGCCTTCATAGTCAAATCCTCCTGTAACATATTTGCTTGCTATGGGTTTATTATGTTTTCTTTGCGCCCCGATTATTCAAAAATTTACATAATTCTCTTAAAAAATTTTACCAATAAAAAAGAAGCCGCGAAACGGCTTCCCGAGGATTTTTCGGTATAATGCTTTTACGCGAGCGACGCGGCTAAATCGGCGAGCGCCGTTTCAAACTTTACTCCGTACCAGTGGTCTTTGTCGCCCTGCGTGTTTATAATACACATAACCGTGTAGTCGGCGGCGATTTTTGCCGACTCAAACGCCGTTTTGCCGTTCATTAAAGCGCCCACGAACGCCGACGCGTAAACGTCGCCCGTACCGTGGCAGCCCTTTTCTATTTTTTTATGCTCGTAGTAATTCATATTGCCGTTCTCGTAAACGACAACGCCCGTTTTGCCCTCTTTGTAGCCGACGCCCGTAAGAACGACCGTTTTCGGACAGATAAGCGCGAGCTTTTCGCAAAGCTCCTTTATATATGCTTCGTCGTAATTTTCCGTATATTCCGTACCCGTGAGGAAACAGCCCTCGGTTATATTGGGCAGAATAACGTCGGCTCTCGCGCAGAGCGTTTTCATCGCCTCGACATATTCCATATCGAAAAGCGGATAAAGCTTGCCGTTGTCCGCCATCGCGGGGTCGGCGATTATTTTGCAATCATCTGTTCCGAGCGTCGCGAAAATATCCTTTACGTAGCCGATTTGCTTCGTTGAACCGAGGTAGCCGGTATATATCGCGTCAAATTTTATGCCCTCTTTTTGCCAATGCCTTTGAATTAAGGGCATATCGTCGGTGAGGTCGCGGAACGTATAGCCCGTAAAGCCGGCGGTGTGCGTGGACAGTATGGCGGACGGAAGAATACACGTTTCCATTCCGCAGACCGAAAGTATCGGGAGGGCGACGGTGAGCGAACACTGACCGACGCAGGAAATATCCTGAATCGTAAGAAGCTTTTTGTATGACATAATTGTTCATATCCTTTCTGTATGCTTTTCTTTAAATGTTAAAATAAACTATAGCATAAAAAAACAGCTTTGTCAAATGAATGATTGCCTTTTCGCGGAGAAAAATGTATAATAATGCTAAAAGAGCAACGAAAGAAAAGTCTGAATAAAATTGCCCATAGCGCTATTTTTCGGCAGTTGAGGTATCCGCGCGCCTAAAAACAGCGCTCCGAACAATTTTCTTTCAGCCTTTGGGTTTGGGAAAGGAACGGTTATAAAAATGGAATATATAAGCCGCTGTAAATCGCCGCTCGGCGAAATTCTGCTTTCGGCGGACGGCGCGGGACTTACGGGACTTTGGTTTGAGGGTCAGAAATATTATGCCCGCGGTCTTGACGCGGATTGCGCCGAAAAGGAGACGGAAATATTCAAACGGACAAAGAGGTGGCTCGATATTTATTTTTCGGGCAAAGAGCCGGATTTTACGCCGCCGCTCAGCTTTATCGGCACCGATTTTCAAAAGGCGGTATGGGAAATTCTCACCGAGATTCCTTACGGGAAAATCGTAACCTACGCCGCCGTAGCAAAAGAAATCGCCGCGCGGCGCGGTACGGCGCGTATGTCGGCGCGAGCGGTCGGCGGCGCGGTGAGCCGCAACAGAATTTCCGTTATAGTACCCTGCCACAGAGTCGCGGGCGCGAACGGCAGTCTTACCGGCTACGCCGGCGGCATTGATAAAAAAATCAGACTTCTCGAGCTTGAGGGCGCGGATATGAGCGGATTTTTTGCCCCGAACCGATAAAAGAAACGGAAAAGGCTTGATTATTTCATTAAAATATGAGATAATGTATAACGGTACGGAATGACAAAACATAACGGAGGTCGGATTATGAGATATTTAACAATAATCGCCGTTGCGGTAATATCATACCTTATCGGCTCGGTCAATTTTTCAATTCTGCTTTCAAGGATAATTGAAAAAAAGGACATACGCGAGAGCGGGTCGGGCAACGCCGGAGCGACGAATATGCTCCGTACATACGGCAAGAAAATGGGTATTATAACGCTTCTTTTAGATGTTCTGAAGGG
>CAYVUD010000015.1:13890-19763 GCA_964454725.1 uncultured Lachnospiraceae bacterium
GTACATACGGCAAGAAAATGGGTATTATAACGCTTCTTTTAGATGTTCTGAAGGGTGTAATCGTGGTACTCATCGGAAAGGCGTTGAGCGGCGGTACGCGTATGACGCTAAACGACCTTTTTCCGTACATCGCGGGCGTATGCGTAATACTCGGTCACAATTTTCCGCTGTATTTCGGTTTTAAGGGCGGAAAAGGCGTCGCGACAAGCTTAGGCGTTGTCTTAATGCTCGACTGGAAGGTCGGACTTATCGTAGCGTTGATTGCGATTGCGGTTATGGCGATAACGCGTTATGTGTCGCTCGGTTCGGTTATCGGAGGAGCGATGTTTATAATTATCGAGATAATAAAGGCGGTAATCACGCAAAATTATAATATAATTCAGCTTGTCTGCGTAATCATCATCGGCGGACTGCTTATAGCGCGTCACCGCGCGAACATAAAGAGATTATTAAACGGCACGGAAAATAAATTGAGCTTTAGTAAAAAGGAGAAATAATATGAAAATATCCGTAATCGGTTCAGGCGGCTGGGGAACGGCAGTAGCGATACTTTTGGCGAAAAAGGGCGGCGACGTATATTTATGGTCGTGGATACAGGAGGAAACGGACAGGCTAAACCGCGACCGCGAAAACAAGGAGTTCCTGCCGGGCGTCGCGTTCCCCGAAAACATCACCTGCACGCACGATATGGGCGAATGTACGGACGGAGCGGAATTAATCATAACCGCCGCGCCTTCCCCCGCGACGCGCGCGACCGCGAAGCAGCTTTCGCCGCGCGTTAAGGACGGACAAAAGCTCATTAACATATCAAAGGGTCTTGAGGAGGGTACGCTTCTGCGTCTTTCCGAGGTTTACAAGGAGGAAATTCCCCAGGCGGACATATCGGTTATGAGCGGACCGTCGCACGCGGAGGAGGTTTCGCGCGGACTGCCGACGACGAATGTTGTCGCGTCGGAGAATATGGATACCGCGAAATTCATTCAGGACATTTTTATGGACGATATGTTCCGCGTCTACACCGCGACCGATATTATCGGAGTGGAGCTTGGCGGCGCGCTCAAAAACATAATCGCGCTTTGCGCGGGCATTTCCGACGGACTGGGCTACGGCGACAACACAAAGGCGGCTCTGATGACGCGCGGTCTTGCCGAAATCGCGAGACTCGGAAAAGCTATGGGCGCGAATGAAAGGACGTTTATGGGACTTTCGGGCGTGGGTGATTTGATAGTTACCTGCACGAGTATGCACTCGCGCAACCGCCGCGCGGGAATACTTCTCGGTCAGGGGAAGAGCCTTAAAGAAACGCTTGACGCCGTACATATGACGGTCGAGGGCGTAAACACCGCTAAGGCGGCGTATGAAATGGCGAAAAAATATAATGTTGAAATGCCGATTGTAAACGAGGCTTACAATATACTGTATAACGGCGCGGACGCGCGCGGCGCGGTTCTGAGCCTGATGAGAAG
This sequence comes from uncultured Lachnospiraceae bacterium, assembly GCA_964454725.1. Lineage (GTDB taxonomy): Bacteria > Bacillota > Clostridia > UBA1381 > UBA1381 > JALEPO01. The sequence continues at coordinate 15,357 of CAYVUD010000015.1, forward strand.
AGAAAAGAGAGAAGAAAGATGAATGTTGTAATAGTCGGCGGCGGAAAGGTCGGAATAAAGCTTGTCGAGGATTTTACCGCGGAGGGCGAGAACGTAGTTCTTATCGACATTAAAAATTCCGTCTGCTCGCATATCGAGGAAACGTATGACGTCCGCTGCATAACGGGAAGCGGAACAAACGTGGATATTCTGGAGGACGCGGAAATAAAGAAGGCGGATTTGTTTATAGCCGTTACCGCCAACGACGAGTATAACGCGCTGTCCTCGATTATGGCGAAAAAAATGGGCGCGAGCCGCTGCGTCGCGAGAATACGGAACCGAGAGTATTCCAAGCACATTGATTTTGTGCGGAATATGCTCGGAATCAATATGATCGTAAATCCGGAGCTTGCGACGGCGGGGGAGATTTCGCGAATTTTGCGTTTTCCCGCCGCCACGAAAACCGAGACGTTCGCCAGGGGCAGAATAGAGCTTATCGAATTTACCGTAGGCTCCGAAAACGCTCTTTGCAATATGTGCATTAAGGAGATTTACAAAAAATACAAAATAAAGGTGCTTATCTGCGCCGTTCAGCGCGCGAACGAGGTCTTTATCCCCAACGGCGACTTTGTTATCCACAGCGGCGACCGTCTGCATATAACCGCTACCCACGGCGACCTGACGCGGTTTATGAAGGAGATAGGCATAATCCAGAAAAAGCTTAAAACCGTTATGCTTATAGGCGGCGGCAGAATTTCGTTTTACTTGTCCCGTATGCTTATAGAGAGCGGAATGAAGGTGAAGATAATCGAACAGGACGTTCACCGCTGCGCCGAGCTTTCGGAGTATATTCCGAAGGCGGATATAATCTGCGGAGACGGAACAGACCGCAATACTCTCGAGGAGGAGGGCATAGACCGCGTTGACGCGCTCGTATCTCTAACCGGTATTGACGAGGAAAATATGGTAATCGCGATGTACGCGCAGAAAAAGGGCGTCGATAAGGTTATCGCGAAGGTCAACCGCCTGTCGTTCGGCGACCTGATGGAGGAGTCGGACGTTTGCAGTATAGTAACGCCCAAAAATATAACGGCGAATATGATTATCCGCTACGCCCGCGCGATGATGAGCGCGAAGGATACGGAAATGCGAACGCTCTACCGCATAGTAAACAATCAGGCGGAGGCGATGGAGTTTGGCGTAACCAAGGAATCGGCGCTCACCTCAAAGCCGCTTTCGCAGATAAATATTCAAAGCGATGTGCTCATAGCGGCGATTTTGCGTAAAAATACCCTGCTTGTTCCGGACGGAAACAGCACCATTGAGGTCGGCGACACGGTTATTATCGTTACGACAAAGCGCGTAAGGAGTCTTACCGATATTTTAGCGTAATGCTTTTGATAAAAAGGAGCGGACAATTATAAAATGAACTACAGAATGATAGCCTACAGCATAGGGCGCATACTTATGGCTGTGGCGGCGACGATGATTATACCGCTTTTGCTCTCTCTGTTTTATAACGAGGGCATTTTCGCCGCGTATCTGATACCGATAATAATATCGCTCGCGCTCGGCTTGGCGGTATCGGCGCGCCCCCCGAAAAATAAAAGCGTTTACACGCGCGAGGGTATGGTTATAGTCGCGCTTGGCTGGGTTTTAATATCTGTTATGGGCGCGCTGCCGTTTTACATAAGCCGCGAGATACCGTCGTTTATCGACTGCTTTTTTGAAACGGTTTCCGGCTTCACCACGACCGGCTCCACAATTCTTGCCGACGTTGAAAAAATGAGCAAAAGCCTGCTGTTCTGGCGCAGCTTTACGCATTGGCTGGGCGGTATGGGCGTTCTGGCGTTCTCGATGGCGATTTTCTCGTCAAAGGACACGCGCGCGACGTATATGATACGCGCGGAAATGCCGGGACCGAGCGTCGGAAAAATAGCGAGCAAGTGGCAGTTTTCGGTACGCATACTCTACGGAATATATATCACGCTGACGCTCCTTGAAATAATATTCCTGCTTTTCGGCGGTATGCCGCTCTTCGACAGTATCGTGCATACCTTCGGAACGGCGGGTACGGGCGGCTTCGGAATAAAGAACAGCTCGATAGGCTATTATAACAGTGCGTATATCGATTACGTTATCGGTATATTTATGATGCTTTTCGGTGTGAATTTTAACGTGTATTATCTGCTTATAATACGCAAATTCGCGAGAGTCGGAGAAAACGACGAGCTAAAGTGGTATCTTAGCATAATGCTCGGCTCGGCGGTTATTATAGCCGTAAATATTCTTCCGATGTATAATTCGTTTGGCGAGTCCTTCAGGTATTCGTTTTTCCAGGTCTCGTCGATTATGACGACGACCGGCTACGCTACCGCGGACTTTGCGGCGTGGCCTATGCTGTCGCAGATGATACTTGTGCTTTTGATGATTATAGGCGCTTGCGCCGGCTCGACAGGCGGCGGAATTAAAGTCGTAAGGCTTGTGGTGCTTGTAAAATCCGCGCTGCGCTCGCTGCGTAAGAACGCAAGCCCCAGAAGCGTCGTATCGGTGAAGGCTGACGGTCAGCGCGTGAACAGCGAGGCGCTGACGGCGATATTTCTGTACTTTGTCGTGTATATGATTTTCGCGGGTATTTCAATACTTGTCGTAAGTCTTGACAATATGGATTTCACAACCACCGTAACGTCCGTTATGGCAACGCTTAACAATATCGGTCCGGGCTTGGGCGCGATAGGACCGACGGGCAACTTTTCGGGCTTTTCGGTGCTTTCAAAGCTTGTGCTTTCTTTGAATATGCTTGTCGGCAGACTTGAGCTGTACCCGATACTTTTGCTCTTCCTGCCGTACACGTGGAAAAAAAGCTGATTACGGGGAATTGATAAAATGCCGGAAATTTTAAAACGAATTTTTCTCAGAAAAAGAATAAATACCGCCCGGCGCATAGCCGGAGGCTTCGCGCTTTTGATACTTGCCGGCGCGCTTCTTCTGATGCTTCCGGTATCGTCAAGGACGGGCGAAACAACGCCGTTTTTAACGGCGCTTTTCACCTCAACCTCGGCAACCTGCGTGACGGGTCTGACGCTTGTTGACACCGGAACGTATTTCAGCGTTTTCGGTCAGGCGGTGCTTCTGTGCTTAATACAAATCGGCGGACTTGGCTTTATGACGATACTCTGCTTTGTGTATATACTTTCCAAAAAGCGGATCGGCTTAAGAAACAGAATGCTTATAGCCAAAACGATGGGACTTGACAGCCTTGAGGGCGTTGTGGCGCTCGCGAAGCAGGTGCTTGGAATTACGCTTGCGTGCGAGGCGTTCGGCGCGGTTATTCTCTCCGCTCGGTTCGCGCCGCGTTTCGGCATATTAAAGGGAGTATGGTTCGGGATATTTCATTCCGTTTCGGCGTTTTGCAACGCCGGCTTTGACATAATAGGCGACGGAGCGAGTATGCTTTCTTACCGCAACGACCCCGTCGTGCTTATAACGCTCGCGCTTCTTATCGTAATCGGCGGACTGGGCTTTATCGTCTGGAAGGAGATAATCAAAAAGAAATCGTGGCGCAAACTCAGTATATATTCGCGCGTCGTTATAACGGCGACGGTATTTTTAATCGTTTTCGGCGCGGCGGCGTATTTTGTGCTGGAGCGCAACAATCCCGCGACAATCGGCTCCGACAGCGCCGCGGAGAAAATTCTCGCCGCGTTTTTTCAGTCTGTAACGACGAGAACCGCCGGCTTTGACGCTATGAGGCAGAGCAATATGACCGAGCAGTCGAAGCTGTGGAGTATTGTTCTGATGATGATAGGCGGCGCGTCCGGCTCAACCGCGGGCGGCGTCAAGGTTGGGACGGTAACGCTCGTTTTTGTGTCGCTTTTCGCGGTTTTGCGGTCAAGGAAGGATATTGTAATTCTCAACAGGCGAGTCGGTCATTCGGTGATTATTCACGCTATGGCGCTTCTTGTGCTGTGGCTCGCGCTTGTGACTGCCGGCGCCGCGATAGTGTCGCTCGCCGACGGAAGGAGCGTAACCGATTCCCTCTACGAGGTCGCCTCCGCGTACAGCACCGTCGGACTATCCGTCGGAATTAGCGGCGGCGCGTCCGTCCTTACCAAGCTTCTGCTTATAGTATATATGTTTTTCGGCAGAGTCGGAATTACGACCATAAGCGTTATGTTTATAGCGCGTTCTTCCCAAAAACAGGATATACGCTATCCCGAAGGCGATTTCTTAGTCGGCTGATTAAAATCGCCCGGCTTACCGCTTTTTGACAAGGGCGGTATATACATACAGCACCTTGTCTGCAAAACGGCAATCCGGACGATTTTTCTTCAGCCTTAACGGTCGGCTGATTAAACGCCCGCCTCGATACTTTCCAAAAGGAGGAAAAATTATGAAAACATTTGCGGTAATAGGTCTGGGACGCTT
>CAYVUD010000015.1:19863-23749 GCA_964454725.1 uncultured Lachnospiraceae bacterium
TTCCAAAAGGAGGAAAAATTATGAAAACATTTGCGGTAATAGGTCTGGGACGCTTCGGAACGGCTGTCGCCGTCCAGCTCTTCAATATGGGCTACGAGGTTCTGGCGATAGACAAAAATATGGACTTGGTAAACGCGGCCGCCGATTACGTTACGCGCGCCGTCTGCGGCGACGCGAAGGAGGAGAGCGTCTTAAAGGCTCTGGGAATAAGGAATTACGACTGCGTAATAGTCGCTATCGGCGGCGACATTACCGACAGCGTTCTCGTAACGCTTATGCTCAAGGAAGCCGGAATAAAGCGCGTTGTCTGCAAGGCGATGAACATTCAGCATAAAAAGGTGCTTGAAAAAATCGGCGCGGACTCGATTATAATACCGGAGCAGGAGGCGGGAATTAAAACGGCGATAAGTCTTGTTTCAAACAACATTCTTGATATTATAAACCTATCCGACAAGTACAGCATAGCCGACGTCGCCGTACCGAAATACTGGGTAGGGAAAACCATAGCCGAAATAGGCGTAAGAGAGAAGCACAGCGTAACGATTGTGGCGGTAAAGGACAGGGAGAACAGCGAGGAAATAAACGTAACGCCCTTGCCGAGCTATGTTTTCAAGAAAAGCAATATCGCCGTCGTTATCGGCACGACTCAGGCGATAAACGAGCTTACAAGACTGTAAAAAACGCGGCGGAATTATCCCGCCGTTATTTTTTTGCGAAAAAGACTTGACAAATATATTCGACAAGTGTAAAATATAATTAATCGAATTCGACAAATGTAAAATAAGGAGTGATAATTATGGAGAAGCTGCCCGACGCGGAGCTTGAAATAATGATGATAATTTGGGAGGCGGGAGAGAGCGTCAACTCGGATTACATAATGGAAAAGCTTAAGGGAATCAAGAACTGGAAGAGGACGACTCTTCTCAATCTTCTGACGCGTCTTTGCGGACGCGGTTATCTGGAGTGCGGGAAAAAAGGCAAAATGAATATTTACACGCCGCTCATAAACGAGAAGGATTATCTCGATAACGCCAGCAAGAGCTTTTTTGAGAAGCTTCATAAAAATTCGCTTACAAGCCTTATCGCGTCGCTTTACGACTCAAAAAGCGTATCAAAGGAGGATTTGGAGGAGCTTGAAAAGTTTATAAGGGAGGCGGAATAAATGCTTAAAACGTATCTGGAAATATCGCTTGGAATGACGGCTGTCATAGCGCTTATTTTAATTTTAACGCCGCTTTTGAAAAATCGTTACAAGGCGGGACTGAGATACGCGGTCTGGATAATCTGCGCGCTCGCGCTTGTAATACCGTTCAGACCGTCTCCGAAGGTGACGATAGAGCTTCCGGCAAGGGAGAGAGATTATCGGACGGAGATGGGCGGCGCGGTAAATACGGAGGATTTCGCGGCTGAAATTCCCGCCGCTCAAAATTCTCAAGCCGCTGACGCGCCAACGGCCGTTTCCGAACCGTCATATGCTTTACGGGAGAGCGAAAAAGCGCCCGTGAGGGAAAAAATAAATATCGTACAAATTTTGTCTTTGATTTGGCTTTTGGGCGCGGCGGCGTTTATGCTGTACCACATAGCCGGATACGCGGCTTTCGCGAAGAAAATAAAGCCGTGGTGCGGGGATATGGAAATTGACGGTTATACGGGAAAACCGAGGCTTTTATACTGCAAAACGGTTAAAAGTCCGATGCTTATCGGCTTTTTCCGCCCGCGAATACTGCTTCCGCGAAGCGATTACGGCAAGAATGAGATCGCGATGATTTTAAAGCACGAGCTGACCCATTACAAGCGCGGCGACCTGTGGGCGAAGCTGCTTTTTACGGCGGCGAACGCGCTTCACTGGTTTAACCCCGCGGTTTACGCCATGAGGAGATGCGCCAACCGCGATATGGAATATTCGTGCGACGAACTGGTGGTTAAAAATTCGGACAGGGAATTTCGCGAGGCGTATTCGCTTACAATTCTCCACTGCGCCGCGCGCGGCGCGGGAACGGAGTTCTCGACGTATTTCAGCGAGGACAAGAAGAACTTGAAACGGCGGTTTAAAAATATACTGTCGGAAAAGAAGAAACGCGGCGTTATAATATGCGCGGCAGCGGCGGTTTTGGCGGCGGTCTGCGCGGGCGCGTTCGGGTTCGGAACCGAAACGGACGCGCGGAAAAACTACCTGTTCCTCGGGCGTGACAGCCGGCGGCACATTGACACGATTATGCTTGCCGAGGTGAGTCAAGACGGCGTTTCCGTCACGTCCATACCGCGCGATACGCTAAATATTAAGCGGTTCGCGAACGACGCTTCCGCGAACGACGCTTCGCGAATATCGGACGCGGTTGCGGAACTGACGGGCGTAAGCGTTGACAAATATCTCGCCGCGTATACGGACGACGCGGAGGAACTGCTGTCAAAGGCGGAGAGCGTGAAATTTGAGATTCCCGACTTGTACGGCGACGGGGAGGGAATGGTCTATGACGACCCGTATCAGGATCTGCATATAAGCTTAAGCCCGGGCGAGCGCGAGCTTACGGGCGCGGAAATGCTTCAGGTTATGCGTTACCGCAAAAGCAACGCGGAGGAGAACGGCGCGTATAACGCCTACGAAAACGGCGACCTTGACAGAATTAAAACGACCCACGCGCTTTTGTCGGAAATAATAAAGCAGAAAAAAGAGCTTTTATCGGATAAAAACCTTCTTAAAACAGCGTATGATATTATTTCGCGCTGCCAGACCGACCTCGGATTAAACGACGTAAAAGGAATTGTTAAAGCCGCGAAAAAGGGCGTAAGCTTTGAAACGCTCGCGGGGCGGTACGAAACGGACGCGAACGGCGCGTATTATTATATACCGCGGGACATTCCGCCGGAGGACAGCGGCAAAAGCCTTATCGACCGGTATGACACGACCGAGCTTTTGTGCGAGGTTACGAGCCTTAAAATAGACGGCGAGGAGCAGCTTGATGCGGATAAAGCAAAAAAGAATTTCGGGATATGGTATAATACGCGGCTCGGGCGGTTTCATACGGTTGCGGTTCCCGAGATGAAGGACGGAAATTTCGCCTGCCTGACGGAAATATCGACCGACATATATGATAACTGCAGCGCGGAGGGAAAGTTCAGATTTAAGGTTATGACGAAAGAGGAAGCGGGCGAGACGCTTTCAAAAAACGAAATTACAGGCGTTATAACGGGGCTTGATACCGAAACGCCCGTTTTTAAATCGAGGGACGGGAAATATATTATGGAGTTCAGAGTCGTAAACCGGAACGAGGGCTACGAAAGGGATCCCGCCGACGATTTAAAGGACAGGTATATCGCGATATACGGTGATTTGGAGGAGGTTGACAGGGAAAAGCTGTACGCGGGCGTGGGCGGTAATTTCTGTATGCCGGTGACAGACGACGTAAAAATCGAGGAATACGACGGCGGCGGAGCGAACGGTATAGAAAATATGTGGAACGTAACGACCCGTTACGGGACGGAAATTTCAATAAAGGCTATAGATAAGATTTTGGATCTGCCCGAAAGCGAGGAGGTCTTGAAGCAGAGATTTTACGATACCCCTCCTTGGAGCGGGGACATAGAGCCGCAGGCGGGTGAATATACGATAAGCGATTTTTCAAAGTTTTTGTTCTGCCGCGACCCCGACAGCGGCGACGGTTCGGAGGGATATTATTACACGGTGAATTTCCCCGACGGCGCGTCGATGTTTATTCGGGAAATGCCCATATCGGACACAAAAACGCTTCGTATAAGCGCTGATATAAGCGCGGATAATGAGAATGAAAAACAAAAAATAATCGATATCGCAAGTTCGGTAAGGGTTGTAAAAAACAACAGCAAGCCGTAATTTGGTTTGCAGATAAATTATGTTTATAGGCGCGCG
>CAYVUD010000016.1:0-4954 GCA_964454725.1 uncultured Lachnospiraceae bacterium
GCCCTCCTTTTATATTGTGGTTTAGGCGCGCGTCCGCGCGCCGTAAGGCTCCCCTCGGGGTTTTTGCTTCTTTTTGCCGCAAAAAGAAGATTATAAACAACATTACCTTACTTTAAAATTTTCCGGTCGTTTATCCCTTAAACCGAACGCGTACAAAATCGCCTCAACCGTTCTTCTCGACGCCTCGCCGTCGCCGTAGGGGTTCGCGGCGCGAGCCATTTTATTATAGGCTTTCTCGTCGTCGAGAAGCTCCTTCGCCATCGAAACTATCGTATCCTCGTCAACTCCGGCAATTTTTACCGTACCGGCGGCAACCGCCTCGGGGCGCTCCGTTTCGCGTCTTAACACAAGCACGGGTTTTGCCAGCGCGGGAGCCTCCTCCTGTATGCCGCCGCTGTCGGTCATTACGAGATAGCTTCTCGCCATAGCGTTGTGCAGCTCCTCAACGTCTATCGGGTCAATAAGATGCACTCTCTCAACTCCGCCCAAAATGCCGAATGCCGTTTCGCGCACCGCGGGGTTTAAGTGAACCGGATAAACCAGCTCAACGTCCTCATACTCCGTTACGATACGCTTGAGCGCGTTACAGATATTCTCGAGCGGCTTGCCGAGATTTTCGCGTCTGTGCGCCGTTACGATTATAACGCGTCTGTTTTTAAAGTCAATGGAATTTAATGTTTCGTCCTTGAACCTGTAATCCCCGCGCACTGTGGTTTTAAGCGCGTCTATTACGGTGTTTCCCGTGATGTATATAATATCGTCCGAAACATTTTCCTTAAGTAAATTCTGTCTGTTCTGCTCCGTCGGAGAAAAGTTCAAATCGGAAATTCTGCCGGTAAGCTGACGATTCATCTCCTCGGGAAACGGCGAATACTTGTCATAGGTACGCAGTCCCGCCTCGACGTGTCCGACCTTTACCTGATTGTAAAACGCCGCAAGCGCCGCCACAAAGCTTGTCGAGGTATCGCCGTGAACAAGAACAATATCCGGCTGTTCTTTTTTTATAACCCCGTCAAGTCCCTCGAGAACGCGCGAGGTTATGCCGACAAGCGTCTGACGCTCCTTCATAATGTCCAAATCATAGTCTGGCTTTATATCAAAAATCTCAAGCACCTGGTCAAGCATCTGCCTGTGCTGCGCCGTAACGCAGACTATAGGCTCTATCTCGCCGTATTTTTTCAGCTCTATCGCCAGAGGCGCCATTTTTATCGCCTCGGGACGCGTTCCGAATACCGTCATTACCTTAATTTTTTTCATTTCTGCTCCTCCTCCGGCGTTTCTTCTATGTCGTTCGTTGTGTCGCGCGTATCCTTATGCTGATGCACATAGCTGTTTTTGCCCATCATACTGCCGATTATAAGGAGTATCAGCACGCATATCAGCAAAAGAAGCGCGCGCAGGAAACCGCTCTCCGCGAGAAGCACCGCGGTAATTCCCAGAACTCCGCTTATCGCGTACAATATAAACACGGTCTGCTTCTGCGAGAAGCCCATATCAACCAATCTGTGGTGGAGATGTCCGCGATCCGCGACCATAGGACTTTGTCCGTGAGCTATTCGCCGTATCATCGCGAACGACGCGTCGAAAAGCGGAAGTCCGAGCATTATAAGCGGAACCGCGAACGAAATCACCGCGTAGCTTTTAAAAACTCCCTGAATGGATAGCGTCGCGAGCATAAATCCGAGAAACGTCGAGCCGGTATCACCCATAAAAATTTTCGCGGGGTTAAAGTTAAACGGCAGAAATCCGAAGCACGAACCCATAAGCGCGATACCCAAAATCGCGATGGAATACTCGCCCACTCTGACCGATATAAACACCAGCGAAACCGACATTATCGCGCTTACGCCCGCCGCGAGACCGTCAAGTCCGTCTATGAAATTAACGGCGTTTGTGATAAACACTATCCATAAAACCGTAAGCGTTACCGACAACCAGTCCGGCAAAACCCAGTAAGGATTGTCGCTGAAAAGGTTTGGATTTGTGAAAACGTCAATCTTTATTCCGCCGACGAATATCACTATAAGCGCCGCGGCGATCTGAATTAAGAACTTGAGCTTGGCGGGCAGATTTTTCAGGTCGTCTATAAAACCCATAACGGCTATTACAGCCGCGCCCAAAAGCGTGCCTACAAGCGGTCTTGACCACTGCGCGAAGCATACCGTCGCCACGGCAAAGCCGAAGATTATCGCGACTCCGCCAATTCTCGGCGTGGGTTTCTTGTGCATACGCCTCGCGTCGCGCGGAATATCTATCGCGCCTATTCTGAACGCGAGACGTCTTACAAGAGGCGTCGTCGCGAAGGTAAAAGCGAAGGACACGACAAACGCGAAAATCATAAATAGTACCTGTTGAGTGTTCATTTTTCTAACCATTAACTCCTTTCATAATACCAAGTCCGAAAGAAAATCATTCGCGGCTCCGTTTTGAACTCCGGCGTACTCAATGTATTTCAAGCTCCGAAAAACAGCGCCGCGGGCGGTTTTATTCAGGCTTTTACCTGCGTCAGAGTACAAATCCTACTTTTTTATATACCTTTTTTAAGGTCCTCTCCGAAATTCTGCGCGCGTTTTCCGCGCCGGTACCGCATATATCGGTAAGATACGCCTTATCCGCGATTATTTTATCATACTCCTCGCGTATGGGGCGTACGCACTCCACAACCGCCTCGGCGACGTCGGACTTGAAAACACCGTAGCCCTTGCCGGCGTAATCCTTCACAATATCCTCGATCCTTCTGTCCGTAACCGCCGACATAATGCTGAGCAGATTATTTATTCCCGCCTTGGTTTCGTCGCCCTCGCGGTACTCGATAACGCCCTCGCTGTCGGTTACGGCGCTCTTAATCTTTTTCGCGATAACATTCATATCGTCCATAAGCGAGATGTAAGCCTTCACGTTCTCGTCCGACTTAGACATCTTTTTTGTGGGTTCCTGCAAGCTCATAATGTTCGCGCCGACCTTCGGCAGCATACCCTCGGGAACAGTGAAAACGTCGCCGTATATGGCGTTAAAACGCTCCGCAATATCGCGGCATATTTCTATATGCTGCATCTGATCCTTTCCCACCGGAACATAATCCGCCTGATAAAGGAGTATATCCGCCGCCATAAGCACGGGATATGTAAACAGTCCCGCGTTGATGTTCTCCGCGTGGCGCGCGGATTTGTCCTTAAACTGCGTCATACGCTGCAGCTCGCCCATATAGGTGTAGCAGTTTAAAACCCACGCAAGCTCCGCGTGAGCGGGGTTATGCGACTGTATAAAGAGCGTCGATTTTTCGGGGTCGATTCCGCACGCGATGTAAAGCGCGAGAACCTCCAAGGTTCTGCGTCTTACGTCCGCGGGAGTCTGACGCACCGTTATCGTGTGCAAATCCATCATCGCGTAAATGCAGTTATAATCGTTCTGCAGGGCAACCCAGTTTTTTATCGCTCCGAGGTAGTTGCCCAGAGTCAGGTTCCCCGACGGCTGCACACCGGAAAATACTGTTTTCTTTTCGTCCATTTTGTTTGTTCCTTTCAGTGTATTGATAAAGTATTTAGGCGCGCGTCCGCGCGTCTAAACTCTAATTTATTATAGCGTTTCGGTCAGAACCTCGCCGAGTCTGCGTACACCCTCTTCAATATTTTCAAGCGTCGCGGACGAATAGTTGAGTCTGAACATATTCGACGGCGCGTTCATATCAACCGCGAAATTCGAGCCGGGCACGATAGCGACCTTCTTCTCAAGGCACTTGTCAACAATCGGAGCAATATCCGTAATCGTCGGACACTCGCACCACAGGAAAATTCCGCCCTCGGGAACAACCCATTTTACCTTGCCCGCCGGAAAATATTTTTCCATTGACTCAACCATTTTCGCGCACTTTTTGCCGTAGAGCGCCTTATTTTTTTCAATATACTCGTCTATGTTGTATTTCTTCATAAACTCAACGCACATAAGCTGCGTGAGCATAGGCGTGTGAACGTCGTTTACCTGCTTTAATATCTCTATTTTCTCCGTAAGAGCCGACGGAGCGACTATGTAGCCCAGACGCATACCGGGAGATAAAATTTTTGAGAATGAACCCGCGTAAATTACTCTGCCCTCCGCGTCAAGCGACTTTATCGTCGGAACGTCCTCGCCCGAAAAGCGCAAATCGCCGTAGGGGTTGTCCTCCAAAATCAAAACGTCGTACTTCGACGCAAGCTCGAGCATTCTCTTCCTTTTCTCCAAAGGCATCGTCGTACCCGTCGGGTTCTGGAATGTCGGGATTGTGTAGATAAACTTAACGCCGCTGTTATTTTTAAGCGCTTCCTCCAAGCCCTCCATACTCATACCGTCGTCCTCAACCGTAACGCCGACAAGCTCGCACTCATACGTGCGGAACGCGTTAAGGCTTCCGATAAAGCTCGGACTTTCGACGATTACCTTGTCGCCCTTATTGAGAAGAGCTTTCGCCGTAAGGTCAATGCCCTGATTTGCGCCGGTCATTATAATTATTTCGTCGCCGTCCTTAAAGGAATCGACCTTCTCCGCGCGGGAGCGGGCGCAGTCCTTCATTTTCGGATAACCGTCGGTAGTGCCGTACTGCAAAGCCAATGTCGGGCTTGTCATAAGAATTTTCCCCGCGATTTTCGACAGCTCCTCGCCCGGGAACAGCTCCGCCGCGGGGTTTCCTCCCGCGAGCGAAATTATCGACGGGTCCGCCATACGCTTGAACATCTCGCGAATCGCGCTGCCCTTCATTGTCTTTACTCTGTCCGCCATATAATTTGTATATTCCATTTTCATTTACTTCCTTCTGTAATTTATCGGACGGGCGGATAATATCCGCCTCCACTTGTTTATTTTCAAATCAGCAACTAAGAGCATAGGAAAATTGTTCAGATTATCATTTTGCATGCAAGGTGCCGTACAAAGGTACTGCCCTTGCAAAAAAATGGTGATATGGGCAATTTTAATTGGTCGG
>CAYVUD010000016.1:5054-23271 GCA_964454725.1 uncultured Lachnospiraceae bacterium
ACAAAGGTACTGCCCTTGCAAAAAAATGGTGATATGGGCAATTTTAATTGGTCGGCTTGCTGATTTTCTTCCAACTGTCCTTTAAGGCGACGGTACGGTTAAACACCGTTCTTTCCGCCGTCGAATCGGGGTCAACGCAGAAATAGCCGAGTCTTAAAAACTGGAACGTGTCGCCCGCTTTAAGATTTGTCAGGTTGCTTTCGAGCTTGGCGTTATTTAAAACCACAATAGACTCCTTATTGAGGTTTTCGGTAAAGTCCGCGACGCCCGTTTCGTCCGACGGATTTTCAGCCGTAAAGAGTCTGTCGTACAGCCGAACCTCCGCGTCTACGGCGTGAGCCGCGCTTACAAAATGTATCGTACCCTTGACCTTGCGTCCGTCGGGCGCGTCGCCGCCGCGTGTTTGGGGATCGTAGGTACAATGCACAGCCGCGACGTTACCGTCAGCGTCCTTTTCGCAGCCCGTACAGGTCACGTAATACGCGCCCTTTAAGCGCACCTCGCGCCCGGGTGACAGCCGGAAATACTTTTTGGGCGCGTCCTCCATAAAGTCGTCCTCCTCGATATACAGCTCGCGCGAAAATTCAACCGTGCGCTTGCCCATTTCGGGACTTTCGGGGTTGACCTCAACCTCAATCTCCTCCACCTTTCCCTCGGGATAATTGTCAATTATGAGCTTTATCGGTCTTAAAACCGCCATAGCTCTCGGCGCTGTCTTGTTCAAGTTCTCTCTCACGCACGCCTCAAGGAGCGAAAAGTCGATAACGCTGTTCGCCTTGGAAACGCCTATTCTCTCGCAGAAATCGCGTATAGCCTCGGGAGTATATCCGCGCCGGCGCATACCGCACAGCGTTGACATTCTCGGGTCGTCCCAGCCCGAAACGATATTTTCCTTAACGAGCTTCAGGCAGCGTCTTTTGCTCGTAAGCGTGTAGTTTAAATTCATTCTCGCGAACTCTATCTGTCTTGACGGCTCTGCGTAGCCAACCTCTTTTAAAACCCAGTCATAGAGCGGTCTGTGGTCCTCAAACTCCAAGGAGCATAAGGAGTGCGTAACGCCCTCGACGGTATCGGATATGGGGTGCGCGAAATCGTACATCGGGTACACGAGCCACTTATCGCCCGTGCGGTGATGACGCGCGCGCAGTATACGGTAAATTACGGGGTCGCGCATATTCAGGTTAGGCGAAGCCATATCGATTTTCGCTCTCAGTACCTTGGAGCCGTCGGGGAACTCGCCGTCGGTCATACGCTTAAACAAATCGAGGTTTTCCTCGATAGTTCTGTCGCGGTACGGACTGTTTTTGCCCGCCTCGGTAAGCGTTCCGCGATACCGGCGTATCTCGTCCGCCGACAGGTCGCACACATACGCCTTTCCCTTTTCTATGAGCTTTATCGCCGCCGCGTAAATATCGTCAAAATAATCGGAAGCGTAGAGAACCTTGTCCCAGCTAAAGCCGAGCCATTTTATGTCCTCCATTATCGCGTCAACGTACTCGACGTCCTCCTTGGTGGGATTTGTGTCGTCAAAACGCAGATTGCACGTTCCGCCGTACTTTTGCGCCATACCGAAGTCAATGCATATCGCCTTCGCGTGACCGATATGGAGATAACCGTTCGGCTCGGGCGGAAAACGCGTCTGAACGCGGCTGTAGTGTCCCTGCTCCAAATCCTTGTCTATTGCTTCCTCAATAAAATTTCTGCTTACAAACTCATTCATTTATGCTGTCCTCTTATGCTTTCAATAAATTTAACGCCTCGTCCAATCTTTTCATAACCTCGTCCCTGCCGAGTACCTGCATTATCTCATACAGGTCGGGCGTGTTCCTTCTTCCGGTAACGGCAACGCGTATTACCGAGGAAACATCGCCGACGTGTCCCCGAAACGCCTCGGGGTTCTTCTTGTACTCCTTGGGCGTCTTTGCGTAACCGAGTCCTTCCGCCATTTCCCTTATCCGCGGGAACCAGTCCTCCGCCGGCACGTCGGGGTCGTATATCTTTTTATATTCCTCTATTATCTCAGCCGCCGCGTCCTTTGACACGGTATCGACTTCCTCGCGCTTTCCGTCCCAAAGCTCGCTGTAGAAATACGAAACGTAGTTTTCCACGTCCTCCCACTTGGCGATGTCCTTTCTGGGCTTCGCGTTTCCGCGCTCGATAGCCAGAATCGACTTGGCGTACTGCTCGTCGTCGGTAAAGAGCGTATAGAGCTTTTCGTTGTATTTCTTCGCCCACTCCGCGGTCATATCGTAAACCTCTTCCGCGTTCAGGCGGCAGATATAGTTTTTGCTTACGTCGTTAAGCTTCACAATATCGAAAAGCGCGCCCGCCTTGCTCATCTTGGAAAGACTGAACTTAAAATCGTTTATGTCCGCGTCCTTGTTCGCCAAACGCCAGTCCTCGTAATTGGAGTTGGCGAGAGTCATAAGATATTCCCATACCGAACCGGCGGGATAGCCCGCCTTGTCGTAGAAGCTAACCGCCGCCTCGGGGTCCTTGCGCTTCGAGAGCTTTCTCTTTCCGCCGTTCTCCTCCTTCATAATGGGCGAGATATGCGCGTACTTGGGCGGCTTAAAGCCGCACGCGCAAAACAGCTGCAAATGTATCGGCACCGACGAAATCCACTCGTCGCCGCGCACGACGTGAGTTGTACGCATCAAATGGTCGTCAACCGTGTGCGCGAAATGATAGGTCGGAGTGCCGTCCTTTTTAAGAAGCACTACGTCGATTATATTTTCGGGCATTTCTATATTGCCCTTTATCGCGTCCTTAAAGGATATACGCTTGTCCTCGCTGCCCGTTGACCTGAGCCTTACGACGTATTCCTCTCCCCTATCTATTCTCTTTTTCGCTTCCTCGACCGTAATATCGCGGTACTTCGCGAATTTGCCGTAAATGCCCGGGAGTATTTTTTGCGCCTCCTGCTCACCGCGTATCTTCGCGATCTCGTCCTCGCTCATAAAGCACGGGTACGCCAGTCCCTTCTCAACAAGACTCTTTACAAAGGACTGATAAATTTCGGTTCTCTTGCTCTGTATGTACGGACCGTACAAGCCTTTTTCCTCCGTTTCCGACGTCATTCCCTCGTCGGGTTCTATGCCAAACGCCCGCAGTCCGTCCGCAATCAGCGAAACGCCGTTTTCTATCTCGCGCTTCTTATCGGTGTCCTCGATTCTCAGATAAAAAACTCCGCCGGTCGATTTCGCCGCCATATATTCCGTAAAAGCCGCGAAAAGTCCGCCGAAATGCAAAAATCCCGTGGGACTCGGCGCAAAACGCGTCACAACAGCGCCCTCCGGCAAGCTGCGCGCGGGGTACATCGCCTCGTAATCGGCGGGAGTTTTCGTAACGCTCGGAAACAACAGCTCCGCCATTTTAAAATTGTCGTCCATTATAGGTTAATCATTCCTTCCTGAATTTTCGGCGTATTTCATACAAAAAATACCGCCGCATATATTTTCTGCCATTATACTATATTATAACTGATTTTTCCGCTAATATCAATGCTTTTTTGAAAAAAGACGGCAAAAAAACCGGCAAAGCTCAAAGACTCCGCCGGTTTATGACCGCTATGTATATTTTTTTCAATCAATATCCTAAGCTTTCCGGAACAAGCACAATCGTTATGCGCCCGGGGAAATAGTGGCAGCCGTCAACGATGCTTGTGACGTTACAGACGCGCGCGTTCGAGCGGCAGTCAACGCACTTACAGCAATCGTCGGTCGCGCAGGGAACCTTGTGCGTGATTCGTCTGGCGTTCATCGGCGCTATTGACTTGGCTCTTTTTATTCCCTCCTCAACATTCTCGACGATTTTATTTACGCCCGCGACTATAATGACCTTCTTCGGGCCGAAAACGATCTGACTTGTGCGGTTGCCGGTGCAGTCTATGTTTACAAGCTGTCCTTCCATCGTAACCGCGTTTGTGCTTGAAACGAAAACATCGGCTGTATAACCCTCGCGGTACTTATCGAGCATTGACTCAAAATCGGGCGTGTTGTAGCGGTCGATAAATTTGTACTCGGGCTTGCGTATCTCGTCCAATATGCCCGTTTCGTTAAGCGTAACGCTTCCGCCCACCGCGACAGTCGAGCCCTCGGGTATCATATCCATAACGATTTTGCGCGCCTCGTCCTTGTCGGCGGCGTAGGCGACGCCAAAATCACGCTCCTTTAAAACCTTTGTAAGCTCCTTGATTTTAAGCTCGTTTTTCCATTTTTGTACTGCGTCCATAATATAGCCTCCCAAATTTTTTCTTAAGGCGATACCGCGCAAAAATTGCGCGTCGGGCGCGCCGTCAGGCGGCTTTTGCGGTATTGCCTCAATACCATTGTACAACATTACCGCGAAAAAATCCATAGTTTTCCGAAAAAAACATCAAAAAATCGGAGCAAGCATACCGCTTGCTCCGATATGGCGACCCGAATGAGGCTCGAACTCACGACCTCCAGCGTGACAGGCTGGCGTTCTAACCAACTGAACTATCGGGCCATAAGCTTGACCGCCTATATATTATACACATAAAATACAGAAATGTCAAGCTGTTTTTTTAATTATTTTCTTTTTGATTTTTCCCTGAGCTTTTCTATATGCTCGCCGTAGCTTTTGGATTTAAGCTTCGGGAATGCCGTAAGAATACGCTTCTGCAATATATTTCTCTTTTCGGCAAGACGCGCGTATTTTTCCTTAAGCTCCGAAAGCTCCTGCTCGCGTTTTTCCTTAAGCTCCGCGATATTTTTCTCGTATTTCTCTTTGAACTCCGCCGTTTCTCCGGCTATCTCCTTGACCGTTTCGCTTTCGCGCACCTCCTCGCCCTTCTTTACCACAGCCGACGCGCCGTCATAGATGCGTCCGCCTATATCGTCCGAAACGCTGTGTATCTTCTCCGCGATTTCGTTCATCAGCTTAACGCGTTTTGTCAGCTTATTTATCGTAATAACGGTTATAATAATATCCGTAACAAACACAACCAGAAGGAATATAAGAAGTACGAGCGAGAGAACGCGCACATTCTTAATCATTCCGCGCACCAGACCGCAAACCGCCGGGTGCAGACCCTTCATCAGAGCTATACACGCGAAACCCCAGTATATGGAATATTTAAGACATACATATCCGCCTATATTAAACGGAATATCGCTGTAATCCCACCAGCGCGTGTGATATATTTTTTCAAGAGCGAAGCCCGTTATAAGCTCTAAAAACGAGGTTATAATCATCGACGCGAAAAACAGCAGAACCGTATTTTTTATAGGCGTAAGGCATAAAATAACCGCAACCGCGCCCACTCCGTATATCGGGCAGACGGGACCGTTTAAAAAGCCGCGGTTTACAAAATGTCCCTCGCCTATTCCGCACCACGCCACCTCCAGACACCAGCCGAGAAACGCGTAAATGAGAAACAGCCATAAAAGCTCGTAAATCGAATACCCCAAAATCATTTTTTAACTACCTCCAATGTATTTTTAAAATTAAGAAACCGCCTTTACTTGGTTTTTTGGTTGATATACTCCGCCTTTAGCTTGGAGTACATAATTTTCTGACTTTTGTATAAGCCGTAGTAGCCCGAAAGCATATAGCTTATGCCGGCGGTAACGGCGAAGAGAATTATGCCCTCCGAGCCGAAAAGCTCAATACTTAAAATTACCGACGCGATCGGGCAGTTAAGCACTCCGCAAAACATCGCCACCATACCCAGAGCCGCGCCGAAGCCCGCGTCAAGCCCCAGAAGCCGCGCCATAACGCAGCCGAACGTCGCGCCGATGAAAAACGTCGGGACTATCTCGCCGCCCTTGTAGCCCGCGCCGATGGTTATAGCGGTAAAAGCTATTTTCCATATAAAAGCCGTCGGCTTCGCGCTGCCCGCTACGGCGTCCGCGATTACGTCCATTCCCGCGCCGTTGTAGTCGCGGCAGCCGACGAGATACGTCAGTCCTATTATCGCCGCGCCGCCCGCGATAATACGCAGATAGTCGTTTTTTATAAGCCTTTTAAGCCCTTTTTCGCTCCCGTGCATAACGGTGCAGAAAATAATGCTCAGCTCCGCGCACAGCGCCGCGATAACGACTACCTGCAAAATAACGGAAACCGAAATATCGGGGACAACGCCGAGCGCGAACCGCGTCGGCTCGATATGGCAAAAGAGAGTCAGAGCGTATGCCGTCAGCGCGGACGCGATACACGGAATTAAACCGGAATAGTACATAATTCCGACGCTTGTGACCTCGAGCGCAAAAAACGTCGCGGTAAGCGGCGTTCCGAACAGCGCCGAGAACACACCGCTCATTCCGCACATTACAATAAGGTGCATATCCTTTTCGTCAAGCGATATGAGCCTGCCGATAAACGAGCCTATGCTTCCGCCTATCTGCAGCGCCGCGCCCTCGCGTCCGGCGCTGCCGCCGAAAAGGTGGGTTATGACCGTGCTTATAAATACCAAAGGCGCCATTATCGCCGGCACGCGCTCGTCGGTGCGTATGGACGATATGACCGCGTCCGTTCCCTCGTCAAACCGGCACATTCTGTAGAGCGCGGCGATTATAACGCCTCCGAGCGGCAAAAACCATATAATCGCGCCGTGAGCGCCGCGTATGACGGTCGCGGCCTCGACGCTCACGTGAAACGCCATTCCGACAAATCCGCTCACCGCTCCCGTAAGCACGGCGATTACCGTCCATTTGAGAAAGGTTGTTACATAATTGAAAGCGGATTTGACTTTATGCTTTATCAATTCAAGCATTTTTACACTTTCCTTCGCTTAATTATGAAATTATTATATCACGAAAAACGAGTTTTTTCAACAATTAACTTAATTTTACCGAAACGGCGGAAAAAACTTCTTAGAATATAATCCGTATGCGCGCGCACAATAGTAGTGTAGTCGATATTATTCGACACAAAATTTATATAGAATTAGGATTTTGATGAAGAAGGAGGAGAAAAACAATGACAGTACCCGAAGCAAAGCAGGCTATGGAGAAGTTTAAGATGGAGGCCGCAAGCGAGGTCGGCGTAACTCTTAAGCAGGGCTACAACGGCGATTTAACGGCTAAGCAGGCCGGTTCGATCGGCGGACAGATGGTAAAGAAGATGGTTGAGGATTACGAAAACAAAATCAAATAAGATTTCGGAACTAATCCGGTTAAAACCGAAAAAAGGGGTTGTCTCAATATAAGCTATTGAGACAGCTCCTTTACTTTTTGCCGCAATTCCTGAACCAGCTCGACCGCTTTGAATTTAATCACAACGTCCTTTTCCGTACCCGTAACTATTTCATACGCCTCGTCCGAGAGGCTTTCCCTTAAAAGCGCCTCCGACTTTTTGTCCAGCCGCGGCGCGCCGTCGGCGACGCACATAGGCGGGTACATCACGCACCACCAGTTATGCCCCGCGCCGCTGCCGAGAACCACGCGCACTCCGTAGTAATCGCCGGCGGGGAGAGTCATATTTTTATATTCCTTTCTCGGGAACGCGAATTTGCCGTAAACCGCGGCGGCAGTGTAGGCGAAGCCGTTTTCGGCAAGGACGCGGTTCGCCGTTTCCTCTATTTCTCCGAGGTTTTCGATTATTTTGTCCTTTCCCGAAACCTCAAGCTCCTTTTGCGCCTTTTCGAGAATCGCGTCCCTGACCTTAAGCTTTACCGCCTGATCCTCTCCGCTGTCGCTGTTGGCGATTATATGCAGGCGTATGAGGTTATCACACAAATTCTCCTGCACACCGTCCGAATACGCTGTAACCGCCATCGAGAGCGCGAGCGATACAAAAAGCGCGCAAATTAATTTATTCATATTCCGCAGCCTTTCCTTAAATTTCTTTCAAAATAATCTTTGCCGAATTATTTCAAATCAATACATATTTTGCGTAAAAAACCGTCAATACTAAGGATAGATTTTAAGGAGGAATTTATATGAAAAAATTTACATCGGTTGTTTTCGCGCTGATTATCGCCTTTTGCGCGGTATTTTACTATACTCCCGCAAAGGACGTTAAAGCCGTGAACGCGAGCGCGAACGACTCCCAGCTTCTCGCGCGCGCGGTAAACGGCGAGGCGAGAGGCGAACCATACGAGGGACAGGTCGCGGTCGCGGCGGTTATTTTAAACAGGGTAAACCATTCGTCGTTTCCCAACACCGTTTCGGGAGTAATCTATCAGCCGGGCGCGTTCACCGCCGTTTCCGACGGTCAGATAAATGTTCCTATCGCGGAAAATTCCACGGTTTACAAGGCGTGTCAGGACGCACTAAACGGCTGGGACCCGTCGGGCGGAGCGATATATTATTTCAATCCCGACACCGCCACAAGCTCGTGGATTTGGTCGAGACCTCTGATAGTTAAAATAGGCAAACACAGATTTTGCAAGTAAAATTAAAACGAAAGGAATAAAATTATGGAAAAATCAAAAAGCATACACGTCTGGCTCTATACCGTCCTCTCAGCCGGAATTATCGCGGCGCTTATCTGGGCGTTCAGCGCCCGAAATACCGCCCGCGCGCTCACAACCGCGGTCGAAAATCAGTACAACCGCGCGTTCCACGAGCTTGTAGACTATATCGACGACATCGATACGCTTCTGTCAAAATCGCAGCTTGCCTCGTCGCCCGCGCAGCTCGCCTCCGTTTCAAGCGATATTTTCAGACAGTCGGCGGAGGCGAAATCGTGTCTGGGACAGCTCCCCATATCAAACGTGGAGCTTGACAACACGGCGAAATTCCTTTCGCAGGTCGGCGACTATACCTACGTCGTTTCGCAGGATATGATAAACGGCACGCCTCCGAACGAGGAAGCGTATAAAAATCTCGCCTCGCTAAACGAATACTCGTCATCGCTTAAAAACTCGCTCTCGGAAATACAGTCGGAGCTTTACAGCGGTACGATAAGCTTTTCCGATATAGGCAAAAGGCAATCCTCCAACACCGCCGACGCCGCGGGAGGCGATATTTTAGCCGATTTGGAAAACGTCGAAAAGTCGTTCGAGGAATACCCCTCGCTTATATACGACGGTCCGTTCTCGGAGCATATCGAGAACCAGCAGTCGGTAATGCTTCAAAACGCCGAAGAAATATCGCGCGAAGAAGCGCAAAAAAGAGCGGAGGAGTTTTTGAACACGACCGGTCTGACGTTCGAGACGGAGAGCGAAAACACCGCTATTGCCGCCTACACGTTTACGAAAACGAACGACAACGGCGAGGAAACATCGATAAGCGTTACGAAAAAAGGCGGAAATATACTGTATTTTCTCAAGAACGTCCGCGTTGACAGCGAAAACATCGGTCTTGACGAGGCGACGGAGCTTGCGAAACAGTTTCTCGAATCTCACGGCTTTACCGATATGGTAAGCAGCTATTACGAAAAGGCAAACGGTATCGCGACGCTTAATTTTGCCGCCGCGCAGGGCGATATTGTCTGCTACAGCGACCTCGTAAAGGTAAGAGTCGCGCTCGATACGGGCGATATAGTCGGAATGGAGTCGAAGGGTTATCTGATGAACCGCAAAACCCGCGAGCTTTCCGAGCCGTCCCTCACGGTTGAGGAGGCGCAATCGCGCGTTTCGACGCGTTTGAGCGTCACGGCGACAAAGCTCGCGCTTATTCCCAAGGACAGCCTTAAGGAGGTTCTATGCTATGAGTTTAAGGGTACGTTTAACGGCAGGAACTTTATCGTGTATATAAACGCCGACAACGGGCGCGAGGAGGAAATCCTGCTGCTTCTCGAAACCGAGGAAGGCGTGCTGACAATTTAACAAAGCCCGATATAACAAAGGCTCCTCCGGCGGTTTATTCCGCCGCGGGGAGCTTTTTATTATTATCCGTTTTTAATCTTGCTTTTTTTGCCGGTTCGTGTTAAAATAATCAGACAAAAAACTTTAAGGAAGGGCGCTGCAAATGAACTGGATACGCGTTTCAATATATACGACCGCCGAGGGCATTGAGCCGGTGAGCGGCAGACTCTATCAGCTCGGCATAACCGGTCTTGAAATCGAGGACGAGGCGGACTTTAAGGATTTTCTCGAAAACAACAGGCAATATTGGGATTATGTTGACGAGGATTTAATCAAAGAGAAATCGGGCGAGACGAAAATTAAAGCCTATATAAGCGACGACGCGGCGGGACACGAGCTGCTTACGGCGATTAAGTCAACGCTTTTTGAGCTTAAAACGCTTGACGGCGCGGACGAGTTCGGCAGGCTCGAAATCGAGACGGACAATATGACCGAGGAGGACTGGGCAAACAACTGGAAACAGTATTTCCACCCGCTCGAAATCGGCGAAAAGCTCCTGATAAAGCCCGAATGGGAGGAGCTTTCCAAACCCGCGGACAGGATCGTGTTTAACATCGAGCCGGGAATGAGCTTCGGCACCGGCTCGCACTACACGACTCAATTATGCCTTGAGGCTCTGGAAAAGTACGTCCGCCCGGGAGTTAAAATGCTCGATTTGGGCTGCGGAAGCGGCATACTCTCAATCGTCTCGCTTTTGCTGGGCGCGGAAAGGGCGGTTGCCGTAGATATTGACCCAAACGCGGTCGATACCGCGTACCAAAACGCCGCGAGAAACAACGTCGGCAGGGACCGCTACACCGTTTTAGCCGGAAACGTCGTTACCGACGCGGACATTCAGGCGGAAATTTCAAAGTACAAATACGAGGTCGTCGCGGCAAATATCGTGGCGGACGTTATAATAGCTCTCGCGCCGAAGGCGCGGGAGTATATGAAGGAGGGCGGCGTTTTCATAACGTCGGGAATTATCGAGGACAGAACAGACGACGTAAAGTCCGCGCTTATCGAAAACGGTTTTGAAATCGTACGGATAAATCGGCGCAAGGACTGGGCGTCTATTATTTGCAGGTGAAAATATGGAACGCTTTAAAACCGCGGTTGCCGAAACCGGCGTAAACACGGGAAAAACATATACAAAGGTATATAATTCATACGTTTTGCGCGGCGAAAAAACCGCCCTTGTAGGCGGCGCGGCGGAAAGTATGAGCGGCGATATAATAAAAGCCGCGGACTTCGCCGTATTTACTCACGCGTATCCGGCATTGGGCATAAACAGAATACTTGACCTTAACCCGAATATCGAGATAACCGGCACTATAGCGGCGATTAAAAATTTAAAGGAAATAACAAACCGTCCCTTTAACGAGCATATCGCGAAAGACGGCGCTGTTCTTGATTTGGGCGGCGCGGAGCTTGAGTTTCTCGCAACGCCTAATTTGAACTGGCCCGATACTATGATGATATACGAAAAACGCTCGAAAACCCTGTTTTCGGGAATGGCGTTCAGCTCATACGAAAGCGGGAACCCGCGCGAGGTTTACGACGCGGAGCTGTCAAGATTTGCGCCGTTCGTTAAGGCGGCGGCGGAGCGGATAAGGACGCTTGATATTCGGACCGTCCTTCCCGCCTTCGGCGATTTTCACGGGAATGTTAGCGAGGCGATAAACGATTATATCGCGTGGAGCGCGCCCAAAGAGCGCGATAAAATAACGGCGGCTGTTTTCTACGCCTCCGCCACGGGAAATACGGAAAAAATGGCAAACGCCGTCGCGGACGCTATGCGTGAAAACGGCGCGGACGCAAGGCTCGTAAACGCGGCGAAAGCCGGCGGCGGCGAAATACTCGGCGCGCTCCGCGTCGCGGACGCGTTCGCGTTCGGCACTCCGACCGTGCATCACGGCGCGGCAAAGCCGATATGGGACGTTATTTCCCATATTGACCTTATTAATATGAAATACAAGCCCTGTATGGTGTTCGGCTCTCACGGCTGGGGCGGCGAGGGCGCGCAGTACGTTTACAACCATTTAAAGCTTCTGCGCCTGAAACCGTTTGATAAGCCGTTTTGCTGCTGTTTCACTCCGTCGGAGGCCGATATGGCTAAGCTCAGGCAATACACGGCGAAATTTTTGGAGAGTATAAATGAAATTTGACGGTTATCTCTTGGCGTCGGATATGGACGCGACGCTTCTTACAAACAAACATAAGGCGTCCGATAAAAACCGCGAGGCGATAGAGTATTTTACGGCAAACGGAGGTTTGTTCACAGTCGCCACCGGCAGAATGAAGAAGGCTGTGCGCGCGTTTTTTGACGAATTTCGTATAAACGCGCCGGCGATTTTGCACAACGGCGCGCAAATTTACGATTTTGATAACGAGCGCGTTCTGTTCGAGCGGTTTATCGAAGAAGAGCGCAAGGACGCGCTCAGGCGCGTGTATAACGATATGCCCGAACTGGGGCTTGAGGTTTACTGCGGCGACACGGTTTATATTTACCGTCCCTGCTCGGAAACGCGGCGGTTCAACAACCGCAAATACGAGGTCGTATACAGTATGCCCGACGAGGTTTGGCAAAAACCGTGGATAAAATGTCTTATTATAGGCGAGAAAAAGCTGCTCGACTGTTTCGAGCCGATATACCGCCGCGATTACGACAGCGGCTACTCGGTAAGAAGCGGCAAAAAGTACCTCGACGTCGTATCCTCGGGCGTTTCCAAGGGCATAGCGCTCGCGAAGCTTACGGATATTCTCGGTGTTGACAAAAGCAAGGTCATAGCCGTCGGCGACAATATGAACGACATTTCTATGTTTGAGACTGCCGGCGTAAGCTGCGCGGTCGAAAATGCCGAAGAGTCCGTAAAGAGCGCCGCGGATTTAACCGTTCCCGACAACAACAGCGACGCGATAGCGTATATAATAGAAAAGCTTGAAAAGGAAGGTGTGCGACTTGGGCAAACGTGAGAAAAACGAGAGATTGGCCGCCGACGCTGTAAAAATAGCGTGGTGCCTCGCGGCGGTGATAATCGTCGCCGCGAGCGCGATTTTTGCCGTATCCCGCATAAGCGGCGGTGTAAAGCACAGTATAGAGGAATACGGCGCGAGCGTGAGCATAAACGGTGAAAACGTAAACGCGTACAAAATCTCCGGCAGCGGACCGTATATAGTCGCGGAGGAACTGCCCGCGGCAAGTCTTAAAGCCGACTTTACGGAAGATGAAAACATTACCGTCTGTTACACGGAACGCGAAAACGTCGAAAAAACCGTTCTTACCGGAAAAACAGCAAGACTTTTAAGCGGTGACTTTTTTGTAAACCGCGAAGAAAAAGGTACGGCTCTCGGAAGCTACAGCGACAACAAAAACGTCGTAAAACAAATATACACCGCGGACGGACTTCATCTTATCCCTCTCTACGACCTCAAAAGCTGCGGAATACTGGAGGAGGCGGAGGGTATATCTGCCGCGCGCATAGCGATGCAAACAGTTTCCGAGCTTCTGCCCAAAGTCGAAATTGCCGCCGCCGACAGCGACGAGCCGCCGCTCGCGAAGCCCGACACCGAGAACGCCGCGCCTCCGAAAGACGACGGCAGGATAACCGTTTTCCTCGACGCGGGTCACGGCAAGTCCTCCTCTCTTATGTCGGACGAGGAAAAAAGCGAGTACGGCTGGGTACAGAACGAGAACGGCGATTGGGGCGAGTGGCGTCACTGGCGAAACGGCAACTACGGCGCGGACTGCATCGGCAGCGACGGCGAAGCTCAGGAGGGCGAGTGCTGGTATCCGATAGAAAACGGCGACCGCGACGCGGAACCGGAAATTAATATGCAAAACTGCATCGCCGCCAAGGAGCAGCTTGAAAAAATGGGCTACAACGTCGTATTGAGCCGTGAAAGCGGCTATGAAAACCCGTCGATAACAAAGCGCATAAACGACGCGAAGCTCGCGGGCGCGGATTTATACGTATGCGTCCACTCAAACGCCGGCGGCGGCAGCGGCAGCGCGTACATATCGCTTGACGAAACCGACGGCTACTACCTCCGTCAAAACGGCAGCGGCGACTACGCCAAAAACAGCAATATTCTCGGCAAGCTGATAAACGACAGAATTGTTTTTCAGACCTCGCTCCCTTACTACGGCGGCGGCAGCATAGACAGCGAGCCGTGGCTGATACTGTTTGAGAAATCGCCCATAGTATGCGCGTATCTCGAAATAGGCTTCTTCGATAACGAAAGCGACCTCGCCGTACTTAACGGCGAGTATGATAAAATAGGACTTTCCATAGCGGAAGGCGTAAACGATTATTGCGAAGAATATTTTAATTAATCAGTATGAATTAAAAATCATTTCATATAATAAATGTGAGGTGATTAACGTGATAATATGGAAAAACTATAAGGCTTATATTGTTTCGATACTTATAGCTCTGGCGGTGGGCGGACTCTCGGCGTTTTTAACCCGAGGCAATATGAATATCTACGACGAGATCAACATTCCCCCGCTGTCACCGCCGATGTGGTCTTTCCCCGTTGTCTGGTGCATACTTTATATTCTTATGGGCGTAAGCGCGGCGCTCGTCTTTAAAAGCGGCGACGCCCGCAAGGGCGGCGCTTTGCGTATCTACGCGCTGCAGCTTATCGTAAACTTTTTCTGGTCGCTCATCTTCTTCAATATGCGCGCGTTCGGCTTCGCGTCGATATGGCTTGTTCTGCTTATCGCGCTTGTACTGACGATGACGGCTATGTTTTTAAAAATCAACAAAAAAGCCGCGTATCTGCAAATTCCGTATATTTTATGGCTTTTGTTCGCGCTTTATCTGACGGTAGGCATATTCATTTTAAACGGCTGACCGCGGTTTTTTTCGGTTTTGCAAAACATTTGTTTGACTTTTTTGTTCGTATGTGATACAATAAACAAAAGATGAATTATACGAGCGAACGAGCCGTAAAAACGGCTGTCCGCCCAATGCTTAACCGGGAGGAAAAAGGCTATGGCAAAACTTACGGAAAAAGATTACCAGATTATGGATTTCATTTACGAGCAGACCGAGCTTCACGGCTATCCGCCGACTGTCAGAGAAATTTGCGACGCGGTCGGACTTACGTCCACCGCCACGGTTCACGCGCGCATTAAAAAGCTCGAAACGCTCGGATATATCGTCAAGGAGTCGTCCAAAAACCGCTCGATGCGGCTTATAAACTACACTCCCAAGGGCGACAATGTATTAAAGCGCCTGCCCTCCGATTATGACGACCGCTATCTCGAGGTGCCGATATACGGCAAGGTCACGGCGGGAGCGCCCATAACGGCAATACAGGATAATACCGAGACCTTCCCTCTCCCGATGTATTTCGCGAAAAACAAAAATTTATTTATGCTTAAGGTTCAGGGCGAATCGATGATAAACGCCGCGATACTTGACGGCGACTACATTATCGTCGAGGAGCAGCCGACGGCGCAAAACGGGGATATAGTCGTCGCGCTCGTAAACGGCGACGAGGCAACCGTAAAAACCTTCTACAAGGAAAAGGGACATTTCCGCTTACAGCCGGAAAACGACTTTATGGAGCCGATAATTGTCGAGGAGCTTTCGATTATAGGAAAGGTTGTCGGAGTTTTCAGGCAGCTTTGATGTTTTGTTGTTGACTTTACGCGTCTTTTGCGGTAGAATGTATTAAAGTACGTCAAACGAATTGGCAGACTACAGGAGGAAAATTCATAATGAGCAAAAGATTATTTACGTCCGAGTCCGTCACCGAGGGACACCCCGATAAAATTTGCGACCAGATTTCGGACGCCGTTTTAGATGAAATTTTAAAGCTTGACCCCGCCGCGCGCGTCGCGTGCGAAACGACGTGTACAACGGGCATAATTTCAATTATGGGCGAGATTACGACCGAGTGCTACGTCGATTTTCCCAAGGTTGCGCGTCAAGTCGTTTTGGACATCGGCTACGACCGCGCCAAGTACGGCTTCGACGGCACTACCTGCGCCGTCGTCACCGCGATTGACGAGCAGTCGCCCGATATAGCGCAGGGTGTAAACTCAGGCTTTGAAAACCGCGAGCAGGGCGGTACGGACAGCGAGAACTCCACAGGCGCGGGCGATCAGGGAATGATGTTCGGCTACGCGTGCGACGAAACGCCCGAGCTTATGCCTATGCCGATATTGCTCGCGCATAAAATGGCGAAACGCCTTAGTGAGGTAAGAAAGGACGGAACTCTCGACTATCTGCGCCCCGACGGAAAAACGCAGGTTACGGTAGAGTATGACGGGGACAAGCCGGTTAGAGTGGATACCGTCGTTGTTTCAAGCCAACATTCGCCCGAGGTTGATATAGAGAAGCTTCGTGAAGATATAAAGCGCGAGGTTATCCTCCCGACGGTTCCCGCGGAGCTGATAGACGAAAACACGAAATATTTCATTAACCCAACCGGCCGTTTCGTTGTCGGCGGTCCCGCGGGCGACAGCGGTCTGACGGGACGCAAGATAATCGTTGATACATACGGCGGTTACGCGCGTCACGGCGGCGGCGCGTTCTCCGGAAAGGACCCGACAAAGGTAGACAGAAGCGCGGCATACGCGGCGCGCTGGGTCGCCAAAAATATAGTTGCCGCCGGTCTCGCGAAAAAATGCGAGGTTCAGCTCGCCTACGCTATAGGCGTTGCCAAGCCCGTTTCGATTATGGTTGACGCCTTCGGAACGTCCTCGGTTGGCGAGGATAAGATTGAAAAAGCGGTTGAAAAGGTATTTGACCTGCGTCCGCACGCTATTATAAACCGCCTTGATTTGAGAAAGCCCATTTACCGCGCTCTCGCGGCGTACGGTCATATGGGACGCGAGGATTTGGGCGTATCCTGGGAAAAAACCGATATGACCGACGCGTTAAAGGACGCGATAAAGACCGTATAAGCTTTTTGCGATAAAATTTCCCATAAATGAAAAAATCCTGAACCGTTCGGTTCAGGATTTTCGGTTTTAAATTATTTACCCGGCTTAAAGAAGCTGGGAACGTCGATATTTCCCATACCCGGCTTTAATTTTCTCGAGAAAATCGAGTCGTCATCGTCTATCGACGAGGTGTAGCTCGAGGGCTGTCTTGAATTGCCGCCCTGCGCGAACTTCGGGGTTATTCTCTTTAACGAATCGCTTGAATTGTCCTTGTTGCGCTTTAATCCGCCGTCAAGACCGGTCGCGATAAGCGTAACCTTAATCTCATCTTTAAGATTATCGTCCATCGCCGTTCCGACAATAATATTGGCTTCTTCTGAAACCATATCGCGGACAATGCCCGAAACCTCGCCCATATCAACGAGCGAAAATTCGCTTCCGCCGGTAATGTTAAGTAATACGTTCTCCGCGCCGGCAATACTTGTTTCGAGAAGCGGACTCTCAATAGCCGCTCTTACCGCGTCCGAAGCCGCGTTTTCGCCCTTGCCTACGCCTATGCCCATATGAGCGACGCCGCTGTCCTTCATAATCGTTCTTACGTCCGCAAAATCGCAGTTCATTATGCCCTTCTGCGTGATTACCTCGATTATTCCCTGAACTCCCTGACGCAAAACATCGTCGGCAAGCTTGAAGGAATCCTTAATCGTAACCTTTTTGTCCGCGATTTTCAGAAGCAGGTCGTTGGGGATAGTAACTATAGCGTCAACCTTTTCGCTAAGCTGCTTAATGCCCTCCTCGGCGTTTCTCATTCTCTGAGGTCCCTCGAAAAAGAACGGTTTCGTTACGACCGCCACGGTAAGTACTCCCACCGACTTTGCCGCCTCGGCAATAATCGGGGCGGCTCCCGTACCGGTTCCGCCACCCATACCGGCGGTTACAAATACCATATCTGTATCCTTGACAAGATTTTTAATTTCATCTTTTGTTTCTTCCGCCGCCTGACGTCCTACCTCAGGCTTTGCGCCCGCGCCCAGACCGTTTGTCAGCTTCGCACCTATCTGAAGCACAGTCGGAGCCTTTACGCTCGAGAGCTGCTGCGCGTCGGTATTCACGCAAATGAACTCGGCCTTTGTTATTCCCGCCTCAATCATTCTGTCAACAGCGTTGTTTCCGCCGCCGCCGACGCCGATTACCTTTATACGTGCGCCGTCGATTGTATTATTTTCTTCCAAGTCTATAGGCATAACACTCATTTATATATCCTCCTTCGTAGTATACTCAAGTTGGAAATCTACATATATATATTATTTTACTATGTTTTGTCAACTTATTCAATAGTTTTTTTTAACTAATTTTAAAAATCCCCGATAAAATTGCACAAACTTTTTTTAATTTTTATGAGCAGTTTATACAAATTTTTCATTTTCACGCTCTATTCTTCGCTTTCACTATCGCTGTTATCGGTATTTTCCGATTTTTTAACCTCATCTGTATCGTTATTCAAATCATTATTCAAATCATTGTCCGAATTTATATCGGGAGTATAGACTGCCTTTCCC
>CAYVUD010000017.1:0-7141 GCA_964454725.1 uncultured Lachnospiraceae bacterium
CCTAAAAGCAATTCCGATCCTTTTGGCTGTTCGTGAAAATGAAATTTACTGTCAGGACGCTAACGGTGCGGTAAAATATAGATTTGATCACGCGGTACAAACAGTTTCACAGTATAAATATTTTATGCGTGAAACCGGACTGTTTGATATGCTGCAAAATCATATTATCAGCAGCCTATATGATTATGTCACCGGTGTTGAAGCAGGTTTGGGATCTAACGGTCGAAAAAATCGGGGCGGTCATCAAATGGAGGACTTGGTAGAAAGTTATTTAAAAAAATCAGGCGTTGAATACTACAAGGAAATGTATTTGACCGAAATAGAAAGCAAATGGAATATAAATCTCTCTGCTGTTTCGGCGGAAGGCACATCTACAAAGCGTTGGGATTTTGTCGTTAAAACGTCCTCTTGTATCTATGTGATTGAAACAAACTTTTATTCAAGCGGCGGTTCCAAACTGAATGAAACGGCAAGAAGCTATAAAATGATTGCGGAAGAATCAAAAAACATTGACGGATTTTGCTTTGTTTGGATTACAGACGGCGGCGGCTGGAAAAGCGCACGTCGCAATCTGGAAGAAACATTCAATGTTTTAGACAGCCTTTACAATATCGCCGATATGGAAAATGGCGTATTTTCTGAAATATTCAAATAACAAAGCACAGACAGGGTTATATCCCCTATTCATTATCAGCAATCGCCAATTTTATCAATTTTAAAGGGACTGTTGCGTTTAAATCAACGTAACAGCCCCTTTTGTGTATTATAAGTCCGCTTTTTAATCGCCGAAGGATATTCCTATCTCGCGCGCCGCCTTTATCTCCTCGCAGTCAACCGGTACTTTTTTGAGCTTGCCGGCAACCTCGCTAAGCGGTACGGGTACGATTTTACCGTTCTGCAAAGCCGTCATATAGCCGTACCGCTCATTTTTGATAAGCTCCGCCGCCGCCGCGCCGAAGCGCGTGCAAAGCGCGCGGTCATACGCGCACGGACTTCCGCCGCGCTGAAAATGTCCCGGTACCGTTACGCGGATTTCGTGTCCCGTTTTTTCCTCAAGCTCCTCGGCGATTTTATACGAGATTGACGGGTACGTCATAGCCGCGCGCGCCGCCTTGAACTCCTTCTTTTTCATCGCCGCTTCGTCTTTCGAGATCGCGCCCTCGGCAACCGCCAAAATCGAGAAACGCTTGCCCGCCGCCTCGCGCTTGTCTATAAGCGCGGCAACATTGTCAATATCATACGGTATTTCGGGCAGAAGAATAACGTCCGCGCCGCCCGCTATTCCCGCGTAGAGATTTAGCCAGCCGACCTTATGCCCCATTACCTCGACTATAAAAATACGTCCGTGTGACGTCGCGGTGGTGTGAATACAGTCGATAACCTGCGTGGCAATATCTAAGGCGCTCATAAATCCAAACGTCATATCGGTACCCCAGACGTCGTTGTCGATCGTTTTCGGCATTGTTACGACATTTAAGCCCTCCTCGCTGAGCATATTCGCGGACTTATGCGTGCCGTTTCCGCCCAGAATTACAAGGCAGTCAAGCCTCATTTCCTTATAATGCTGTTTCATATTCTTTACCTTGTCAATGCCCATTTCGTCGTCAATCACGCGCATCTCCTTAAACGGCTGACGCGACGTTCCCAATATTGTGCCGCCGACGGTCAGTATGCCCGAAAAATCCGACTTTTTCATCTTCCTATAGTCGCCGTGGATAAGTCCGCGATAACCGTTCTGGATACCGTAAATCTCAATGTTATCGCCAAATTCCCCGTAAAGCGCTTTTGCCACGCCGCGTATGGCGGCGTTAAGTCCCTGACAATCGCCGCCGCTTGTAAGAATACCCACTCTTTTCATTTTAATCAGTCCTTTCGCCTTTAATATTGCCTTATTATATTCTTGCTATTCCGGTTTTCCGCGCCGCCTCCGCGACGGCTCTCGCGACGTTTTCGCACACGCGCTTGTCAAACGCGTCGGGGATAATATATTCCTCGTTCAGCTCATCATCGCCTATAATTCCCGCTATCGCCTCCGCCGCCGCTATTTTCATTTCGTCGTTTATATCGCTCGCGCGAACGTCCAAAGCGCCGCGGAAAATTCCCGGGAACGCCAAAACATTATTAATCTGGTTGGGAAAATCGGAGCGTCCCGTTCCGATTACCCCGACTCCCGCCGCCTTTGCCTTATCGGGCATAATTTCCGGCACGGGATTCGCCATAGCGAAAATCACGGGGTCCTTCGCCATTGACTTTACCATTTCCTCCGTTACGATATTCGGCGCGCTTACGCCGATAAACAAATCCGCGCCCTCAAGAGCGGTCTTTAAATCACAGTTTATATTATTCGGGTTCGTTAAATCCGCGAGCTTTGCCTGTTCATCGTTCATCTGTTCGTTACCGCGGTAAAGCGAGCCGAATTTGTCGCACATAATTACGTTTTTAAGACCTCTCGAAACGAGAAGGCGCGTAATCGCCATACCCGCCGAGCCGGCGCCGTTTACTACGGCTTTAATCCGCGTTATGTCCTTGCCGACAACCTTTAAAGCGTTTAAAACCGCCGCGAGAACCACAACCGCCGTTCCGTGCTGGTCGTCGTGGAACACCGGAATATCGCACTCCTCCTTAAGACGGCGCTCTATTTCAATACATCTGGGCGCGGAAATGTCCTCGAGGTTAATTCCGCCGAACGAGCCGGCTATAAGCTTTACGGTATTTACAATCTCGTCAACGTCCTTCGAGCGCACGCACAAAGGAAACGCGTCCACTCCCGCGAACGTCTTAAACAGCGCGCATTTCCCCTCCATAACCGGCATTCCCGCCTCGGGACCTATGTCGCCAAGACCGAGAACCGCCGTGCCGTCGGTTATTACCGCGACAAGATTGGAGCGGCGGGTATATTTATACGACAAGTCAACATCTTTGGCTATTTCAAGGCACGGCTCCGCCACACCGGGCGTGTAGGCGACCGATAATTCATCGCGGTTTGTTATTCGCGCCCGCGATACAACCTCGATTTTCCCCTGCCATTCCTCGTGCTTTTTTAAGGCAAACTCTTTTTTATCCATTCGCATCTGTCCTTTCGCTTTTCATTACGTTATATTGTACCAAATTTCACCTTAAAGGTCAAGAGGCGCGAAGCAAAAGAAGCCCTGACGGGCTTCTTTCGGCTTACTTTTCTATCTGCGCCTTAACGAGGCTCTCGCCGCAGTAAATCTCGCGGAGCTTCGGTTTCTCGATTTTGCCTGTCGGGTTTCTGGGCACGTCCGCGAAAATAATCTTCTTGGGACGCTTATACCTCGGAAGCTCGCGGCAAAACTCGTTTATATCGTCCTCGCTGCACGGGCGGTCGGGCTTAAGCTCGATTATCGCCGCCGTTATCTCGCCAAGACGCGTATCCGGCAGTCCTATAACCGCAACGTCCTTTATCGCGTCGTTTTTACGCAAAAAGTCCTCGATCTGAACGGGATATATATTTTCGCCGCCCGAAATAATAACGTCCTTCGCGCGGTCTACAAGGTATATAAAGCCGTCCTCGTCCTCCTGAGCGACGTCGCCGGTCAGGAGCCAGCCGTCCTTTAAAACCTCGTCGGTCGCCTTTTTATCGTTATAGTAGCACGTCATAACGCCCGGACCCTTTACGCAAAGCTCTCCGACCTCGCCCCGCTTTACGGTTGAACCGTCCTTGTTCACGATTTTGACCTGCCAGCCGTAACCGGCCTTCCCTATCGCGCCGACCTTGTGTATATTCTCAACTCCCAAATGAACGCAGCCGGGGCCTATCGACTCGGAAAGTCCGTAATTTGTGTCGTAGGCGTGGTTGGGAAAATATTTCTTCCACCTGTTTATAAGGCTCGGCGGAACCGGCTGAGCGCCTATATGCATTAAGCGCCATTGGTCAAGCTTGTAATCGTCCAAACGTATCTCGCCGCTTTCTATAGCGTCGAGAATATCCTGCGCCCACGGCACAAGAAGCCAAACTATAGTACACTCCTCCTCGGAAACGGCGCGCAAAATCCATTCGGGCTTTATGCCCTTTAAAAGAACCGCCTTACTGCCCGAAATCAGGCTGCCGAACCAATGCATTTTCGCGCCCGTGTGATACAGAGGCGGAATACAGAGAAAAACGTCGTCCCGCGTCTGACCGTGGTGGTTCTGCTCAACCTTGCACGAGTGTACAAGGCTCTCGTGGTTGTGCAAAATCGCCTTCGGGAATCCGGTAGTACCCGACGAAAAGTAGATAGCGGCGTTATCCTCGTCTGTTATCGCGACGTCGGGCGCTATGGAGCGCATAAACTTTACGAGATAATCATAGCTTTCCGCAAAGGTCGGACAGTCCGCGCCCACATAAAACGTCTGCCTGACGGCGGGTATCCTGTCGCATATCTCCTCGACTCTGCCTATAAACTCCGGACCGAATACCAATACGTCCGCTTCCGCAAGCTCAAGACAGTATTTAATCTCATCGGCCGTATATCGGTAGTTTAACGGCACCGCAACAGCTCCCGCCTTTAATACTCCGAAATAAATCGGGAGCCACTCAAGACAGTTCATAAGAAGTATCGCGACCTTATCGCCCTTTTTAATTCCGCGGCTCAGGAGCAAATTCGCGAAACGGTTTGCGCGCTTGTCGAACTCCTTCCACGTTATTTCGGTTCTGCCCGCCTCCATAGGGTTGGTTTCGATAAGAGCGTACTCTCGCCACGTGACCTTGGATTTCTCCATAACCTTTGGGTTTATTTCGACAAGACTTACGTCGTCGCCGTAATCACGGGCGTTTCTCTCCAAAAACTCTGTAATCGGCATTAAATTTACACCTCTTTTTAGTTATCTTCCTTGACGGCGAACACGCCCTCAAGGAAATTATTGTCAAATTTTTTCGTAAACGCCGAAACTATCGGCACAACAACTATTGAAACCGCCATCGCCGCAACGCCCATTTCAGGCGCCTTCTTCGACGCGATTTTGAACGCGTCCGCGAATCCCGCGCCGCCGTTTACGGCTAAAGCCGTAAGAATTACGGTCGTAACCGCGACGGTCAAAAATCCGCATATCATACCCGCCCACGCGCCGGCCTTAGTTGTTTTCTTCGAGTAAATACCCCATATGTACGGACCTATGAAGCAGCCCGAAACTATACCCCAGCTAAACGACATTATGTTTACGATAATCGTTATGTTCTTCGTCGCGAATAAATATGAAAGCGCCACGAACAAAAGGCAGAGAAGGCGGGTCGTAAGCACCTGATGCTTATCGGAATAGTTCTTCTTTACCGCCGGAATCAAATCAACCGCAATCGACGAGGACGACGACAGCACGATTGACGAAAGCGTTGACATCGACGCCGAGAGAAGCAGTATAAGAATTACAGCCAAAATTACCGTCGTTATGATATTGGAGTCGCCCAGAGCCGTTAAAAGCGTGTTGGGGATTACCGAGTCAACCCCGCCCTCGGGAAGCTTATTGTTTAAGACAAGCCGCGAAAGCGAGCCGATAAAGTACGCGCCGCAGCCGATAATAAGCGAGAATACGGTCGAGATAACGGTCGCTTTTTTTATCGAGCTTACGTCCTTTATCGCGTAATACTTGCTTACCATTTGCGGAAGTCCCCACGTGCCGAAGCTCGTAAGCATTATGTTTACGCAAAGGAATTTCCACGACGTTCCGCCGAACCAGCTTGTAAGCTGCGCTCCCGTTATGCCGTCGCCGTTATCGGGGATGGACGCAAGATTTGAGAACATATGCGAAAAGCCGCCGATAGCCGGAGTTTTAACAATGGCGATAACCATCGCGAATACGCCGACGATCATAATAACTCCCTGAACGAAATCGGTATACGCCGTGGCGACATAACCGCCGAGAACAAGATATACCGCCGTCAGAGCGGCAATAATCAAAATCCAGACATTGTTTGAAACTTTGGGGAAAATCGTAGCGAACATCGAGCCGAGTCCCTTATACACAGCCGCGCTGTAGGGTACCAAAAATACAAAGATAATAACCGCCGCGAATATTTTAAGAGCCGTACAGTTATATCTCGCCTCAAAAAATCCGGGCATTGTTCTGACATTTAAGGTATGCGTCATTGTACGGCTGCGCTTGGCGAGAATTTTCCACGCGAGATAACAGCCCAAAACCGCGTTTCCTATACCGATCCATATACCGCCTATGCCTATGTTCCAGCCGTGCTGACCCGCGTAGCCCACGAATACGACAGCCGAAAAATACGCCGTACCGTAAGCGAAAGCGCTTACCCACGCGCCGATATTACGGCTTCCCAAAAGGAAACCGTCTATAGTTTTTGTTCTTCGCGAGCTGACAACTCCGATAAGAATCATCGCGAGCGCGAATACCGCAAGCGCGATAATCGTTACGGTTTGTGTTTGAGCTAAATTTTGTTCCATAATAATAAAGCCTTCCTTCCGTTTTACCTGTTTTTGCGGGTTTATCTCCCATATTGCATCGCTACCTTGCTATTGTACTATAAACCGCGAAGAAAATAAAGGCATTTTTTGTTTTTTGTTAGTTTTGTGCAATTTTTCGAGGTAAAAATAGGCATATTAAACAAAATAAAAAGGGCTGTTGTTTAACAGCCCTTTAATCCTTGCTACGAAATCAGTTGGAATACCTCAAGCGCTATTATAACCGCGCTTAAAATGCTCAATATCGTGACTCCCGCCACGCATTTTCTCTTGAGCTTCGCAAAGCCTTCCTCAAGCTCCGCGACGGAATTTTTGGTGTTTATCTGAGCGTTTTTAAGCTCGAATATGCTGTCGTTGAGCTTTGAAACGCTCACGACCGCCTGTTTTATCTCCGTAACACCGCCGCCTATTTCGCTGAGCGAATATCTCAGATCCGCGTCGTTCTGCGCTTTTTCGCGCTTATATTCCATATCGCTTATCTCGCCTGCCTGCATTTTCTCCGCCATTTCGCCGAGTTTATCGGAAAGCGCGCCGACCTGCTCCGATATTCCGTCAACCTTTTCATCTGTCGCGTCAAAACGCTCGGTTATAGAGGTAAGCCCCTCCTTAAGGTCGCCGAGTTTTTCTTTGGAATTTCTTATTCCGCCCGTAATCTGATCCTTTATACCGTCAACGTCGATATTTTTAATGGCTTCCTTCTTGTCGGAAAGAAATTTTTCAAA
>CAYVUD010000017.1:7241-20379 GCA_964454725.1 uncultured Lachnospiraceae bacterium
CGCCGTCCGCGCCGCTGTCCTCGCCGCCGTCCTTATCGGCAGTCGCCGCCTTGAAATCCTCAATTTTCCCCGCGACGTCGTCCTTAACGCTCTTTGCCGCCTCGCCAAGCTCCACCGCCTTCTGCTTAACCTTGTCGATAACGCCCTGAATGTTTATCGTTTCGCTCAGGTTTAGCTTCTGCGTGTTTTCAACCGGCTCAGCCTCGTCCCGCGTGTTTATCTTCCCGTCCACGCTCTTTAAAAACTCCTCGTACTCCTCGTCGCTTCCCGAGTAAACAGCGTCGTCGCCGTCATAGGATTTTATGTTTATATTTTCTTCCATTTCATCACCTTTTTTTATCTTAGCTACAATATTTTTGCCCGCGCTCCGCGCGTATCTCAAAACATCGCTCAGTTTTTCCCGCATGGTATATCAGTCCTCCGTATCGGCAGGTTTTCTCGCATGAATCGTTACAACCTTCTTCACGGGAGCTTCCTGAACCTCTTCCTCCGCTTCATCGTCCTCGGCGTCCTCGGCGTCCTCATTTTTAATAAGCTGTGTGCCGCACTTTGAGCAATAGAACGAACCGTTCCTGTTGTACTCGCCGCAGCCCGGGCATTTTACCGACTGTTTAAGCTCGGCAACCTTTTCCTTTAAGCCGTCAACCTCCGCAAGGAGCTTATCGACTTGGGCGCAACATTCCTTCATACTTTCGCTCGTTTCGCCGTTTTTGAGGTAATCGCGGTATACTCCGCGTCCCATTTCCTCGTAAACCTCGGATATTTTATTTTCCGTTTCGTTTATGGCGAAGCTCAGCTTTGTCTGGCTCACCGCGTCGTTGGTCTTTCTTACGACCTGCTTCGTCACCTTTTTCGCGCCCTTCTTGAACTCCTCCGCGCCGCTTTTAAGCTTCTCAAAAAAATCGTCCATTTTTATATCTCCTTTCTTAATATGCCTCATTCCGACTTTATTTTATATTAGTATACCACGTATTTGCGAATTTTTCCATAGCTTTTTATGTCATTTTTATTATTTTTTTGTTTCTTTATGCAAACAAAACCGAAAAAACGCGCTTTATCTTATCCTTTTGCACTCAAGGTAGAAGCGTTTATCCGCCGCCTCGCCCATAGAAAACGTCTTTCTCGGAAGCGAGCCGTCCTTTATTACCGAAACAAACAAATCGCTTTTCCTCATCGCGTCCACCATAAACCCTATCGCGCCGTCCCGCGAGGCGAGGGAGCGGACAACGCCGTTTCCGTGGATATAATCGACTCTGCCGCCGTTTTCGCTGAGATATTTGTCGAGAAATTTCTGCAGGGTGCCGGTGGGAAGATTGGAATTGGTCTTTTTTATATACACGCTTCCGTCTTTGCCCTTATATGTATAGTCTATGCGCTGTCCGCCGTTTGGTTCATACGACGCGTCGTAGAATTTAACAAGCGCGTCAATCATTTTCTCCGGCTCGGTTTCAAACACGACGCGCTGTATCGGCTCGAAATCGAGCGCGCCGTCGTGTATGTTCATAAGCTCGACAAGCGCGAACCTCGCGGGGTGCGTTTCCGCCTCCGACGCTGTTAAGCCGCGTTTTATCTCCTCCCAGCACGTTTTGGCGGTCGCGAGGGAGTGGTTTCCGTCGCCGACGGCGAACTGCAAAACGCCCTTTCCTCTTACGCCGTATTTGCCTTCAAACGCGCCCGCGTCCCCGAGCTTATCGACTGCCGATATTATTTCCTTCTTCGCCGCCTCGCCGACCTTATAGCCGGCGATATGACCGGAATTCATCATCAAATCAAAATCGTACAGCTTTTCAAACTCCGCCTTTTGCTCCGCGAGCGGCTCAATAACGCTTTTTTCTCTGTCGTCTATAAGCATAATTATATGCGGCAGCTCCAGCGGAGCGTTCTCGCGTATACGCTTTCTGGGCGGTATACGCTCGACTATCGTACCCTCCGTGGCGCGTATCCTTGACTGCGAGCCTTTTGTAAAATCATACTCCTCCAAATCGACCGCGCCTATAAGTCCGCGCCGCACTCTTCCGTCGGACTGCTTGCGCTCGACGTATACAAACGAGTCTTTGAGCGTTCGGAAAATGCCGCTTTCCAAATATTTCTCCATTGTCATATTTATATTTTTTACGCGCTCGTCGTCGCCGGCGCCAAGATATACCTCGGGGAAAATAATTTTTAGAGCCGACGGGCTGTCGCCGACTATCCGAGCCGCCTCTTCCCAGTATTCCGGCTCCGATGTGTATTGGTCGCACGCGACAACGCTCCATTTCGTGAAATCAATGTTTTGCGGGATAAGTATATCCGCCGGTTTAAAAATGCTCATTTTATATTTTTTTCTCCTTTCAGTATGTCGGCGAAGCCGCAATCCGTGACTCTTTGCACGTCGTCCGGCGGCAGGAGAAGCGTAATTCCGCATACTCCGCCGCTTATCGCGATTTTGTCAAAAGCCTTCGCTGTTTCGTTTATATAGGTCGGATATTTCTTTTTCATACCTATGGGCGAAACTCCGCCGCGAATATAGCCCGTAAGCCCCAAAAGCTCCTTAACGTGTATCATCTCGGTCTTTTTGTTGCCCGAGACCGCGGCAAGCTTTTTCAGGTCAACCTCTCCGTTTACGGGAACGCATACAACCATAACGCCCGTTTTATCGCCGCGCGCGACAAGCGTTTTAAACGACTTTTCGGGCGGTATGCCGGTAATTTCGGCGATTTTTTCGCCGAAATTCTCCCCTACCTCGTCCGCCTCGTACTCAACCGCTTCGTATTTAATTTTCGCCTTGTCAAGCATACGCATAGCGTTCGTTACGCGTTTTTTATCCTTTGCCATTTTATTCCAGCTCCACTATCGTTACTCCGTCCTCGCCCTCGCCGAACCTTCCGTTTCGGTAGGACTTAACGTAACGGTATTTTCTCAGATTTTCCTGTATGCCCCTTCGCAGAACGCCTGTACCCTTGCCGTGGATTATGCTCACCGGAGAAATTCCCGCGAGGTAGCAGTCGTCAAGGAATTTAACGACGTTTTCCCACGCCTCCTCCAATGTCTGCCCTCTGACGTCAACCTCCGTGGAAACATTTTTGGTGCGCGACTCGAACGCGCGCGTGGTTTTAACATAGCTTTCCGCCGTTTCCTTTGACTTCTTTTCCTCAACGCGGCGCAGGTTCGTTATATGCACGTCCATTTTGATTATTCCCGCCTGAACGCGAACATTGCCGTCCTTGTCGGGTTCCTTTAAAACCGTCGCCTCCTGATTTAAGTCGAGGATTTTTACGGTCGCGCCGACCTTGAGGTTCTTGGGCGGCTCGGCATATGTCTTTTTCGGCTTTGAAACGCGGGCTATTTTTTTGTCGATGCTCTCCTCGCGGTTTTTAAGGCTTTCGCGCATTTTAGACGTTTTCTTGTCCAAATCGCCGCCCGCCTTAATTCCCTGCTGACGCATCTTCTCAAGCTCGCGGATAATGGAGTTCGCCTCCTCCTTCGCGTCCATAACAAGGATTTTCGCCTCTCTGTGCGCTTCTTCCATTACTCGAGCCTTATTTTCCTTCAGCTTTATTCTGTCCTTTTCAAGCTGACGGCGCAAATCCGTCAGCTCGCGCTTCATTCGCGCCGCCTCGTCCGCCTCGCGGCGCGCCTTCGCGCGGCTTTCCTCAAGCTCGGTTATAACGTCCTCAAACTTGACGTCCTCGTCCGATAAAATATCGTTCGCGCGGTTTATGACGCGCTCGTCAAGTCCCAGCCGCCGCGAAATCGCGAACGCGTTCGACTTGCCCGGCACGCCGATTAGGAGCTTGTACGTCGGCTGCAGGCTCGCGACGTCGAACTCGCACGACGCGTTCTCAACACCGTCGGTCGAGAGCGCGAAAAGCTTAAGCTCGCTGTAATGCGTAGTCGCGACAGTCTTAACTCCCCGCTCGCGCAAAAACTCGATTACCGCGATAGCAAGCGCCGCGCCCTCGGTCGGGTCGGTTCCCGCGCCCAGCTCGTCAAACAGCGCGAGCGTGTTAAATTCTATATTTTCAAGTATTTTTACAATGTTTACCATATGCGACGAAAACGTGGAAAGGCTCTGCTCGATCGACTGCTCGTCGCCTATATCCGCGAAAACCCTGTCAAACACCGCCGCCTCGCTATGCTCTCCCGCGGGAATATGCAGTCCGGCGGCTGCCATAAGCGAAAACAGACCGATGGTTTTGAGCGTTACCGTCTTGCCGCCGGTGTTCGGGCCGGTAACGACGAGCGTGTCGAACTCGCCGCCCAGACTGATGTCGTTGGCGACGACCTTATCGGGGTCTATAAGCGGGTGACGCGCTTTTTTGAACAGTATTCTGCCCTCGTCGTTCAGGGCAGGCTCGTTGGCGTTCATATCAAGCGACAGCTTCGCCTTCGCGAACATAAAATCAAGCTCGCATACGGCGTTGTAATCGGCAAATAACGTATGGCTGTTCTCGCTCACGAGAGCGGAAAGCTCCGCTAAAATACGCTCGATTTCAATCTGCTCCTTGTTCATCAAATCGCGTATTTCGTTGTTATTGGCGACAACGCTCATAGGCTCTATAAACATCGTCGCGCCGCTTGCGGAGGTATCGTGAACAATGCCCGAAACCTCGCTTTTGTACTCGCTCCTTACCGGTATGACGTAGCGGTCGGAGCGCATAGTAACGATAGGGTCCTGCAGAAATTTCTTGTAGTGCGCCGAATGTATCATAGAGTTGAGCGTTTCCTTTATACGTCCGTTTAGACTTCGCGTTTTGCGGCGAATGGTGTTAAGCTCGCTTGACGCGTCGTCGGCTATCTCGGTTTCGGATATAACGCACGAGTTGATTCTGTCCTCGACCGCTTTCGCGGTAATTATGCTCCCGCCTATCCCGTGAAGTATCGCGCACTCCTCCGCCGCCTCGCCAAGATATGATTTCATTCTGCGCGCGACGTAAAGAAGCCGCGAAATATTCATTAATTCCTTCGCGTGCAAAACGCCGCCCATTTCGGCGCGCTTGACCGCGCCTATTACATCGGCGGCCGACAAATTCACCGGCGGCGCGCCAAGCTTGAGCGACGTTATAACCGCCTCTGTCGTTTCCCTCTGCGCCTTTTTGGCGTCCTCAAGCGAGGTGAACGGAACCGTTTCAAGTATTCGCTTTTTCACCGCCTCGCTGTCGGTGTACGACGCGAGACGTTCAAGTATTTTGTTAAATTCAAGCGTCTTAAACGCTTTATTTTGTTTAGTCATTCCTATTCTCCCGATTAAATTTTATATACCTTTAAATCAGAGTATTCGCCTACCATAGGCGCCATTTGGCGGAAGCCTATTTTGCCGCCTCCGAGAACCGGTCCGCACTCCAAGCCGTTATCCCGCCACGAAAATACGGTAAGCTCGTCTATGGCAAACTCTAT
Organism: uncultured Lachnospiraceae bacterium; assembly: GCA_964454725.1. GTDB lineage: Bacteria > Bacillota > Clostridia > UBA1381 > UBA1381 > JALEPO01. The sequence goes on from CAYVUD010000017.1 coordinate 12,618, forward strand.
CCTCCCGCCCTTTTTCGTAATCCGTATGCGGTAGCTGTCCATAACGTCCTCGCAGTTCGGTATCGGGTCCGCGCCCTGCGCCGCCAGATAAAATCCCTTGCTTTTACGGAGATTGCAGGTATGGAAATGGCGTTCCGTGTCCCATTTGCGGCGGAAATACGAAATATGGTACGCGTTGATGTCGCCCGAGTGGTAGAGCGGATACTGACCGTCGCGCGGCGCGAGAGACTTATCGAACAAGTCCTCGCCGTTGCAGCCCTTGGCGCAAAAAAACATAATCGCAAGTCCCGGCTCCTCGATAGGGCGAAAATTCCACTCGATTATAATGTCCGAGGGGAAATCCTCCGGACACCAGTAAACAAAATTGGATTTTTGCCCCAAATCCGCCGATAAAGCGTTCCTCATACGCATTTTGCCGTTCTCGAAATATATATCGGCGCTGCCCTCGAGAACGAACCCCGCGACGTCCTCCTCGCGGGATAGCGCGTTTTCGTAAATTAATTCCTTTTTCATTTTCATTACCTCCGCAAATTATGTAAAGTCCGATTTTACCTATATTATACCAACAAATTTAAACAAAAACAATATTATATCAAAAAAATATTGAAAATACGGGGAAAATAGTATATAATGTAACGTATACAAATATAGCCGACCGCTGTTAAGGAGGAATATTATTATGTGCGGAATAGTTGGATATATAGGCGAAAAGCAAGCCGCGCCGATACTTTTGGAGGGACTTTCAAAGCTTGAGTACCGCGGCTACGACAGCGCGGGAATAGCCGTTTTTAACGAGGGTAAGATTGAAATCGCGAAAGCAAAGGGCAGGCTCGCGATACTTGCCGAAAAAACGGACAACGGCAAAAGCGTTATGGGCAATATGGGCATAGGTCACACAAGATGGGCGACTCACGGCGAGCCTTCGGACGTAAACTCGCACCCGCACGTTTCAAGCTCGGGACGCTTCGCGGTCGTTCATAACGGCATTATCGAGAACTATATTTCTCTAAAGAAAAAGCTTACGGACAAAGGCGTGGAGTTCGTTTCCGAAACCGACACCGAGGTTATCGCGCATCTTTTTGAATATTACTACAACGGCGATATTATCGACACTATGATTAAGGTTATAAACCGCGTCGAAGGCTCGTATGCTTTAGGTATACTCTGCTCCGACAACCCCGATGAATTTATCGCGGTTAGAAAAGCAAGTCCGATGATTGTCGGTCTGGGCGACAACGAAAACTTTATCGCCTCCGACGTAACGGCGATTTTGAAGCATACGAAAAATATTTATTATCTTGAGGATAATGAGATAGTCGTTCTTAAAAAGGACTCCGTTAAGATTTATAATACGGACAAGGAAGAGGTTAAAAAGGACGTATTCACGGTTGACTGGGACGTGAGCGCCGCGGAAAAGGGCGGTTACGAGCACTTTATGATGAAGGAGATAGAGGAGCAGCCCAAGGCTCTGCGCGACACGATAAGTCCGAGAATTAAGGACGGCAGGATCGTTCTCGACGATATTTCGCTTACGACGAGGGATATTAAAAATATCAATAAAATCTTCATCGTGGCGTGCGGAAGCGCATACCACGTGGGCGTTGTCGGCAAATATATAATCGAGAAAATGTGCCGCATACCGGTTGAGGTGCAGGTCGCGTCGGAATTTCGTTACTGCGACCCGATAATCGGCAAGAACGACCTCGTAATCGTAATAAGTCAGTCGGGCGAAACCGCCGACACTCTCGCCGCTCTCAAAGAGGCGAAAAACCACGGCGCGAGAATACTTTCGATTGTAAACGTAGTCGGAAGCGCTATCGCGAACGCCTCCGACGACGTTATATACACCTGGGCGGGACCCGAAATAGCCGTAGCGACGACAAAGGCGTACAGCACGCAATTAGCGGTTATGTACCTTATATCGACGTATATGGCGGAAAAGCTCGGTATGCTTACCTCGGGCGAATACAATAAGCTCGTTAAGGAAATAGAAGCTCTGCCCGACAAGGTCGCGGAGGTTCTCAAGTCAAAGGAAAATGTACAGTATCTCGCTTCCAAGTTCTACAACTGCCGTTCAATTTTCTTTATCGGCAGAAACCTCGACTACGCCGTATGCCTTGAAGGTTCGCTCAAGCTAAAGGAAATATCGTATATTCACTCGGAAGCATACGCGGCGGGCGAGTTAAAGCACGGAACCATATCCCTTATCGAGGACGGAACTCTCGTTGTCGCTCTTGCGTCGGGACGCGAGCTGTTCGACAAGACTATTTCAAACGTAAAAGAGGTTAAGGCTCGCGGCGCGGTCGTTATGGGACTTACGACGACGGAACACGAGCATATGTCGGACGTGGCGGACTACGTTATACAGATACCCGCGGTAAACGAGATACTTCTCCCCTCGCTCACGGTTATCCCGCTGCAGCTTTTCGGCTACTATGTAGCGTCCCTGAAGGGCTGCGATATAGATAAACCCCGTAACCTCGCCAAATCCGTTACGGTTGAGTAAACGGCGCGCCCTCGCGCCGTCCGGAATATTCGGACAATAATCAAAGCAACGAAAAAAAGAGCGGCTATGCCGCTCTTTTTCTTAATTTTTATCGCAAATTATTTATAATCCACAACCAGTCCAAGCGCCTCAGCGACAAATCTTACGGGGATATATGTACGTTCCTCGCTTATTGTAGCTGTTGTATCCATTTCAATATTCTCGCCGTTCTTCGTCATAATATTGCTGTCGATTACCAAAGTAATCGTGTTATTATCATCGGTAACGGTAACTGTTCTTGTCGCGTCGTCCCAATCCACCTTGCAGTTGAGCATCTCGGCAACCGCGCGCACGGGAACCTGTGTACGGCTGTTAGCGTCAATGAACGGCTTAGCGTCGGGGAATACGACCGCGGTATCGTCAATGGATATGTTTATCGCTCCGTCGTTTGTAACGAGCAGCGTATGAACCTCGGGAGCCGGAGTCGGAGTCGGTTCGGGAGTCGGAGTCGGCTCGGGAGTCGGCGTCGGAGTCGGTTCGGGAGTCGGAGTAGCCATACCCTCGGGAACCTCGTCGGCAGCCTTTGAGTAGATTTCCATATTGTCAAGCGAGATCGTCGGATAACCGAACGGGTTTGACTCCGCCTTTATAGCGTCGCCCGCCATAATACCGTCTATCATACCGTTAAAGTTAATCGATTTAAGCTCCGTCGCGGCAAACTTAAGCGCCGCTTCCTTAGCGTCGTCAACGAACACCTGCGTACCCCAAGTGTTTATAACGACCTTAACCGTCGCCCACTTGCCAAGCGTCATCTTAAGACCGTCAACAAAGTCAATCTCGTACTCATCTACGCCGTTAATCTGAATTGCCTCGTCGTAGTTGGTTTCGCCGTCGTTTTCAACCTTCGCGTCAAACTGAAGAACAATAGCCTTGTCCTCCGCCGGAGCATACTCCTCGGCAAATTCTATCTTCGCGCCTCTGCCGGAGCTTGAGAAACGCGAAACCTGAGTCGTAAGAGCGTTCTTGCCCTTCGCGTCCTTTGTGAGCTGCCAGTACGACGAATCGTCGCCGCCGCCTCTGTTGGTGGTATAGAGCGTCACGCCCTCTATGCCCTCATATGTAACCATACTGAGAGTACCGTCGGCAAGCACCTTGTTGCTGTAGTCAAGCGCGTTCTCGTGGTAGTACTCAACCTCGTTCTTATAGCTGTCGAAATTGTCCGACCACAGCGTTTCTGTTTTTTCGTCGGCCGCCATTGATATTATAGGCATTGAAGCAACAGCTATCGCGGCAGCCGCAATTAAACTTATGATTTTCTTGTTCATTGAGAAAACCTCCTTAATAAATATTATTTTCAGCAATTTTTCAGCTAACTGTTATTATATTACATCTCGCTCTATAAATCAAGCTTTTTTTACATTTGTTACAGTTTATTTACATTTTTGTTTTCCGCCGCGGCTGAAAAAAGCGGCATAAATACGCCGCTTTTAAATCAGTCGAGATGAAACGCCAAATGCAAATCCGTCGAAACGGGACTGTTGTCGGGATTGGTTTCCATTATCGGAGCCATAAAATCCCACCATTTGCGGTTTATGGCGGTGTCCGCGCCCTTCGCCCACAGCTCCTCGTCCTCAATTTCGATGTAGCCGTACAGCACCATTGTTTCCTTGTCGAGGAAAATCGAGTAGTTTCTGCCGCCGTGTTCGTGTATCATATCACGCATTTCCGGCCACAGCTCGTTATGACGCTTCTCGTACTCCTCCGCCATACCGTCGTACAGCTTCATTTTAAATCCCTTGTAAATCATTTGTTTATCCTCCTTTATATTAATTTAATTTTTTAATCGCCTCTATAGCTATCGCACATTCCACGCGCTTTTTCTCAAACTCGCACGCCAGCTCGTAGGGCTTGTTGACGTCCTTGTTGAAATTATACGCGTTTGCGCTGCAGCCGCCGCTGCAATAGAACTTGGCAAAGCAGTTTTTGCACTTGTCCTTGGTATAGACGTTAGATTTTTCAAACATCTGCTTTATTTCCTCGTTGATTTCACCCTCATTCACGTTGCCCATAAGAAAGTCGCTGTTGCCGACAAACTGATGGCACGGGTAAATATCGCCGTTTGGCGCGACGGCAAGGTACTCGTGTCCCGCGCCGCAGCCCGACAGCCGCTTAATGGCGCACGGACCTTGATCGAGATCTACCATAAAATGGAAGAAATTAAAGCCCCTGCCCTCCTTGTAACGCTTTACGTACTCCTCGGAAAGCTTCTCGTATTCCTTAAACACAGTCGGAATATGCTCCTCGCGAAGAGCGTAGTCCTCGCTGTACGGCGCGACTACAGGCTCGACGCTCGTCTGCTTGAAGCCGAGATCCGCAAGGTGAATAACGTCCTTCGAGAACTCGAGGTTATACGCCGTAAACGTGCCGCGAACATAGTAGTTGTCCTGATTGCGGCTCTCCGCCAAATCCTTGAATTTCGGAACTATCGTATCATACGAGCCGCTTCCGTCAACGCGGCAGCGCACGCGGTCGTTCGTTTCCTTTGTGCCGTCAATGCTCAAAACCACGTTTGACATATTCTCGTTTATGTAATTTTTAATATCCTCATTTAAGAGTATTCCGTTTGTCGTAACGGTAAATCGGAAATTTTTACCGTGTTTTTTCCCCTCCGCCTTGGCGTACTCGGTTATTTCCTTCACAACACCGAAATTCATCAGCGGTTCGCCGCCGAAATAGTCTATCTCGATATTGCGCCGGCTGCCGCTGTTGGCGATAACAAAGTCGATAGCCTTTTTTCCGACCTCGGCGCTCATCAGGCTTCTGCCGCCGTGGAACTCGCCCGTGTCGGCGAAGCAATATTTACAGCGCAGGTTGCAGTCGTGCGCGACGTGCAGACAAAGCGCCTTAACGACCGATTTTTTATTCCAGTTTTCGGCTATCTCCGCGTAACAGTCGTCGGAAAAAAGCTGACCGCCTCTGTATAGCTCGCAAATCTCAAAATAGCTCTCCTCTATCTCCTCCGCGGAGTACTTGTCCGCCATACCCTTCTTTATGTAATCGGGGCATTTCGCCTCTGCGGTAAACGGCTCGAGCGTGTAATCGAGCATATCGTACATCACGTCGTCAACGACGTGGACCGCGCCCGAATAAACGTCCAGCACTATATTTAAACCCAATAATTTATACTTATGTATCACTTTTTCGCTCCCCGTGTATTTCGCAATAATACAGAAAATCAATCATAGCCTTACGCCATGATTGATTATATCCGTATAAAATTCAAATCAAAGCTTATTTCTCGCACTTCTGGTTAGCAACCGTGCAAGAGGTCTTGCACGCCGACTGGCACGAGGTCTGGCACTCGCCGCAGCCGCCGTATTTTGCGGTATCCTTTAAATTAGCCTTGTTTAATGTCTGTACGTGCTTCATTTTCGTATCCTCCTGATTTTTTATTGGCGTATGACAAAGCATACTGGCTTTACTCTTACTATTGTAGCATACTTTTCGCAAAAAATAAAGAGATTTTTGCAAAAAAATATATATTTTGGCTTATTTTGCTATTTCCCTATCACCGCGCCGAGGAAACCCGCCGCGAAAATACCGGCTGTCATAGCGAGAAAATGCGCGTTAAAGCGCAAATCGCGGTTAAGCGCGGCGCTCATAATAACGAGCGCGGCAAGGTATAGAACGCTCACCGCCATAGCGTGCGCCAAAACCGACTTTTCGCATTTCTTCGCCGCGATCGCCGCGCCGAGCGTCACGCTTACGGCGACTCCGGCGTAAACTCCCATAGCCGCGATTTGGGCGTCAAACGCGGTAAAATACAATACGAGCGAAAGTAAAAGTATGAGCGCGAGCGTCGCGGCAAATGAGAAAACAACGCCTTTTAATATAGCTTTCATTATAAAAACCTCCGTAATACATTTGTATAAATATATTACGGAGATTATGCCGTTATTCCTTAATTGGTTTTCTTTGTTTCAACCGACTTAACAGCGTCGCGCTCAAATTTTAAAAACGACTTTTCGTCCTGCGTTCCGATGTTGCCGGTTTCGATTATGATATAATCATCTTTAATCTTTGACACCTTGCCGCAGATGCCGCCTATCGTTACAACCTTGTCGCCGACCTTGAGCGCGTCAATCATAGCCTTCGCTTCCTTCTCGCGCTTTCTCTGGGGACGGATAAGCATAAAATACATCAGAGCGATAAGGAAAACGATGAATACTATATTCACTATTCCGCTCGGCAGCGCCGACGCTGCCGCCTGCGTTCCCGCTTCTCCCGCCGCCTCTTCGCCCTCGGCAAACGCGGTAATCATTCCCATATTCGCTATAAGCTCGTTAATTAAACCCATTGTCTTTTCTCCTTTAATTTTATTTCAAGACTGTTCCTGATACGTTATAATCAAGCCTTCGCAAAGCCGTCGGGCGGTCTTTGCGCGGATTGCATATATAATTATACTATTAACGAAACGGTTTTTCAAGTACATTTTTACATAATTTGAAAATTTTTACAAAGCGTTTGCGCGTATAAGCCTTTTAAATTCCGTCTTTTTGTCTTATATGTAAGATTAATCGTGTATCAGCTTCGCTATTTCCTTCGCCATAGTTCTGAGCTTTTCTCCCGCCGCCACCGGCGTCCAATGCTCCGTAATATGCTCTGCCCGCATCGGATACCTCGACTTTCCGGAAGCAAATTCGTTTAAAATATAACCGCCGCGCTCAAAACGCTTGCTGTTCCTAAGTATCAGGCAGTAGTCGTTTGAGAGCCTATAGAGCCTTGAATTTATAAGCGCCTCGTCCTCAAGGCGCGTAAGCGCCTCGCAGAGATTATCAAAGTTATCAAAATAATATAATCCCAAGTCGGACGGTTTTTTCTTTATTTTCGGCTTTATCGCCGTAATCCTTCCGTAACGGCCGCGCAAAGCGCCGCCTTTAACCGCGCCGAGCTTGCTTATGATTAAACTTATTCCGTCCTTCGAGGGAGTCGCCTCAACGACGACCTGCCCGTTGTAAGGGTTGAAATCGGTTTCCTCGCGCACCGCTTCCATTATGTAAAAAAGGAAACTGTGCAGCTCCGCCGAATCGGGGGTAAGCTGTCTTATATTAATATCCATATCGGTTAGATCCGCTGTTGTAAGCGTGACTTTTATTCTGTTACCGGTCAGTTTTTCTATTCGCATCGAATTTCACCCGCTTTCCCATTTTATATTTATTATACTACATAATTTCCGTTTTGGGAATAGTATTTTTAATATTTATTTTATTAATTATT
>CAYVUD010000018.1:0-18445 GCA_964454725.1 uncultured Lachnospiraceae bacterium
TGAACGAATTTGTGATACAGTCGCGTTCATACAGAAACAAATTCGACAAAAAAGGTTGATTATTATGAAAAAGTATTATATAATTTTTGGAACATTAGGTTTGCTTTTTGTTGCAAGTTTTGCGGCTCTGTGGCTTAACAGGCAAGTTCTGCCTCCCACACCTTTCAATGGGTCTCAAACCATTGTACTTGAAACAACCGTTGCCGGCAATATCGCTATTATTGTCGCGGTAGGATTAATACTTGCGGCGGCTGCGGCTCTGATTATTTATCGGATTTACAGCCGCATACATAAAAAATAAATTCAGAAAGAAGATGATAAATATGTTAGAGTACGAGCAGTACGCGCTCGAGCTTCAGGGGCTCGAAAAAAACATAACGGAACTGAGGGATTCACTTTGACATCGCCGGAGCGTTGTCAGAGATAGAAAAGCTTGAAAAAGAAAGCGGCGAACCCGATTTCTGGGACGATATGGAAAATTCCCAGAAGGTTTTGCAAAAAACGAAGCAGCTAAAGGACAAGGTTGAGGCGTTCGACAGCCTCAAATCGCTTTGGGAGGACACCCTCGTTTTAATCGACCTCGCAAACGAGGAAAACGACGAGAGTATGCTCTCCGACGTCGCCTCCGCCGTAAACGAGATACACGCGACCATTGATAAAATGACGCTTGAAACGCTTCTCTCGGGTCAATACGACAAGTCCAACGCGATTATGACGTTCCACGCGGGCGCGGGCGGCACGGAGGCGCAGGACTGGTGTCAGATGCTCATTCGTATGTATCAGATGTGGGCGCAGAAAAACGGCTATACCACCACCGTTCTCGACTCCCTTGACGGCGACGAGGCGGGTATAAAGAGCTGCACGATCGAGGTTGACGGTCTTAACGCCTACGGTTACTTAAAGGCGGAAAAGGGCGTTCACCGGCTCGTTCGTATTTCGCCGTTCAACTCGGCGGGAAAGCGTATGACGTCGTTCGCGTCAATCGAGGTTATGCCCGATTTGGACGAGAGCATAGAGGTTGACATACGTCCCGAGGACATAAAAATGGAAGCGTACCGCGCCAGCGGAGCGGGCGGTCAGCACATCAACAAGACAAGCTCCGCGGTGCGTCTTACGCATATACCGACGGGCATCGTAACGTCGTGTCAGACACAGCGTTCGCAGTTCCAGAACAAGGACTACGCGATGAAAATGCTCAAGGCGAAGCTTGTCGAGCTTGCCGAGCAGCAGCAAAAGGAAAAAATCGCCGACATTCAGGGCGTGCAGATGGATAACGGCTGGGGTTCTCAGATACGCTCCTACGTGTTCCAGCCCTACACTATGGTTAAGGACTTGCGTACCGGCTTTGAAATGGGCAATATCGGCGCGGTTATGGACGGAGATTTAAACGGTTTCATAAACGCGTACCTTAAAGCCGCGAGTCTGGGCGCTTTAAAGAAATAATTCCCGATAAAAAAGGTCTTAGAGAAGCTTGTTTTCTCTAAGACCTTTTTCTTAAAAGTCGCTGTTGTTATTATTGTTATTCTTGCTGTTCTGCTTCTGATTTTGGTTCTGATTTTGATTTTGCTTTTGATTCTGCTTCTGGTTCTGATTTTGGTTCTGATTATTGTTGTTATTCATTTACGCTCTCCTCCCTTCTATGTTTTAATTGTTCCCATATATTAAATTTATTATACAAAATCGTTCAAAAACCGCTTTTTTACTTGAAATTTGCTTTAAAAAATGTTATAATATATATATTATTAATTAAAAACAGAGGATTGATATGACAGATAAAATATGGAAATATAAAAACAAGGCTCTAAAGCCCGAAGAAGTCTCGAAAATTTCGGAAAAATACAAAATCCCCAAGGTTATTTCCACAATTCTTCTGAACAGAGGAATTGACGAGGCTGATTTTCCCGCCTTTTTGCAAAAGTCGATGAAGGACGTAATAAACCCCAAGCTTATGCTTGATATGGACAAGGCGACAGAAAGAATTTTAAAGGCGATAAGGGACAAAGAAAAAACCGTTATCTACGGCGACTATGACGTGGACGGAATAACCTCGACCGCGCTTATGTATGAATTTCTATCCTCTCAGGGCGCGGACGTAAGCTACTACATTCCCGACCGTATGGACGAGGGCTACGGCATAAACATAATGGCGGTAAACAAGCTCTTTAAGCAGGGCGCAAAGCTTCTTATAACCGTTGACTGCGGCATAACCGCCATAGGCGAGGTCGAATTTGCCGCCCTTCAGGGTATGGACGTTATCATAACCGACCACCATACCTGCAAGGATAGGCTCCCCTCCGCCGCGAAAGCGATTTTAAACCCCAAGCGTCCGGACTGCGATTACCCGTTCGACTCGCTTGCGGGGGTCGGAGTGGCGTTTAAGCTTGTTTTGGCTCTCGCTATCGAGCTTGGACTTAATACCACCGAATGTTTCAAGCGATACGTCGATATAGTAACGATAGGCACTATAGCGGACGTTGTTCCGCTTCTGGGCGAAAACAGAATAATGGCGGACAAGGGGCTTAAGCTTCTGCAAAAGCCGTTCCGCCCCGGAATACGCGCGCTTATCGAAGTCGCGGGCGCGGCGAACCGCCCCGTCACCGCCTCAACCATAGCTTTTGCGGCGGCGCCGCGGCTAAACGCCGCCGGACGGCTCGGTAGCGCTCAGACCGCGGTTGAGCTGCTTTTGACAAAGGACGAAAACGAGGCGCGCAAAATCGCTTTGGAGCTTGACGCGGAAAACAAGGAGCGTCAGACGACGGAGCGTCAGATTTACGACGAGGCTATGGAGCTTATCGCCTCAGATCCGAATTTCGCGAAGAAAAAAGTTATAGTTCTCGCGAAGGAGGGCTGGCACCAAGGGGTTATAGGCATTGTCGCCTCGCGCATAAACGACTTGTTTTACAAGCCTTGTATACTCATCTCGCACCATAACGGCGTAGGCAAAGGCTCGGGGCGGAGCATAGCCGGCTTTAACCTATTTGACGCGCTTACGCACTGCGAAAAGTACCTTACCGGTTACGGCGGTCACGCCATCGCCGCGGGACTGAATATAAATATGTCCGATTTGGACGCGTTCACGAAGGAAATAAACAAATACGCAGACGAAACGCTTACCGAAAAGGATATGCTGCCGAGCGTCGAGATAGACTGTCGGGTAAGCGAGCGTTTCCTGACGCTTGAAAACGCGGCTATGCTCTCGCGGCTCGAGCCGTTCGGAATGGGAAACGAAAGACCGGTGTTCGCGCTTGAAAATGCCGAGGCGGTATATGTTTCAGCCGCGGGAGCGGAGGGCAAGCACTTAAGGCTTCGTCTTGCAAAAAACGGCGTTTCGGTAAACTGCATAGGCTTCTCGATGGGCGAAATGGCGGAGAAAATAAGTCACGGCAGCCGTCTGGACGCGGCGTTTACAATGGATATAAACCATTATCAGGGTACCGACAGTGTTCAGCTCATTTTAAAGGATATAAAGCTTAAATAATCATTGGGGAAAGGAGCGGCGCAAATGGAGAAATATTCTATTTTGGAACCGGAAAAAATTCCGCAGCGGATTGACGAGACGGACGCGCTTGTCGATAAAATAATCGAATCGGTCAAGGGCTACAGTCCGTCCGCCAACACGGATATGATTTATATCGCGTACCGTCTGGCGAAATCGGCGCACAAGCATCAGTTCAGAAGAAGCGGCGCTCCGTATATAGAACACCCTGTGCAGATAGCCTACATCGCCTCGCAGCTCTCCATGGACGCGACTACTATTTCGGCTTGTCTTTTGCACGACGTTGTTGAGGACACTCCCTACACCTATGACGATATTAAAACGCTTTTCGGCGAGACTACGGCGGAGCTTGTGGACGGCGTTACAAAGCTGAAGCAGATCAAGTACAACTCGCGCGAGGAACAGCAGGTCGAAAACCTCAGAAAAATGTTTTTCGCTATGTCCAAGGACATCAGGGTCATTATCATAAAGCTTATCGACCGTCTGCACAATATGCGTACTCTCAGCTTTATGCCGCCGAAAAAGCAGCTTCTCATCTCCAAGGAAACGCTCGACGTTTACGCGCCGCTGGCGCACCGTCTGGGTATGTCAAAGATAAAGATAGAGCTTGAGGACTTGGCGTTAAAGTATCTCGATCCGGTAGCGTATGAGGAGATAAGGCAGAGCATAAACCAAAAAAAGAGCGAGCGCGAGGAGTTCATAAAGGAAATTATGGACGTACTGCGTAAAAAGCTCGAGGAAATGGGAATTAAGGGTCAGGTCACCGGACGGGCGAAGCATTTCTACAGTATTTTCCGTAAAATGTTCACGCAAAACAAAACCATAGACGAGCTGTACGACCTGTTCGCGGTTCGTATTATCGTCGATACCGTCGCGGACTGCTACGCGGTTTTGGGTATGGTACACGATTTGTACACGCCCGTGCCGATGCGTTTCAAGGACTATATCGCTATGCCGAAGCCCAATATGTATCAGTCGCTTCACACGACCGTTATAGACCCCAACGGCACTCCGTTTGAAATACAGATACGCACTTGGGAAATGCACAAAGTCGCCGAAGAGGGTATCGCGGCGCACTGGAAATATAAAGAGGGCATTACCGGCAAAACGGAAATGGACGGCAAGCTTGAATGGGTTCGCCAGCTTCTCGACACGCAGACCAACATCATAGACACCGACGATTTCTTTAATACATTAAAATTTGACCTTTTCGCCGATCAGGTATTTGTGTTCACGCCTCAGGGCAAGGTTATTTCCCTGCCCGCCGGAAGCACGGTTATAGATTTCGCGTTTGCCATTCACTCGCAGGTAGGCTATAAAATGAGCGGCGCGAAGGTGAACGGAAAGATAGTGCCTAACAGCTACGCTATTAAAAACGGCGAAATTATAGAAATACTTACCGCCAACACTCACGGTCCGAGCCGCGACTGGCTCAAAATCTGCAAGACCTCGCAGGCGAAAAACAAAATCAATCAGTGGTTCAAGCGCGAGCGCAGAGATGAGAACATAGAACACGGCAAGGAGTTAATCGAGCGTGAGCTTAGACGCATCGGCAACACCCATTCTCAGCTTTTCCGCGACGAGTGGGTCGATGGTATGATAAAACGCTACGGCTTTAAAACGCTTGACGATTTGTACGCGAGCGTCGGCTACGGCGGTCTTACGGCGCAGAAGGTCGTCGTAAGGCTTCGCGACCGCTGGATTCAGGAGCAAAAGGAGCTTGAAAAGCAGAAAAGGCTCGAAAAGGCGTTTACCGCCGAGGAAAGCGACGAAGCTCCCCAAGACAGGGAAAAGCATTACACCTCGAGCAAGGGCATTGTCGTTAAGGATATAGACAACTGCCTCGTGCGTCTGGCGGGCTGCTGCAACCCCGTCGCGGGCGACGATATTGTGGGCTTTATCACAAAGGGCAGGGGCGTAAGCGTTCACCGCCGCGACTGCCCGAATATGAACCCCGAGGTAATGTCCGAAGAGGACAGGAACCGTTTTATCGAGGTATGGTGGGATACGGAGCGCAGCACCTCATATATTACCAACATTCAAATCGAAGCGCACGACCGCGACGGCGTGCTTATGGAGATAACAAACATATTGGCGACGCTTAAAATACCGTTTAAATCGGTCAACGCGTATGTCAACAAAAAAGGCATCGCCGTTATTCAAATCGGCGTTGAAATACGAAATACCTCCGATCTCGCGCTTCTCAATAAAAAAATAAAGCAAATTCACGGCGTTATAAGCGTAACGCGAAACTCAAATTAGGGTGAGGCTATGGAACAGATTAAAACAAACATCAAAACCGAATATATAAAGCTCGACCAGCTTCTTAAATTTACCGGTCTTGCCGAATCGGGCGCGGACGCGAAGGATATGATTTTAAGCGGAATGGTTTCGGTAAACGGCGAGCGGTGCGATATGCGCGGCAAAAAGATACGCGGCGGCGACTTTGTTACCGTGGAATTTGAGGACGAAACGGCAGAAATCGACGTGGGGACAGAATAGTGTATATTTCATCGGTCACGCTTAATAATTTCAGGAATTACGAGCGGGAAAAAATCGAGTTTTGTCCGTATACCAACGTCATCTACGGCGACAACGCTCAGGGCAAAACCAATATCTTGGAAGCCGTATACATTTTCTCACACGGCAAAAGCCACCGCACAAAATCGGACAGGGAGCTTATAAAATTCGGCGAGAGCTTCGCGAAGCTCTCGATAGATTTTCACGACACGGACCGCGATTACCGCGCGGTTATGCAGCTTGACAAAAGCGGTAAAAAAACAATAGCCGTAAATCACGTTCGCATAACAAAGCTGAGTATGCTTATGAATTACCTCAACGCCGTTATGTTTTCGCCCGAGGATTTAGACCTTGTTAAGGGCTCGCCGGGCGCGCGGCGGCGGTTCGCGGACGCGGCGATAAGTCAGCTATATCCCGCGTACCTTATAAGTCTGATTGACTACCACAGGGCGCTCAATCAGAAAAACAGCCTTTTAAAAAGCCTTAAATCCGCCGGCAAACGCTCCGACGCGACTCTCTCGGTCTGGAACGAGCAGCTTGCCGAGGAGGGCGCCAAAATAATGAAATACCGCTCGGATTTCGTTGAGCTTTTAAACGGCTTCGCCAAGTCCGTTCAGCGCGAAATATCCGGCGAGGAGCTAAACGTAGCGTATATGCCGAGCGTCAGGAGCGATAAAATCACAAAAGACGCTTTTCTCGAGTGCTTAGAGTCGCACCAGCGGCGCGAAATAGAGTTCGCCTCCGCGCTTATCGGAATACAGCGCGATGATTTGGACATACGCGTAAACGGCAACGAGGCGCGCGTATACGGTTCACAGGGGCAGCAGCGTACCGCGGCGCTCGCGATGAAAATGGCTCAGGCGGATTACATTCATCACATAAAGGGCGAATACCCCGTGCTGCTGCTCGACGATATAATGAGCGAGCTTGATGTAAAGCGCCGCGCGTATCTTGCGGAAAAGATACGCGACAAGCAGGTTCTTATAACCTGCACGGACACGGATTTAATCAAAAGCACGGACGAAACAAGGCTTTTTCATATAGAGAACGGCAAGGTGACTTAGAAAGGCGCGGTGAAAAATGTGTATCTGCACATAGGAAACGATATAATCGTAGAGATAAGCAAAATAATCGGTATATTTGATATGGAAAATACTACCGTTTCAAGGCTCGGCAGAAGGTTTCTGCCAAACGCCCAGAAGGACGGTATTATAATAAACGCCACGGAGGATTTGCCGAAATCCTACGTGGTCGCAAGACACGGCGGCGAAACGAGAGTTTATATCTCCTCGGTTTCAACGCAGGTGCTGTCAAAAAGACTTAAAACGGCAAAAATTTCATTAAGAAATACTTTAGAAACGGAGAAAAAAATATGAGCGAACTTGAAAAAATCGAAACTACCTACGACGAAAACCAAATACAGGTGCTTGAGGGACTTGACGCTGTAAGAAAGCGCCCGGGAATGTATATCGGCTCGACTTCCTCGCCCGGACTCCATCATCTCGTTTACGAGATCGTCGATAACTCCATTGACGAGGCTCTGGCGGGCTTCTGTACCGAAATTAACGTCGTAATAAACCCCGACAATTCCGTAACCGTAACCGATAACGGCCGCGGTATTCCGGTAGGTATTCACCCGCAGCAGGGTATTCCGACCGTTGAGGTCGTTCTCACGATCCTGCACGCCGGCGGTAAGTTCGGCGGCGGCGGATACAAGGTTTCGGGCGGTCTGCACGGAGTCGGTTCGTCAGTCGTAAACGCTCTGAGCGAGCATCTCGAGGTCGAGGTTTCCGACGGCGAGCATATATACTACCAAAGCTACGAGCGCGGCAAGCCGACCTGCAAATTAAAGGTTATAGGCGATACCGACAAGACCGGCACAAAAATCACCTTTAAGCCCGACCCCGAAATTTTTGAGGTGCTTGTTTTCGACTACGATGTGCTTTTAAAGCGTCTTAGAGAGCAGGCGTTTCTGAACAAGGGCGTTAAGATTATATTCACCGACAACCGCTCCGACGAACACGAGCCGGTAACTCTTCACGCGGAGGGCGGAATTAAGGAATTTGTTAAGTACCTCAACAAAAACAAGGACGCGATACACGACGATATAGTGTACTTTGAGGCGGAACGCTCCGATATGGAGGTCGAAATCGCGATGCAGTACACCACGTCCTATACCGAAACGCTGCTGAGCTTCGCCAACAACATTCACACCGTTGACGGCGGTACGCACGAAACGGGCTTTAAAGCCGGTTTGACGCGTGTTTTAAACGACTACGCGAGAAAGTATAATCTGCTTAAGGAAAAAGACCCCAACCTGTCGGGCGAGGACACCAGAGAAGGTCTTACGGCGATTATAAGCGTCAAGGTAATGGAGGCGCAGTTTGAGGGTCAGACGAAAGCAAAGCTCGGAAACAGCGAGGCGAGAACGCTCGTTGAGAGCGCGCTAAACGATAAGCTGGAGGCGTTCTTGGAGGAAAACCCGAGAGTCGCGCGAGCGATTATAGAAAAAACGCTTACCGCTTCACGCGCGCGTGAAGCCGCCAAGCGCGCCAGAGAAGCGTCGAGAAGGAACTCGGCGGCGTCGAACACCTCGCTTCTCGGCAAGCTCGCGAAATGCACCGACGAGGGCGAGGATTACGCGGAGCTGTTCATAGTCGAGGGCGACAGCGCGGGCGGCAGCGCGAAGCAGGGACGAAACAGACGTTTCCAAGCCATTCTCCCGCTCTGGGGCAAAATGCTCAACGTCGAGAAATCGCGTATTGACAAGGTTTACTCAAACGAAAAGCTTCTGCCTATTATTCAGGCTCTCGGCGCGGGTATAGGCGAGGATTTGGATATGAACAGTCTTAAGTACGGCAAAGTCATCATTATGGCGGACGCGGACGTTGACGGCGCGCATATCAGAACGCTTCTTCTGACGTTCTTCTTCCGCTATATGCGGCCGCTTATCGAAAACGGCAACATATATATCGCTCAGCCGCCGCTTTACAAGGTGTTCAAGGGCAAGAATAAAAACCTTGTCGAAAAGTTCGCGTTTGACGATGATGAGCGTGACAGGCTCATAGCGGAGCTTGGCGCCGGCGCTAAGGTTCAGCGCTACAAAGGTCTTGGAGAGATGGATCCGGCGGAGCTTAAGGAAACGACGATGGACCCCGAAAAGCGCACGCTCCTAAAGGTCAACCTTGAGGACGCTATAGCGGCGGATCAGATTTTCACGGTGCTTATGGGCGACAAGGTCGAGCCGCGCCGCGAATTTATCGAGCAGAACGCGAAATACGTTTCAAATCTCGATATTTAACGCGGATAATTGAATAAAAAAACCTCCGTTTTCATATAATGAAAACGGAGGTTTTTAACGTGAAAAATCACGTTAATCGATTTAATTATGAAACATTTTGCCGGAAATTTTTTTAAATATGTGATTTTGTTCTCGCTGGGCGGTATATTTTATCTTATCATCGAGCTTCTGTGGCGCGGATACTCGCACTGGTCAATGTTTATACTGGGCGGAGTATGCTTCGTTTTGATAGGCGTGGTGAATGAGTTTTTCACCTACGAAATACCGCTCTGGATACAAATGCTCATAGGCGCGTTTATAATAACCGCGCTTGAGTTTATTACGGGTTGTATCGTAAATATAAAGCTCGGACTGAATGTCTGGGATTACTATGATATGCCGTATAACATTATGGGTCAGATTTGCCTGCCGTATACGGTGCTGTGGTTTTTCCTCAGTCCCGTATGTATAATCGTTGACGATTATCTCAGGTTTATGTTTTTCGGCGGGGACAAACCGCGTTACAGACTGTTCTGACCGCCGTCAGCCGCCGTACACCTCTGGCTTCAGAACGCCTATGTACGGGAGATTTCTGTAGCGTTCGTTATAGTCAAGCCCATACCCTACCGCAAACTCGTCGGGTATTTCTTCTCCGACGTACTCGCAGACGACATCGGTTTCGCGCCGTTCGGGTTTTGAGAGAAGCGTACAGATTTTAACGCTCGCCGCGTTTCTTTCCTCAAACAGCTTTTTAAGCTTAAATAGCGTGTTGCCGCTGTCAACTATATCCTCAACAATTAAAACATTTTTTCCCGCGACGTCGTTTTCGACGTCTTTTTTTATTTTGACGCTGCCCGAGGACACAGAACCCGCGCCGTAGCTCGACGCTTGCATAAAGTCGATTTTTACGTCAACCGTCAGCCGCCTTAAAAGGTCGGCGGCAAAAACGACGCTGCCCTTCAATATTATGACAAGCAGCAGTTCCTTCCCCGCGTAGTCGCTGTTGATTTGCTTCGCCAGAGCGTCGGTTACCTCCGCGATTTTTTCTTCCGATAAAAGTATTGATTTTACGTCCTTGTCCATTTTTATTACCCCCAAAAATTTAATACTGAGGAATGTTATTCCTTTACTGTAATTATTGTACCATAGTTTTTACAAAAATTAAATAGTATTTTCATAAAAATTACGGTGAAAATAATCGTAAACGGTAAAGGGGTGACGAATTTTGAAAAAATTATTTATTTTTGCGGTTTTATTCGTATTTTTTGCCGTACCTCTTTGCCTTCACGCCGCAAGCGGACTAAACAACCGCGCAAGCGACGCGCCGGAGGCGGAAAAACAGGAAATAACGGCTTTTTTGAGCGCGTGCGCGGACATTATGCGGTTTGACAGAAACGATTACAGCTACGACAATTTAATGCGCTATATCCTCTGCACGCACAAAAATTTTACGTCCGTTACGGCTCTCGACCCGCAGTCTCAAGCCGCCGGTAATAACTCAAACGGTATTTCCATAGTAAGCGCCGACTACATCGACAGCATTGTAAAAGGCGTGTTTAAGCTAAATCCCGAACACCCGCCGGTGAACGCTCTCGTGGACAGGGGCTATTGCTACACGAACGGTCTTTACTACTACAAAAACATTTTCACCGTGTCCTTTTACACGCAAATTCAAGACATAACCGAGCTTTACAGTCTCGGCGGCGGCATTTACTATGTCGCCTTTAACGACGTATACTGCGAAAACGGCGTTTCCACGCCCGAAGAGAGCTTCGCGGTTATTCAAAAAAACAGCGCTCCTCCCTATTCCCTCATACGTCTGGGAATGGGCGAAACGCTTTTATCGGAGGCGGAAATCATAGCCTACACTCCGCAAAAAACCTACCAAAGTCCGCGCTGGCAAACTCCTCCGCCCGACTACGTAAGGAGCCGCGGATTAAGTACAGCGTCGCTTACGATTATAATCGCTACGGCGGCGGTAGTCCTTATTTTCGGGATTTGGGCGCTTGTATATGAAATCAGGAAAAGATAAACTCAAGTTTAAATTCTTCCGGTTTCGCCTCGTAGTCAATCGTGTAAACGGTTTCGTCCGCGCCGGAATGGTTTTTAAAGGTTACGGCGTTAATTTCGGGAACGGTATCGGACCGTATCAGCATATTTTTTATTTTAGTGTCCCCGTTTGAGTTTGCCGGCTTTATTGGGGACACTAAACGCTCGACAACCCTTTTCCCCGAAACGTCAAAGCTGTCGCGAAGCGTTATTTTATCTTCCGCAATCTCAAATTTTCGTCTGAAATACACCGCTCTCCCCGCCTCGTAAGCGCCGCTTATATCAAGCTCAAAAACACCGTTTTGCGCCTTTATAACGCTCGCCCCGTACATTTCTCCGTTTTTCTGGTACTCGCCGTCTATTATCGGAACGCTGTGACCGCGCGAGGAGGCGCAAAAATAACCGTATCGGCTCTCGTCCCTGAAATATTCGCGCGTGTACTCGCCCGCGCCCAAGTCGCAAATGAGCTGTTCCCCGCCGCCGGAGATTATGAAGCAGCCGACGTCGTTATGGTTATGCGGTTCGCCGTTGGAACCGCCCTTGGCGGCAAAGGCGAATTTTTCGTGCCGGCTGATATACCACTGCGCGTCGGAAAAATATTTTTCTCCGCCGCCGTCGTTTTCGCCCGCGCAAGCAGCTTCGTCAAGCCACAGAAACGAACGCAGATACGGCGCGAAGCGATAGCACGCGTCATAGTCGGCGCGGCGGCTCGGCGCGGGAATTTTCGCGCCGTATTCCTTTTTTAAAAAGCAGGCAAGACCGATGTTGAACGTGCCGTTGCGGGAGCCGTCGGAGAAGCTTACCGTGGCGTTTCCGTCTAAAAACATACGGCTGTAAAAGTCCGAAATTGCCGGCGGTTTTTCGCCCGCAAGCAGATCCGTGCCGTCGAAACGGCGCAGGAACTCGGAAAAATAAGTGAAATATCCAAATCCGTATTCCCAGTAGCGCAATCCCTCAAGACATACGCCGTCCGCGCCGTAGCCCGAGAGAAAGCGTTCCATTGTCTTTAAAATCCGTTCCCTGACCGCGCCGAAGCGTTCGGGAAACTCGTACATATATACCATACCCACGCAGCCCGAACAGACCGCCGCCCAGTTGTGAGTCGATTTTTCCCACCAAAACGCGCCGCTCTCAAACGGCTCGATTATCCGCTCATAAACAAGCGAGCGTATCTTTTCGCGCGTTTTGGCGTCAAGGCGCGCGTAGTGTTTTATTTCGCAGAGCGTCTGCGCCGTTTCGGCGCTGAAAAGGTCGATGACCTTTTCAGGCTCTTTAGTGTCCCTGTCAAGATGCGCGGGAAGCGTCCACGTAAACTCGGCGCAAACCGCGTTTATAATCTTGTAAAGTTCTCCGTCCGCCTCGCCGTTTCCGTTTATTATCGCGTCCGCGCCGCGCGCCATAAGGCAGCCGCGCCGCGCAAAGTATTCATTTTCGTAATTTAGGCGGCTGCCGTTTTCAAAAAACTCATTGAATCGCTCAAGATTTTGCCCGTAGCCGTCAAAATCCGCGAACTTATCGCGCAGCCGCGCAAGCTCGGCCTTCTTTTCCTCGTAAATTCCCATTATTCCACCGTCAGCAGCGCCGTTAAATACTCGTTGCTGTTCCTTCCGACCATTATCTCAAAATCTCCGCTCTCCACCACTCTCCCGCAGTCCGCGTCCACAAGCGACAAATCCGCGGGCGTTATTTCAAATGTCACGGTTTTAGTGTCCCCCGCTTTTATAAACACCTTCTTAAAGCCGCGAAGCTGTTTAACGGGCGTCATTATACTGCTCACAATATCGTTTATATAAAGCTGAACCGTTTCCTTGCCGTCATACGGACCGTTGTCGGTAATATCAACGCTTACCTCGACGCTCTCATTTTTACCGATTTTGTTTTTCGCGAGGCGTATGTTTTTATACTCAAATTCCGAATATGACAGTCCGTAGCCGAAATCATAAACATTCCCCGCCTCAACGTCCATATATCTGCCGCCGTGCCAGCCGTCGAAATGGTTATAATAACACGGTATCTGCGCGCTGCGGCGCGGGAAGGAAATCGTAAGCTTGCCGCTCGGGTTGAAATTGCCGGCAATCATCTCCGCTATCGCAAGTCCGCCCAAATCGCCGCAGTTAAACGCTTCGATAAGCGCGTCGCAGTTGTTTTTGAGCCACTCAACGCAAAGGGGCTTACTGTTTATCAGAACGCCTATAAGCGGCTTTCCCGCCGCTTTGAGCGCTTTGAGCAAATCGAGCTGCGCGCCCGAAAGCTCCAAATCCGCGCGGTCGCGGAACTCGCCGAACTGTTCAAGGCAGTCGCCGACAGCCGCTATTACAACGTCGGCTTTTTTCGCGAGTCCGACCGCTTCGTCTATCGTTTCGTCCGACGCGTCCATAACATCGCAGCCGCGGTTATATAAAATCTCACAGTCGGAGAAAACTGTTTTTATTCCGCGAAAAAGCGTGTAATAATCGCCCTTCGGCGCGACGTTCTCCTTCGGCTCGGGGTGCGATAAATAAGTCCAGTCGCCGTACTGCGCGCGTATGTCGTCGGCGTTGGGACCTATAACGGCGATAATTTTAGTGTCCCCGTTTTTATTGAGCGGCAGAAGATTATTTTTATTTTCCAAAAGCACGAGGCTCTCGCGCGTCAGCTCCATATTAACCCGCCTATGCTCCTCGCAGCCGATAACTTCGCGCGGCGGACGCTCCTTATTGTCAAACAGACCGAGCTTGAACTTAACCTTTAAAATCCGTCTTACCGCGTCGTCGATATATTTCATATCAACCGCGCCCTCTTTCGCGAGCTCAACCATAGAGTCGTAATACGAAGGCGTGTTCATACTCATATCGTTTCCGCACTCAAGCGCCGTTTTCGCGGCGGCCTTGACTGAAGGCGAAACCTTTTGGTTTGTCACGAGCGAGCGCACGTTGTCCCAATCGGTCACAACAAAGCCGTCAAAGCCGCACTCGCCCTTTAAAAGTCCGCGAAGCATACGGCGGTTTGCCGTGAGCGGAAGCGAGTCCACAGAGCCGTAGGCAGTCATCACCGAGCCGCAGCCCGCCTCGCACGCGCGCTTAAACGGCGGCAGAAAAACCTCTCTGATTTTGCGTTCCGTAACCTCGCTGTCATACGCGTCGCGTCCGCCGGTCGCCTCGCCGTAGGCAAGATAATGCTTGGCGCACGCGATTATGTAATTGTCGCGCTGATAGCCGTCGATTATCGCCGCGCCAAGCTCGCCTATAAGATAGGAGTCCTCGCCGAACGTTTCGTCCACGCGCCCCCAGCGCGGGTCGCGGGCGATGCACAGCACCGGCGAAAACGTCCAGTCAAGACCGTCCGCCGCCGCTTCGCGCGCGGTTACGCGCCCCATTTCGCGTATAAGCTCTGTATTAAAGCCGCAGGACGCGGCAAGCTGCGACGGAAAGACCGTCGCGCCGTTTAAAAGGCAGTGTCCGTGAATTGCGTCAATGCCGAATATGGGCGGGATTTTAAGGCGCGTATTTTTCGCCTTCTCCCTGATTTTTTCCGTATCCTCTCCCATTACGTGAAGAAACGAGCCGATTCCCAAGGTCTGAAACCGTTCGTACTCTTCCTCGCTTACGGCATTATAGCTTATCTGCGCCGTCTGCGCTATCTTCTCCTCCGTCGTCATTTGGCGCAAAAGCTCGTCGGCGCGCTCCTCGGGCGTTAAATTCTTATTCATATACCGTTCCATAATTTCACTCCCCTCTTCCGTATATCCAGTATACAGTTTTTTTACTCAAAAGTCAATCAAAACGCGCTTTACAATAAAGTTAATTTATGATAAAATACATATGAATAAAATCAAAGTCAAACGGAGGTAAAAATGATAGTTTCACTAAAAAAAGCGATTTTGCATATACTCGACGCGACCTCGGGAGTGAGCGTGTTTTCCGACACGGAGCTTGACGTTGGCGACGCGTCGATAAATAATTTCATAACAAAGCATATCGAGAAAATTTACGAGGGTTCGGGACTTAGAAACGGCGAATTTGCCGACAACAGCGGCTTTAAGTACCGCGTAAGCGAGTATTTAAGCGGCGAAACAAACTTCGTGGATTTCTCGCGGTTTGTCGCCGAACGGCTGTATGAGGCGGTTAAAAGCGAGGAAAACGTCGAGTCGTGCGACGTTATCGTGTGCGAGTGCTTCGCAAACGAAGAGCCGACGCTCGCGATTTTAAAATGCGATAACAAAATCGGCTACACTCATCAGGTTTCGCAAAGCGACGGCAAGGTTTCAAACGCGCTTATAAACCACTATGCCATTCTCCCCAACACCGCGCAAAAAATATCGGAGTGCGCTTTTATAAGCGAGGAGAATATGTCGGTTAAATACGCCGGCAAAAAGCACAGGATAGACGGCGAGTCGGTGGATTTGATAGCTGAAATTCTTTTGGAGTGTTACTTTGACATTTCGGTTAGGGAGTCGGTCAACGCGGTTAAAAAAATCGCGAAAAAGGTCACCGACGAAAACGGCGGCGACAGTATTGAAACGACCGCGAAAATGAAGGAATACATAACAAAAAACGTCGAGGAAAACGAGTTTGAGTTCTTGGAGCCAAAGGAAATAGCCAAAGCGGTTTTCGACGGCAGACCGGCTATGCGCGACGAGTTTATGGAAAAGATAGAAGAGGCGAAGGTACCCGAAAGGGTCGAGGTGACAAGCTATGTCACAAAAAAGATGAGCGCAAACGTAAAGCTCGAGACCGACATAGGAGTCGAGCTTTCCTTCCCCGCCGAATATTACCGCGACAGCAGGTATATCGAAATCATCAATAACGAGGACGGAACAATCTCAATCAGAATTAACAACATCGGCGAGCTGATTAACAAGTAATCAAAAGGGGACACTAAATTATTTAGTGTCCCCTCAGACTGTCGATAAATCGGTCAGACCGCGCTTCGTTTTGCATTTGTCGCAGTAGCCGTAAATTTCAAGCTTATGCCCTGTTACGGTAAAGCCCGCTATCTCGGGCGTAAGCACGGGACACACGTCTACATAGCGCATACTCTTGCAGCCCAGACATATGGCGTAATGGCGGTGTTTACCGCTCGCCATTTCATAATAATATCTGCCGCTGTCTTGTATGGTGTTCTTTTTTATTACTCCCTTTTCCGTAAGCTTCTCGAGCGTGCGGTATACGGTCGAAAGAGAGAGTCCGCCGGCTTTTTCGTATATCTCCTCGACCGGCAGCGGCGAGGAGGCGGACTCCAAAGCCTCTAAAACCTTAACGCGCTGTTTCGTGCGTTTAAGACCTATATCCGAAAGAATTTTATTTATTTCCATACGCGTCACCTTCTTCTCTTTGACGTCAGCGCCATTATCGCGATAAGGCATATCACGCCCAGAAGCACAATCGTGCCGCCCGGTCTTAAATCCAGATAATACGATATAAAAAGTCCGGACATTGTAAACGCCTCCGCAAGCAATATCGAAATCCACACGGTCTGCTTATAGCTTTTCGCTATCATCATCGCCGACGCGACAGGGATTACAAGAAGCGACGAGATCATAAGCGCGCCGACAATTCTTGACGCGGCGGATACCGTTATCGCCGTAAGCGTCATAAGCGCGAGGTTTACGGCGCCCGCCTTAACTCCCGACAGACGCGCCGCTTCCTCGTCGAACGTCACGAAAAACAGCTCGCGGTAAAGCAGCAGGGAAACTATTATGACCGTTACGCCAAGTCCCGCCGTAAGGTACAGCTCAAAGTCGGAAACCGCTACTATCGAGCCGAAAAGAAAGCTCGTAAGATTTGCCGAGCCGTTGGTTATAAAGCCCGAAAGCACCGCCGTCAGACCTATTCCCGCCGACATCACGACAACCGCCGCTATCTCGGAATACTTGCCGAACGCTTTACGCAGCGCCTCAATGCCAAGCACCGCGAAAAGCGAGAACAGCACCGCACCCAAAATCGGGTTTACGTCCAGAACCAGTCCCAGCGCGATACCCGCGAGCGCGGAGTGAGACGTCGCGTCGCCTATGGCGGAAAGACGCTTTAAAACTATCGGCACTCCGATACACGGCGCGATTACGGCGATTATCGCCGCGACGAAAAACGCGCGGAGCATAAAATCATATTGAAATATTTCAGGCATGGCGATGACCTCTCTTTCCGGCGAATATATCGTTTATCTGACCCATCGTAAGGTTGGCGCGCTCGACAAACTCGCCGTTGCCGTGTTCGCAGAAAATCAGGAGCTTGGACGAAACGCGCACCAGCTCGGGAGTGTCGTGATTGGTCATTATAATCGTCATTCCCCGACGGTTCAGATCCGAAATTATATCCATAATCTGCTTTACCGATTTAGCGTCCACTCCTACCGTCGGCTCGTCCATTAAAAGCATCTCGGGGTCGGATATGAGCGCGCGCGCGATAAATACCCTCTGCTGCTGACCGCCCGAGAGCTTGCCTATCATTTTGTCCTCAAAGCCTGTCATTCCGACTTTATCGAGGACCTCGTAAAGCTTATCGTAATCCTCTTTTTTATAGCGCAGAAAAAATCCCTTACGGCTGTACAAATTAGCCATAACGACCTCTTTTACCGTCGCGGGAAAATCCGCGCTTACGGCGCTTGCCTTCTGTGAAACGTAGCCTATTTTATAGGTATCGCGGAACCTCGGCAAATCCGAACCGAACAGCTCTATTTTTCCCTGACTGTACGGCAAAAGTTTAAGTATAATTTTAATAAGCGTGCTTTTCCCCGCGCCGTTCGCGCCGATTATACCGAGAAAATCGCCTTTGCGAAGCGTAAAATTAACGTCGCGCAGCACCTCCGCGTCGCTATAATTAAAATACAGATTTTCTACCTTTAAAATTTCCTCATTCATTTTTTAAATCAAGTCCCTTTTTAAGCTGTTCAAGATTTAGCTCCATTGTCGTGATATAATCGCGGCGCTCCGCGTCGCCCTCAAAGGTGTACAGCGGCAGCGCCTCAACGCCCGCCTCCTTCGCGACGGATACCGCGTTCTTGTCGCCCGATAGCGGGTCGTAGAAAATGCACTTCGCGCCGTCGGACTTTATCTCGTCAATAATCTCCGCCATACGCGCGGGCGACGGGTCGCTGTCGCCCGACACGCCCTCAAGCGCGAT
>CAYVUD010000019.1:0-18369 GCA_964454725.1 uncultured Lachnospiraceae bacterium
AGGAAACCGTTTTTTTTATCTTATATTTATTTTATATACCTTAACTCCGTGCGGCGCGACCTCGGAGACGATTTCGCCGTTTGCGAAAAGCGCTTCGCCGCTCCATAGCTCAACTGCGTCCGACGGCTTTTCGATACCGATATAGCCAAGCTCTGTTTTTATAACCGCTATCTTATCTCCGATATTAAACTGCGCGAGATAATATTCGCCGTCGCCGCCGTTTGCCGCCCAGACGACCTCATCGCCTTTTCGGTAAACCAAACGCCCCGCGCGCGAGTTTTGATTGATGTTTAAAAGCTCGCGGTTTTGCATAAGCGAGAGCGTGAAATCGTCGTTTTTCGTCATATCTCCGCCGAACATAAGAGGCGAGCGGAATATGCACCATAAGGTCATCATAAGCTTCTGCTCGTCGGGCGTAAACCGCGTCGTTCGCTCGCCGCCGTGTGAGCGTATGCCGATACGTCCCAAAGGCAGCATATCGCAGTCGGGGAAACCGCTCTCGCCGGCATACGGGAACCAGTCGGCGCAGTAGTCAAACATTTTTTTAAGCTGCCCCCACTCGTCCCAGAAATCGTCGGTCATTCGCCACATATTGGCGTATTTTATAAGGTGCGCCGACTCATTAAGCGGCGCTTCGCCCGGTGAAAGGGAGAGAATAATGCTTTTGCCTGTTTTTTCTATCGCTTTTTGTATCGCCTCGATCTCCGCGGCGCGATACGGTCTCGCTATATCGTCAACCTTGAGAAAATCCACGCCCCAGCCGGCGTACATTGAGATTATCGAGTCGTAATATTCCCGCGCGCCCTCGCGCGTCATATCCACGCCGCACATATCGCCGTTCCATTCGCACACGCTGCCAAAATCCGCTATTTCGGCGGCGCGGCGCGTTGTACCGAGAATTTTTGTGTTTCTCCTTACCGCCTGCTTGGGAATACCTCTTAAAATATGTATGCCGAACTTTAGCCCCAGCGAGTGGATATAGTCGCCCAAAGGCTTAAAGCCCGCGCCGCCCGCCGCGGACGGGAAACGGTTTACGGCGGGCATAAGCCTTGAATATTCGTCCATAACAAGCTCCGCGTCCTTTTTATAGTCGGCGCTGTCGGCCGCCGGCTCGAACCACTGTATGTCAACCACGACATATTCCCAGCCGTATTCTTTCAGATTTTTTGCCATATACTCCGCGTTGGCGCGAACCTCGTCCTCGCGCACGCTCGCGCCGTAGCAGTCCCAACTGTTCCAGCCCATCGGCGGCTTCGTTATTTTTGCTTTCATATTTACCTCCGAAAATAATGTACATATTTATTATATCGCTTTTTCCGCCGCGTTGTCAATATAAATATTGACAAATAAGCGTTATTTTGATATACTGTACTAAGATTAGACGAGATTAGAAGAGATTAGATTTGGCGATACGATAATTCTATGTCTTTTTCCTATACCGAAAAAGGCTTTTTCTTTTAAAAAGCTAAGTCTGAGGAGGAGATAGCGTGTTTAATTTAAGTGTTGAAGAAGCGAGGAAGCTGTCGGCGGACTATAATATTATTCCGCTTACGGCAGAGTACGTTGCCGATATGGATACGCCCATAAGCGTATTTAAGCGTATGCAGACCGACAGGAACTGCTTTCTTTTGGAGAGTATAGGAGAAAGTCAAGTGACGGCGCGATACTCTTTTATCGGCCGCAATCCGTTTATAAGCTTTCAGAGCCTCGGTGACGACATAACCGTAACCGACTACACGGGCAAAACCGAAACGTACAAGGGCAGACCTATGGAGGAGCTTCAAAAGCTCGTCGAGCGATACAAAGCTCCCAAGCTTGAGGGCTTGCCGTCGTTTAACGGCGGCGCGGTCGGCTTTTTCGCCTATGATATAATACGTCAGTATGAGCGTCTGCCGAATGTCAACCCCGACGATTTGGGACTCCCCGATATGCACTTTATGCTGATGGACGAGATTATTGCCTTTGACCATAAAAAGCAGAAAATAATTATAATAGTAAATATTCATTCCGACGTCAATTTTGAAAGTCAATATAACCGCGCGGCGGGCAGAATAATGGATATTCGTCAGGAAATGGCGGATTTGAGCAAGCTTGCCGAAAAGGAAACGCGCAAGTACCGTTCCTCCTCGAAGCCGGTTTCAAATATGACGAAGGAGCAGTTTTGCGAAAATGTCGAAAAGGCAAAGGAATATATCAAAAACGGCGATATTTTCCAGATCGTTCCGTCGCAGCGGTTTACGGTTGAAACGTCGGTAAGCCCGTTTAACACCTATAGGGCGTTAAGGCTTATCAATCCGTCGCCGTATATGTATTACCTGAATTTCGGAGATTATCAGATAGTCGGCGCGTCGCCCGAAATGCTTGTCAGGGTGGAAAACGGAATTGTGCAGACGGGACCTATCGCGGGAACGCGGTGGAGAGGAAAGACGCTTGAGGAGGACTTGCAGCTCGAGCGGGATTTGCTCAATGATGAAAAGGAAATCGCGGAGCATACGATGCTTGTGGATTTGGGGAGAAACGACGTCGGACGCGTGAGCGAGTTCGGTTCTGTCAAGGTTACGCGGTTTAAGTATGTAGAACGCTTTTCGCACGTTATGCATCTTATTTCCGACGTTGAGGGCAAATTGAGAGCCGATAAAACCTGCTTTGACGCGCTCGCGGCGACTCTGCCCGCCGGAACGCTCTCGGGCGCGCCCAAAATCAGGGCGATGGAAATTATAGACGAGCTGGAGCCGACGAAGCGCGGAGTTTACGGCGGCGCGATAGGCTATATCAGCTTCAACGGCAATTTCGACAGCTGCATAACAATACGCACGGGCGTGTTTAAGGACGGCAAAGCTTATGTTCAGGCGGGCGGCGGAATCGTGTACGATTCCGTACCGGAGTACGAGTATAATGAGTCGGTAAACAAAGCGTCCGCCGTACTGAAGGCTATAGAGGAAGCGGGGGATTTTATATGATAATTATGATCGATAATTATGACTCCTTCACGTACAATCTGTATCAGTACATCGGAACGCTCAATCCCGATATCGAGGTTTACCGAAACGATAAGATAACCGTTGACGAGGCGATAGCGAAAAATCCGGAGCGTATTATTTTATCGCCCGGCCCCGGCTACCCCGCCGGCGCGGGCATTTGCGTAGAGCTCATAAAAAAAGCGGGCGATATACCGATTTTGGGCGTGTGTCTGGGACATCAGGCGATAGGCGAGGCGTTTGGCGGAAAAATCGTTCACGCGCCGCGTATAATGCACGGCAAGAGCGATATAATCACGCTTGACGTATCGTGCAAAATATTTGAGGGTATGGAGGAGAAAACCGAGGTCGGAAGGTATCACTCGCTCGTAATTGACGGCGATACATTACCCGACTGTCTCGAGGTTACGGCTAAAAGCGACGACGGCTGCATAATGGGAGTAAAGCATAGGGAACGTCCCGTATACGGCATACAGTTCCACCCCGAGTCCGTGCTTACGCCGAACGGAATAAAAATAATAGAAAATTTTCTTAAATAAAACGGAAAAAACTCCGAATCGCTGTGTTGCGGGCAAAACCCCGCCGCCCGACGCGCTTACGCGCTTTTCGGGCGGCGCGAACTCGGGACACGGCTCCGCGCTCGGTTCGTTTTGCGCCCTCCGAGGCGTTTTCCTGTCCCCGAAAACAAGGCTGTTTAAAAATGACTTTTTGAACAGCCTTTATTTTTACTATTGCAAAACGGTTTAAATTAATGTATAATTATATTAATATGGATTTATATCGCGAATTTGAGATTGGAGAGGAATATGTTTACAAACCTGCTTAGTATTTTAATAAATGTGCCGATAACGCTTGTGTGTCTTACCGGTCACGAGCTGGCGCACGGCTGGGTGTCGGAAAAGCTCGGCGACCCGACGCCGCGTCAGCAGGGAAGAATGACGATAAACCCGCTGGCGCATCTGGACGTAATCGGAACTCTTCTGATGATATTCACGGGCTTCGGCTGGGCAAAGCCGGTAATGGTAAACCCGATGTATTATAAGGACAGAAAGAAGGGTATGGCGCTTACGGCGGCGGCGGGACCGCTCTCAAACCTTGTAATGGCGTTTGCGATGCTGCTTTTATATTCGCTTGCGGCGGTTTTGCTGATGAAGCTCGGAATAGCAGTGCCGTCAATCGTGAGTACGATTGCTTACACGTTTATAATACGGAATCTGTGCTTTATGGTCTTTAATATTATTCCCATACCTCCGCTTGACGGCGCGAAGGTGCTTGGAATGTTTCTGCCCAACCGCGCCTATTACAAAATGCTTCAGTACGAGCGTTATTTTATGATTGTTATAATGCTGCTGTCGCTTTCGGGATTTTTCAGCAGAATAATCGGAACGGGCGTGAACGCTGTGTTTAACGCGCTTATGGCGGTTATAAGCCCGCTTATAAATCTTGCGATGTAATAGGGGATAGTATGGAAAAGGTAAAATACAAGCTTGAAGCCTTCGAGGGACCGTTGGATTTATTGCTGACGCTTATAAAAAAGAACAAGGTCAGCATTTACGATATACCGATTGTCGAGATAACGGAGCAGTATTTGGAGGCTATTGACGGCATAGAAGAGGAAGATATAGAAAATACGAGCGAATTTCTGGTTATGGCAGCGGATTTGCTCTACATAAAATCGAAAATGCTCCTTCCCAAAAACGAGGAGGAGGAAGAGGAGGACCCAAGGGAGGAGCTGGCGCAGAGACTTCTGGAATATCAGAAATTCAAGGAGGCCTCGCGGGAGCTTCGCAAATCCGAGTTTTCCTCGAAATATATGGTCTTTCGGGAGGAAGAGGACATCAAATTTCCCGTACCCGAATATGACCGCGAGCATACAATATCTGATTTGTTAGACGCTTTTAACAGCATTATGGCTCGGAAAATACGCAGGGAAAAGCCGACGAAACGCGCGTTTTCGGGAATAGTCGGACGGGAGAAGGTGTCGGTTGACGATATGGTTGAGAAGATTTGCAAAAGGCTTAGGAAAAAGCGTAAGCTGGAATTTAAAACGCTCTTTTCGGAGGAGGACAGCAAGCCGGAGATGATAGCGACGTTTTTGGCGGTGCTGGAGATGATAAAGCTTAACCGGCTTTTTGCCGAATATGATAACGGCGCAAAGGATTTTATACTGACTGCAAAAGGTGAGAAAAATGGATAATTTGAAATACGCCATAGAGGGCATTTTGTTCGCGGCGGGCGAGCCTGTGAAGGCGTCGAAGCTGGCGGTGGTGCTTGATACGGAAATAGACGATATAACCGCGGCGGTGGACGAGCTTAAACGCGAATATAACGACGAACACCGCGGGTTCGCGATAATCGACATACTCGAGGGCTACCAGATTTGCTCAAGACCGGAATATTATAGCTACATTCAGGAAATATTAGGAGAGCAGAGAAATCAGCCGCTCTCGAACGCGGCGATGGAGGCGCTGGCGATAATCGCCTACAAGCAGCCGATAACGCGCGGTCAGATTGAGCATATACGCGGAGTCAACAGCGACGGCTGCGTAAACCGGCTTTACGAGCGCGGTCTTATCGACGAGGCGGGACGCCTCGACGCGCCCGGGCGGCCGATACTATACGTTACGACCGACACGTTTCTTCGCTGTTTCGGCTTAAAGTCGCCAAAGGATTTGCCGCCGCTGAATTTCAGACAGATGAAAATCGAGGAAATGGACGGGGAGAACGGAGAAAGCTTCGCGGAGCCGCCCGAGACGGAAAACGCCGTGACGGAGGAAGAAAATCCGACGGAGGAGTAAATATGACGGGTTTGTATATCGCGCTTACAGTAATCGCTCTTTTGGGACTTCTGCTGATTTTGCCCGTTAGCGCCGTGATAGCGTTCGCGGCAAAAAGCGGAGAGAACGAGATAACTGTTCGCTATTTGTTCTTTAAATTCAAAATTTTCCCGACGGACGAGGAAAAGGACGAAAAGGACTCCGGCGGGAAAGAGGAACAGCAAAAAAAGGATAAAAAGGGCGTTGTAAATCAGATTTGGGTTGCGCGTTCGGAGCTGAAACAGGGTTTGGAAAAGCTTCTCGCTTATATTATGAAGCACGCGGTAATCGTAAAGGAGCTTAATATTTCCGCGCGGTTCGGCTTTGATAATCCGATGACGACCGGACTGGCGACCGGCGCGGCAAACGGTCTGGTGTATAATGTCATAGGGCTTTTGGACCGCCGCGCGAGGCTTAAAAAATGGTCTGTGAGCTTGGAGCCGGATTTTGACGAGCCGTGTATGGACGCGGGAGTGTATTGCAGGCTTCATACGCGCATAGCGCATATATTTCCGCTCGCGGTTATATTTTTAAGAGCGTATTTAAATGTAAAAAATAAAATGAAAACAAGCAACGGAGGAGAAGAAAATGAGCAATCCGATTAAAGAAATGATTGAGGGCGCGCTCTCAAGCGTGCAAGGAATGACGGAAACGAAAAACGTCATAGGCGAGCCGATAGCGGCGCAGGACGGAACCATAATCCTTCCCGTTTCCAAGGTGACGTTCGGAGTCGGCGGCGCCGGAAGCGAGCTTTCGGCGAAAAACAAGGACGGCGAGGCGCAGTTTGCCGGCGGTATTGGCGGCGGAGCGAGCGTTCAGGCGGAGGCGTTTCTCGTTATCAACAACTCCAACGTCCGCCTTATCCCCGTACACGCGCAGAGCGGTTCGCTCGATAAGCTTATCGACTTGATTCCCGATACGATTGACAAGGTGAACGGCTTCATCTCAAACCGTAAAAAGGAGAAAAATGTATGAGTATAACGCTCAGGGATAAAATTCTCTCGAAAGTTGAAAAGCCGACGCGCTATACCGGCGGCGAGCTTAGCGCGGTCATTAAAAATCCCGCGGACGTTTACGTGAGGTTCGGTTTTTGTTTCCCCGACACCTACGAGATAGCGATGTCGCATCTGGGACTTAAAATTCTCTATCATACGCTCAACAACCGCGCTGACGTCTACTGTGAGCGCGTTTTCGCGCCGTGGACGGATATGGAGGACGAAATGAGGAAGCGCGGTATGAAGCTTTTCGCGCTCGAAACGGGCGACGAGGTAACGCGTTTTGATATTTTGGGCTTTACTTTGCAGTATGAGCTGAGCTACTCAAACGTCGTCAATATGCTTATGCTCGCCGATATACCCGTGAGGGCGAAGGACAGGGACGAGTCGTACCCGATAGTTTGCGGCGGCGGACCGTGCGCGTATAACGCGGAGCCGGTCGCCGATATTTTCGATTTCTTTATGATGGGCGAGGGCGAGGAGCTGATACACGAGGTCACGGACGAGTACGTTAAGTGGAAGAAGAGCGGGAAGAAAAGCAAACGGGATTATTTGGAGAAAATCGCGAAAATAGAGGGCGTATACGTGCCTTCGTTTTACGACGTGGAGTACAACGGCGATAACACGGTAAAATCCGTAACGCCCAACAACCCGAACGCGAAAGAGAAAATCACAAAGCGCATTATGCGCGATTTCGATAAAACCTACGCCCCCGACACGATTATAGTGCCGTTTGGGGAGGTAGTACACGACAGAGTAATGCTTGAGGTAATGCGCGGCTGCTTGCGAGGCTGCCGTTTCTGTCAGGCGGGTTACATATACCGTCCGCTCAGAGAGAGAAAGCCCGAAACGCTCCTAAAGCTTGCCGACAGCCTTCTTGCGTCGAGCGGCTACGACGAGATTTCTCTCTCGTCGCTCTCCACAAGCGATTTCAGCGGCTTAAAATGCCTTACCGACGGACTTTTGGAGATAACCGAGGAAAAGAAAATCGGTTTATCGCTGCCGTCTCTGAGAATTGACAATTTCTCGCTCGAGCTTATGGAGAAGGTTCAGAAGGTCAGAAAAACCGGCATAACATTCGCGCCGGAGGCGGGTACGCAGCGACTCCGCGACGTTATAAACAAAAATATTACCGAGGAAAACATTATGACGTCCGCGGATATGCTTTTCCGCGGCGGCTGGACGAATGTCAAGCTGTACTTTATGATAGGGCTTCCCACGGAAACAATGGACGACGTGCGCGGAATCGCGGAGCTTGCTCAGAAGGCGCTTGACGTTTATTTTGCGATACCCAAGGAGGAAAGGGCGAAGCAGATTAACATAACCGTCAGCACGTCAAGCTTCGTTCCCAAGCCTTTTACCGCGTTTCAGTGGGCGGCGCAGGACAGCCGCGGCACGCTTATAGAAAAGCAGAACGAGCTTAAAGCCTCGATAAAATCGAAAAGGATACGCTACAACTGGCACGATAATAAAACGAGTTATCTGGAGGGCGTGTTCGCCAGAGGCGACAGACGGCTTGGCGAGGTTATAATCCGCGCCGTGGAAAAGGGCTGTAAATTCGACGCTTGGGGCGAGCATTTTAAATTTGACGCGTGGCTCGAGGCGTTTGAGGAGCTGGGAATCGACCCCGATTTTTACAACCTCCGCGAGAGAAGCTACGACGAGGTTTTGCCGTGGGATCATATCGACATAGGCGTGACGAAGGAGTTTCTTATGCGGGAGAACGAGAAGGCGAAGGCGGGCATAACAACGAAAAACTGCCGCGAGCGGTGCGCCGGCTGCGGAATGAAGAGGTTTAAGGCGGGTGTGTGCTGTGAGTAATTACATTTTGAAATACAGCCGCGACGACAGGGTAAAATATATATCGCATCTTGACTTTATGCGGCTATTCCAGAGAACGGTGCGCCGTTCGGGACTGCCGTTTATGTTTTCGCGGGGCTTTAACCCGCACCCGATTATGACCGTGGCGCAGCCGCTGTCGGTCGGGGTGACGTCGGATTGCGAGTTTATGAAGGTCGGCTTTGACGGCGAGTTTAGCGAGGCGGAAATCCTTGAACGGTTAAACGGCGCGCTGCCGCCGGGGTATAAAATATTGGCGGCGCGGAGAGTCGAGGGCAAGGAAATAGACATAACAAAGCTTGACCGCGCCGTGTATACGGTGGAGGTCGAGTGCGAGGGAAGCGTGGACATTGATAAATTCCTCGCCAATCCCGAACTTAAAGTGATGAAAAAATCAAAAAGCGGAGTTAAGGAGTCGGACATACGCCCGTATATTTACGGCTTAAAGCTCCTCAAAACCGAGGGAAACATTCAGACGTATGAAATGTGCCTTTCGGTCGGGAGCGTGTACAATTTAAAGCCGCAAAGCGTCATTGACGCTATGGAAAAATACTCTCCGGACTTTAGAGCGGAATTTTTTACCGTTCACAGAAATAAAATGACTTGGGGCGGCAAGGAGTATATTTAAAAGAGGTGATAAAGATGAAAAAGCTGTTTTTGTATCTCGCGTCCGTTTTGGAATACGCGGCGGCTTTTGCCGCGTCATTCTTTGTTAAAAACAGACCCGCGTACCGCGATTTGTGGATAATCGCCGAGCGCGGCACGGACGCGCGCGACAACGCGTATCACCTTTTTAAATATATACGCGAAAACCACCCCGAAATAAATATCGCGTACATAATTTCAAGGGACAGCGCCGACAGGGGCGCGGTTGAACCGCTCGGACGTATAATAGACGGCAAAAGCTTTGAGCATTATATCGCGATGGTGCTTTCCAAGGTCAAGATAAGCACGCATATTATGGGCTGCAGTCCGATAATGAACCTCTTTATCCGCCTTAACAGACTCGGTTTGGTAAGCGGAAAGCAAATATTTTTGCAGCACGGAATTATTGTTAATGACAATCGGACATATTTGTATTACGGCAACACAAGAGCGGATATGTTCGTATGCTCCGCCAAGCCCGAGTTTGAGTACATAAACGGCAGGTACGGATACCCCGAAGGCGCGGTGCGGCTTCTTGGACTTTGCCGCTACGACCGCCTTGAAAAGCGCGGTTCGCTCACGCGCAGAATACTGCTTATGCCGACGTGGAGAGTCGCGCTTCAGGACTGCAACGAAAAGGAATTTACGCAAAGCGCGTATTACAAGGCGTATCAAAGTCTGATAAACAGCGAAAAAATGTCGGGGCTGCTGGAAAAATACGGGCTCGAGCTGGTATTTTATCCGCATATCGAAATGCAGAAATATCTGCCCTGCTTTTCGACGAATTGCGGGAGAGTGAAAATAGCGGGCTTTAATGACGAAACGGTGCAAAATCTGCTGATAAAAAGCGATATTCTTATAACCGACTATTCAAGCGTTTTCTTTGATTACGGATATATGGAAAAGCCGATGGTTTACTATCAGTTTGACGTTGACGAGTTCCGCAAAACCCATTACGGCGAGGGCTATTTCAGCTACGAACGCGACGGCTTCGGACGGGTTGTCGATACGGAGGACGCCTTGATAGGGGAGATAGAAAAGATTCTTCAAAACAATTCGGAGCCGGAAAAAATATATCTTGACAGAATCAACGGATTTTTTACCATACGCGACAGAAACAACTGCAAGCGCAATTTTGAGGCGATATGTGAAATAGCGGGAGGCGCGTGATATGAAAAAGGTTACGGTTATAATTCCCGTTTACAATATGGAAAAATACATTGAGGAAAATCTCAAATGCGTTACAAATCAGACATACGCCAATCTCGAGATTTTGCTGATAGACGACGGCTCGACGGATAACAGCCTCGAGGCTTGCCGTCGCGCGGCGCTCTCGGACAGCCGTATTACTGTTTTTCCAAAGGAAAACGGGGGTCCCGCCTCGGCGAGAAATTTCGGACTGGAGCGAGCGTCGGGCGATTATGTGTATTTTTTCGATATTGACGACACGTTAAAGCCCGAGGCGATAGAGAAGCTGACCGCGGCGATGGAGGAAAAGGACGTTGATTTGGTCGTGTGCGGCTTTGAGGTGTTCGACGGCAAAAGGGTCGTGCAAACCGTTATAAAGACAGACGGCTTTTACCGGACGGGCGAGGAGGCTCGCCGCGACTACGGCGAGCAGATGTATATGTACGGCGAAAAGGGCATACAGGGCGCGCCGTGGTGCAAGCTGTTCAGAATGAGCGTTATCCGCGAAAACGGAATTGAGTTCCCCGACATAAGAAAAAGCGAGGACGATGTTTTTATAGCGAGGTATGTGAGTCATATCAGGAGCTTTATCCTTATAGGCGACGTGCTTAGCAGGTATTACGTCAATACCTTTCGGCGCTTCTGGAAAAAGTATCCGTTTGATATGTTCGACTCCGCCGTCGAGTCAACGCGGTATATGCTCGACATTGTTTACGGCTGGAACAAAGAAAATAAGGCGGTAAGCGATAAGATATACAGCGATTATTTTCAGAAGATTTTCGGGAGCTTTTGTTTTTTGTTCAATCCCAAGCTGAAGCTGAATACGAGAAAGCGTTACGCGCGGATAAAGGAAATATCGAAACGCTTCGCCGCCGAAACGCCCGACGGCGGTTTCGGTGTGACGCACCCCGTATTTTACTTTATAAAGCAGGGGAAATACGTCAGAATTTACATACATATGCTGCTCTACTGCGTAAGGCATATGTTTGATTGATTGCAAAAATTACAGTTTATTGACAAATAAAAAAATGCCTTGACTGTATACGGTGAAAAGTGATACTATGTAAATTACCGAAAGTTGTGGTCAAGGGGAGAGAAGAATGGAATCAGGCAGCGGCAATCGCTTAAAGGATATACAAAGAAGAAAAGAAGAAAGAGAGCGCAAGGCAAGGAAAAAACGCGAGCTTGTGTTTAAGTGCGTCGCGGCGGTTTTCTTTGCCGCGGTAATATTTTTGGCGGTATTCGGCATTAAAAGCTGCGTCGGCGCGGTATCGGCGAGACGCGCCGAAAAGGAAGCGCAAAAACAAGCGGAATCGGAGGCTCAGACGCAGCTCGCGACGGAAACGCCGCGCCGGTCCGAGGCGGCATTGACGGAGGGCGGCATTGACAGCGTCTTTTATAAAAATTCGGCGTTTATAGGCAATTCGTTCATTGACGGACTGGAGATATACGATCTTGTCCCGAACGCGGATTATTTCGCCCGTGTGGGACTTAACGTGTCGGACGCGATGAGCCTTTCCACAAGCACGGGAGATGTAGCCGTTATTGACGAGCTTGACAACGGTGAAAAATATGATAAAATATTTATGATGTTCGGCGAGAACGAGCTTGGCTGGGTCAACAGGGATATTTTCAGCGAAAACTACGCCGAGCTTATAAAAAAGGCTAAAAAATACCAGCCTCAGGCGCGGATATATCTGCTCGCCATAACGCCCGTGACCGAGGAGGTGTCCGCGGCGGGCGAGAACGGCGCGACGAAGGATAATATAGCGGAATTTAACAGCCTTATACTTGACGTCGCGAAAAGCCAGAATGTCAACTTTGCCGATATTTTCAGCGCCGTGGCGGACGATAAGGGCTATCTTCCCAAGGGCGCGGCGACAGACGGTATACATTTCGGCGAGGAATATTACAAGAAATGTCTTGTTTATATACAAAATGTCTTTAGCGGATAAGGACTGAAAATACTCTAAATTTACGGAGGAAATTCAAATGATAAAAAAGAGAATTGCATTATTTACGGCGGCGCTCCTTTGCGCCGCGGCGGTATGCGGCTGCGGCGCGTCAAAGGATATAGACGCGGACGCTTTGGCGCAGGCGCTGCTTGACGGCGGCTCATATGCCGAAACGCTTTCTCCCGTGAGCGAGAATATCGTAAAAAAGCGTTACGCCCTTACCGACGATATGGTAGAGAAGGCGGCGGCGTACTCCGGCACGAACGCTGTTGTCGATGAAATAGCGGTGTTTAAGGCGAAAGACGATGTTGACGCGGTCGCGGAAAAGGCGGCGGCGCATATTGACGCGCAGACCGAGCTTTTTAAAAGCTATCGTCCCGACGAGCTTTCCAAGCTTCGGGACAGCGTTGTTTGCACAGTGGGCGACTGTGTAGCGGTTTGCGTATCGACCGACGCGGCAAAGGCTCGCGAAATAATTGACGGGTTTTTGAAATAATAATCGGAAACGGGGTAGCGCATTGTACTTTTCGGGACTTTTGTTTTTGTTTTTGTATCTGCCCTTGGTGCTTGGTATATATTACCTTGTGCCAAGGCGGTTTCGCAACGGCTTTTTGCTGCTCGCCAACCTGATTTTTTACGGCTGGGGCGAGCCGACGCTTATTTTAATAATGGCGGTTTCGATTATGACCAATTACATATGCGGTCTTTTAATCGAGAAATACCGTGAGCGGGAACGTCTTAAAAAGACGTTTTTAGTTTTGTCGGTAATTATAAGTCTGGGGCTTCTGGGACTGTTTAAATACGCCGGATTTTTTACCGAGCTTATAAGAAAGATCCCGCTGTTCGCTATGCTTCCGAAAATAGAGCTTGCGCTCCCGATAGGAATTTCCTTTTACACCTTTCAGGCTATGTCGTACTCGATAGACATTTACCGCGGCGACACAAAGGCGCAGAAGAGCATCGTAAGCTTCGGAACCTATGTTTCGTTTTTTCCGCAGCTTGTCGCGGGTCCTATCGTGCGCTATAAGGATATAGAGCGTCAGCTCGCGCAAAGACGCGAGAGCGCGGGGCAGTTTGCCGACGGAGTAAGGGTATTTATAATAGGACTTGCCAAAAAGGTGCTTATCGCCAATCAGATGGGCGTTCTCTGGGACACGCTTCGCCCGATGTCCGGCGGAGTTTTGGGCGCGTGGGTCGGAATAATCGCCTACACGTTCCAGATTTATTTTGACTTTTCCGGTTACTCCGATATGGCGGTGGGACTTGGCAGAATGTTCG
Organism: uncultured Lachnospiraceae bacterium; assembly: GCA_964454725.1. Lineage (GTDB taxonomy): Bacteria > Bacillota > Clostridia > UBA1381 > UBA1381 > JALEPO01. The sequence goes on from CAYVUD010000019.1 coordinate 13,695, forward strand.
GGTTTGAGTTTATGCGGAATTTCGACTATCCATACATATCGAAGAGCGTAACCGAGTTCTGGAGACGCTGGCATATATCGCTGAGTACGTGGTTTCGCGACTACGTTTACATACCTCTCGGCGGCAACCGCTGTAAAATTCCCAGACAGATTTTAAATCTGTTTGTAGTGTGGTTTTTAACCGGCTTCTGGCACGGAGCGAGCTTCAACTTTATTCTGTGGGGCTTGTACTATTTCGTGCTTCTTGTGCTGGAAAAGTTTGTGTACGGCAAGTACCTTGAAAAGCTTCCGAGCGCTTTGCGGCATATTTACGCGCTGTTTTTTATAACGCTCGGCTGGGCGCTGTTCTACTTCGAGGATTTCGGCGCGCTTTTCGCTTACGTCGGAAATATGTTCTCGGCGAACGGAATTATAAGCCGCGACGCGCTTTCGGTGACGATTTCGTATCTGCCGCTTATCGCGGCGGCGGCTGTCGCTTGCACGCCGCTCGGCAAACGGCTTTGGGAGCGGGTAAGGAGCGGAAAACGGTACTTTGCGGCTGAACTAATCATATGCGCGGCGATACTGGTTTTGTGTACCGCCTCTCTTGCCGCGAACAGCTATAATCCGTTTCTATATTTCAGATTTTAGGTGGATTGCTATGAAAAAGAACAAAATTTTAATCGCGCTTTTCTGCGGATTTATCGGCGCTTTTATGCTTCTGTTTCTGATTTTGCCGAAAAAGGGGTTTTCCGTAAACGAGAAACGCGCTCTTGCGGATTTTCCGAAAATTACGGTAAAATCCGTGCTTAACGGCGGCTTTGAAAGCGATTTTGAGGAATATCTCGGCGACCGCTTCCCGTTTCGCGAAAAGCTTACCGCGCTTGACGCGTACTTTAAGCTCTGTACCGGCCGTAACGGCGCGAACGGCGTTTACAGGGGAAAGGACGGGTACCTCATAAACACGCCCGTAAAGACCGACGAGAGCGCGTATAACGCCAATTTGGAGGCTATGCGGGAGTTTATCAAGAAAACGGGACTTGAAACGTCTGTTATGATAGTGCCGACTACGGGGTATATAATGTCCGACAAGCTGCCGAAAAATCACGAAACGTACAACGACGGCGAGCTTATCGAAGAGGTACGGAAGGATTTTACTGCGGACGCGCGGGTAATCGACATAGGCGAAGCGTTTAAAAACAGCGCGGACAGAGAAGGGCTTTATTATAAAACCGACCACCATTGGACAAGCCGAGGCGCGTATGAGGCGTACCGGCTGTTTTGCGAAAGCCGAGGCTTCGAGCCTATGGCGGAAGGCGATTTTGACATTACGTCCTACGACGGCTTTTACGGTACGACTTATTCCAAAAGCGCGCTCTGGGGCGAGAAGGGGGAAACGCTTGAGGTCTGGCGTTATCCGAATAACGTCACGGTTGAGATAGTCGAGGGCGTAAAGACGGAAGAATACGATAATATGTTCTTTGACGAGCATTTATCCGAGCCGGATATGTACCCCGTGTTCCTTGACGGCAACCACGCGCTCACAAGGCTTACAAATCCCGACAGCGACGGCGGAAGGCTGCTGATGCTAAAGGACTCCTACGCGCACTGCCTCGCGCCGTTTCTTATAAATCACTACAGCCGGATAGATATGGTGGATTTGCGCTATTACCTCGACTCCGTTTCCAAGCTTTGCGAAACGGAGAACTACGACGAGATACTTATGGTTTACGGACTGTCGAGCCTTTGCGAGAGCAGGGACATTTCAATATTGGAATAAAAGAGCTGACGCTATGCGTCAGCTCTTTATCATATCCGCGAAATATTTATGAAACGATAAATCGCCGGTAAGCTCGGGGTGGAACGACGTTGCGAGCATATTGCCCTGACGCGCGGCAACAATATGGGAGTTAAGCTCGCACAGAACCTCAACTCCGTTTCCGGCGCTCTCTATCCACGGCGCGCGGATAAATACCAGCGGCACGGGCTTTTCGCTCACGGCGGGTATGGACGCGTCGCGGCGGAAGCTGTCAAGCTGTCTGCCGTAGGCGTTGCGGCGGACGGTTATGTCCATAAGAGCGAGATGAGGCTGTTCGCCGACGATGCTTTTAGCCAAAAGTATAAGTCCCGCGCACGTACCCCATACGGGCATACCGTTTTTTATTCTGTCCTTAATAGGCTCGGCAAGACAAAAAATATTTAAAAGCTTCGATATTGTCGTGCTTTCGCCGCCGGGCAGAATAAGCGCGTCAACGCTCTCGAGCGCGGCGGCGGTTTTAACCTCTGCCGCCTCAACTCCGTCAAGCCGTCCGAGCGATTTCATATGCTCCTCAACCGAGCCTTGATAGGAGAGGACTCCGATTTTTTTCATATTACCAACCCCTGTTTGCCATAATATTCTCGGGCGCGATCTCGCTTATTTCAAGTCCTTTCATCGCTTCTCCCAAGCCTTCGCTGACCTCCGCGAGGATTTCGGGGTCGTTGTAGTAAGCGGTAGCCTTAACGATAGCCTTTGCCATTACCGGCGGGTTCGACGATTTGAAAATGCCTGAGCCGACGAACACGCCCTCGCTTCCCAAAAGCATCATCAGAGCCGCGTCCGCGGGAGTCGCGATACCGCCCGCCGCGAAATTTACGACCGGCAGCTTGCCGTTTTCGGCGACGTATTCCACCAAATCAAACGGCGCGCCGTTGTCTTTCGCGTAAGTCATCAGCTCCTCGTGTCCCATAGTTGTGAGCCGCTTTATTTCAGACTGCATAGCTCTCATATGGCGAACCGCCTCGACAACATTTCCCGTTCCGGCTTCGCCCTTCGTGCGTATCATAGACGCGCCCTCGCCGATACGTCTGAGCGCCTCGCCGATATTTCTCGCTCCGCACACGAACGGGACCTTAAACCGCGTCTTGTCGAGATGATACATATCGTCCGCGGGAGTCAAGACCTCGCTTTCGTCGATATAGTCGATTTTAAGCGCCTCGAGTATGCGCGCCTCGGCGATATGTCCTATTCTCGCCTTCGCCATAACGGGTATGGAAACAGCCTCCTGTATTCCCTTAATCATTTTCGGATCGCTCATTCTCGCGACGCCGCCCTGCTTTCTTATGTCCGACGGTACTCTCTCGAGAGCCATAACCGCGACCGCACCCGCTTCCTCGGCGATTTTTGCCTGCTCCGGAGTCGTAACGTCCATAATTACTCCGCCTTTGAGCATTTGCGCGAGATTTTTGTTTAGTTCATTCATAATTTTTTACCTCCTGCTGTTTTGGCGGCTTGACATAATCCGCCTGTTTATGTATAATTATACTCGTAACTGACATTGTTTAAAGTGTCAAAATATAATTATTTTATGGGGTCAGATAAAATGTACAATTTTACCGTAAATTTTGACGGCGCGTCCGGAAAAACGCTGTACGAGCAGCTTTACGAATACATAGCCAAGGAAATACGCGGAAGAAAAATTGCCGAAAACGAGCGTATGCCGTCCAAAAGGGCGCTTGCCTCGCACCTTGGAATAAGCGTTAATACCGTAGAAACGGCGTATGAAATACTTGTTCAGGAGGGTTATCTGCGTTCGGCGGCAAGAAGCGGCTTCTACGTAAGGTACACCGGCGCGCCGCTCGCGAATGTGCCGCCGCGGAGCGACGAGGAAGAGGAAAGGCGTGAAACGTACAGAGCGGATTTCGGCACCAATACCGCCGACGTCGCGGCGTTTCCTTACGCGACGTGGATAAAGCTCTCGAGGGAGGTTATGTATTCAAACCCCGAGCTTTTAAACGCCGGCGACGTAAGGGGAGATATTGAGCTGAGACGAAGCATAGCCAAGTACCTCGGCGAATTTCGCGGTGTGAGCTGTTCGCCCTCGCGGATTATAGTCGGAGCGGGAATCGATTACCTTTTAATGCTTCTTACCGAGATACTCGGCGCAAACCGCGTTTACGCGCTCGAAAACCCCGGCTACGGCAAGGTAAACCGTATACTTAAAAATAACGGCTGCGTTATAAACTATATTCCGCTTGACGAGAGCGGAATATCTGTTGAGGAGCTTGGAAAAACCGCGTCAAACACGGTTTACATAACTCCGTCGCACCAATTCCCGACGGGTGTTATAATGCCGTTTGACAGGCGGGAGGAGCTTATTTCGTGGGCGCGGGAAGGTGAGGACAGGTATATAATAGAGGACGATTACAACAGCGAGTTCAATTTTTCAAAAAAACCGATTCCCGCGCTTCAGGGCATAGCGGGAGGCGAGCGGGTCATATACCTCAACACGTTTTCGCGCATACTTGCGCCGTCGATAAGGATTGCGTTTATGGTTCTTCCGCCGGAGCTGCTTGATATATACGGAAAAAAATTCAGCGGCTATTCCCCGACCGTGCCGAGGTTTGAACAGCGCACGCTGAGCCGTTTTATCGGCGAGGACTATTTTGCGCGTCATTTAAACCGCGTAAAGAATATATACAGAAAGCGGCGCGACCTGCTTATCGAAACGCTTTTAAAGCTGCCTTACGATATAGAGATTTCGGGCGAGAAGGCGGGACTGCATCTTTTTATAAAAAGCGGTTCAGCCGGAAAAATACTCGAAAAAGCGGAGAAAAATAAAATACGGCTTTGCGGCGCGGACGATTACTATTTTACGCCGCATAAGCCCTCAAACGCGCTTATAGCGGGCTATTCGGGCGTAAGAGATGAGGATATA
>CAYVUD010000020.1:0-18268 GCA_964454725.1 uncultured Lachnospiraceae bacterium
TTACTTATTAAGCGCGTCGTCAATATCCGCCTTAAGCGTGTCCTTATCGGCGCATTTAAACTCAAACTTTGAAATGTTGTTTTCGGTATCGAGCATAATAAGCGCGGGCGTGTTGCCTGAAACAAGCTGGAAATTCTCCAGCGCCTCGGGATTTTCATCGACGTTTACAAGACTGAACTCAACCTTTTTGCCGTATTCGTCCTTAAGCTCGTCAATAAGCGGCGTAACGGTTTCCGTGTCGGCGTTTGTGTAGAAATACATAAACGTAGGCTTAACCTTGTTTCCGCAGCCGGCAACGATCACCGCCGCAATTGATAATACAGCCGCCGCTAAAATAATTCTGCTCTTTTTCATTTTTCATTCTCCTTTAACTGTGTTTTTATTATATTTAAAGCGCGAAGGGCTATTTTATTATAGCGTTCCGCTTTATTTCGTATTCTTTCGTTAAGTCCCCCGATTATTCCGAAATTGGAGTTCATCGGCTGGAACTTTGTGATATTTCCGTTTGAAATATACAGAGGCAGCGAGCCTATAGCCGTTTTTATATCCGGCTCGAACATCGCTTCGCCGCGCATAAATCTCGCCATATTATAGCCGGCGAGTATTCCGCTTGACGCCGACTCGACGTAGCCCTCTACGCCCGTTATCTGTCCGGCGAAAAAGATTTTGGGGTGCTTGTCCGTCTGATAATATCTGTTTAAAATCGCCGGCGAATTTATATATGTGTTGCGGTGCATTACGCCGTAACGCGCAAATTCCGCATTTTCCAACCCCGGAATCATCGAAAAAACACGCTTTTGCTCGCCGAATTTAAGGTTTGTCTGAAAACCGACCAAATTGTAAAGCGTACCCTCCGCGTTGTCCTGACGAAGCTGCACGACGGCGTAAGCGTCGTCCTTGCCGGTTTTGGGGTTCACGAGTCCCACGGGCTTTAACGGTCCGAACGTAAGCGTTTCCCTGCCGCGTTTTGCCATAGTTTCTATCGGCATACAGCCCTCAAACACCGTTTGGTTCTCAAACTCCTTTAACGGCGCGGTTTGGGCGTTTATAAGCTCGGTATAAAACGCCTCGTACTCCTCCCTTGTCATCGGACAGTTTATATAATCGGCAGTTCCGCGGTCATAGCGCGCCGCCATAAACGCCTTGCTCATATCTATACTCTCCGCCGTAACGATAGGCGCGGCGGCGTCGTAAAAATATAGGTAATCGCCGCCGGTAAGAGCGCTTATCGCGCTTGTAAGCCCCTCTGAGGTGAGAGGACCCGTTGCTATTACGGTGTACTCTTCCGGATTTATCTCGGTAACCTCTTCGTTTATTACCGTTATAAGCGGATTTTTCTTTATTTTTTCCGTAATATATCCCGAAAACGCGTCGCGGTCAACCGCGAGCGCGCCTCCGGCAGGTACGCGGCTTACATCTGCCGCCTCCATCATAACCGAGCCGAAAAGCCGCATTTCCTCCTTCAGCAAGCCGCAGGCGTTTTCTATGCGCTCCGCCTTTAAGGAGTTGGAGCAAACAAGCTCGGCGAAATTTTCGCTTTTATGCGCCGGCGAAAATTTCTTCGGCTTCATTTCGTAAAGCTCGACCTCAATTCCGCGGCTTGCGAGCTGCAGTGAGACCTCACAGCCGGCGAGACCCGCGCCTATCACCTTCGCCCGCATTATTTCTCGTCCTTTTTGAGCTTTCGCTCGTAATTGCAGTCCTCGTTGAAGCAGAAAATCTTCGCGTTTCTGCCCTGCTTTTTAAGCAAAAGTCCACCGCAGCGCGGACAAACCTCGTCCTTCACCGGCGCGTCCCACGCCATAAAGTCGCATTTGGGCAAATGCTCGCAGCCATAATATATCTTGCCCTTTCTGGAGCGCTTCACAAGTATCTCGCCGTCGCACTTGGGACACTTTACCCCCGTACCTTCGCGGATAGCCTTGGTGTTCTTGCACTCCGGATAGCCCGGACACGCGAGAAACTTACCGAACTTACTGATTTTATATACCATTTTACGTCCGCATTTCTCGCATACAACGTCCGACTCTTCGTCTTTTATCTTTATTTTCGCGATATTCTCGCTTGCCTTTTCAAGGTTTTTCTTAAACGGCGGATAGAACTCGTTTAAAATTTCCTTCCACGGTCTCTCGCCTTCCTCAACCTCGTCAAGCTCCTCCTCCATACCGGCGGTAAACTCAACGTCCACAATATCGGAGAAATTGTTTTTCATAATGTCGGTCGTAACAAATCCAAGCTCCGTCGGAATAAGCTGACGCTTGCTTCTTACGACGTAGCCCCTTGAAACTATGGTCGAAATAGTCGGCGCGTAGGTTGACGGTCTGCCTATTCCGTTTTCCTCAAGCTCCTTTATGAGCGTCGCGTCCGAAAAACGCGGAGGCGGCTGCGTAAAATGCTGCTTGGACTCGAAATCCTCAAGCAGCGCCTTCTGCTTTTCACTTAGCTCGGGAAGCATTTTGTCTTTCTTTTCTTTTTCGTCCGTGGACTCGACGTATACCGCCATATAGCCCTTGAATTTTACGCTTGAGCCGCTCGCCTTAAACGTATGGCTTCCGGCTGAGAGCGTCACCTGCGCGGTATCAAACACAGCGTTCGCCATCTGGCTCGCCGCGAAACGCTCCCAAATCAGCTTATAAATTCTGTACTGGTCGTTTGTAAGCTTATCCTTTATGTCTATCGGCTTAATATTAATCGACGTGGGGCGTATCGCCTCGTGAGCGTCCTGCGCGTTCTTTTTCGTCTTGTACTGTCTGGGACTTACGTACTCCCTGCCGTAATTTTCGGTAAGGTACGCTACCGCCTCCTTACGCGCGTCGTCGGCTATACGAAGCGAGTCCGTTCTCATATATGTTATAAGACCTATCGTGCCGAGCTTTCCGCCGAGATTAACGCCCTCATAAAGCGTCTGGGCGATCTGCATCGTTTTCGACGCTTGGAAATTATATTTTCTCGACGCGTCCTGCTGAAGCGTACTCGTAGTAAACGGCGGCTGCGGACTTTTCTTCTGCTCGCCGCGCTTTACCGTTTCAACTATAAAATCGCGCTTCTGTATATCGTCGGTAACAGCCTTCGCTTCCTCGCCCGTATGGAGCTTTACCTCTTTATTATTCTCGCCGTAATATCTGGCGGTAAAGCTCTTTTTTGACTTCGGCTCGGTAAGCTCGGCTTCTATTGTCCAGTATTCCTGCGGGGTGAAATTGTTTATTTCCTCCTCGCGGTCGCAGATGAGCCTCGTCGCCACCGACTGAACCCTGCCCGCCGACAGACCCTTTTTAACCTTTTCCCACAAAATAGGACTTATCTTATAGCCGACTATTCTGTCGAGAACGCGTCTTGCCTGCTGCGCGTCAACCAAGTCCATATCTATAGGGCGCGGCTCTTTTATCGCGTTTTTAACCGCGGTTTTTGTAATTTCGTTAAATGTCACGCGGCATTTGGATTTTACGTCTATATCCAAGGCGTTCGCCAGATGCCAGCTTATCGCCTCGCCCTCGCGGTCAGGGTCGGTTGCAAGATACACAACGTCCGCCTTTTTTGCTTCCTTCTTAAGCTGAGTAAGAAGAGCGCCCTTGCCGCGTATGGTGATGTACTTAGGCTCGAAATCATTATCGGTATCCACGCCGAGCTGACTTTTCGGGAGATCGATTATGTGTCCCATCGACGCCATTACCGTATAATCCTTTCCGAGATATTTTTTTATTGTCCCCGCCTTAGCCGGCGACTCCACTATCAAAAGCTTTTTCACATTAATCCTCCATTGTCTTATATTTTAAGTTGATAATTATTGCCCGGAAGTCTTTTAACCAGAGCTTTTATTTCAAGCATCGCAAGAATTGTATTAATTTCTCCGACAGGCATTTCAACGCTCCTCGCCATTTCGTCAACATTCATATCCTTTTCGATGAGGAGCTTTATTATTTCCTTCTCCTCAGGCTTTAGAAAAGCGTACCTCTTGCTTTCTATGGACATTTTACGCTCATTCCGAATTTCCTTTTGGATTTCCTCCGACTGCTCCTCTATCTCCTCTGAATTGTAGACGGGCATATTCTGTGTTTTTATAACCACCTTGATTTTGGGCGGTTTTAAAAGCGCCGTGTCATACGGGTATTCCTCAATAATATCCTCCGCCGACATTACAAGCTTGGCGCAGCCCTGAATAAGGCGGTTCGCGCCTGTATAATTAGCGTCGTCTATTACGCCGGGTACCGCGAAAACGTCGCGCCCGTTATCGAGAGCCAATCTCGCCGTTATGAGCGAGCCGCTTCTTTTGGGGGCTTCGGCGACGAGTACTCCCTTTGAAAGTCCCGCGATAATTCTGTTCCTTTCGGGGAAATGCCCCGGAAGCGAGCCGCTGCCGGGAGGGTACTCGGTCATAACCGCTCCGTGTTCGCATATTTCGTAATACAGTTTTTCGTTCTCGCGCGGATATATAACGTCTATTCCGCTGCCGAGGACCGCTATTGTTTTAGCTCCGGCGCGAAGCGCCGCCCACGCCGCTTCGGCGTCAATTCCGCGCGCCATACCGCTTACGACCGTTATTCCCGCCTTCGCCATACCGCTGCTTATCTTTTTTGTCGCCTTTATGCCGTATTCGCTGCACTTGCGCGTTCCGACCACTCCTATGGTAAGCAGTCTGTCCCAGTTCATAATTTCGCCTTTTATATATAAAACATACGGCGGGTCGGGAATATTGCGGAGCATATCCGGAAAATTTATATCCTCATAGGTGAGAATTTTAGCTCCCGCGCGCTCCGTCCTTGCGATAACGTCTTTCGCCTCCGACAAATCCTTGTCGCGAAGAGCTTTCTTTTCCTTATCTTCTATGCCGGCAATATCATTATATTCCGTTTCGGTGTAAATATCCTTTATTGTTTCAAAGCGTTCCCACAGCCATGTTATTTTTATGGGGCTTATCACAGGCTTTATCGTAAGCCATACCCAGTATAAAAGATTTTCTTCCATAGTATTACCCCCGTTTTTCCTATTCACAATACTACAAAATACGCAAATTGTCAAGTCCTTTGTCTTACTAATTCATACATTAAAATTCCCGCGGCAACCGATACATTAAGCGATTCGGCATATCCGAGTATAGGAATTTTAACGCGCCGGCACAGCTTCAGCACTTCCCTGCTCACACCGTTAGCCTCGTTCCCCACCACTAAAATCGAAGGCTTTTTAAAATCGGCGTTTCTGTAGTCAGCCGCGTCCTCCCCGAGCGCGCCCGCAAAAAGCTCAAAGCCGTTTTCGCGCGCTTTTTCGAGAAAAGCTGCGTTTTTTCCCGTGATTATATTAATGCTGAAAAAAGAACCCATACTCGCTCTTACGGTTTTCGGACTGTAAACGTCCACGCAGTCCTCCGACAGTATCACGCCCCCAAAGCCGGCAGCGTCCGCGGTTCTTATAATTGTCCCCATATTGCCGGGGTCGGTTACGCTGTCGCAGTAAATATACGGCTTTCTCGGGTCAAGCTCGTCAGACGCGGCGCTCATTTTAATTACGGCTGTAATGCCCTGAGGAGTAAGAGTGTCGCAGAGCTTGTTAAAAAGCGTCGTTTCAAATATCAAAAGCTCGGCATTATCGGGATAATCAAAGCTGTTATCATTGTAAAACGCTTCGGAAACGGCGATAATCGATATATCCGCGCCCGCGGAAACCGCGTCGCGGACGGATTTTATTCCCTCAACCGTATACTCGCCGTATTTTAATCTGTTTTTCTTCCGCGCGAGAGATTTTATATGTTTGTACCTGCTGTTTGAAGCCGACGTCAAAATATTCAAGCAAACTCCTCCAAATCCGTGCTGTTTTTACATATTATATACCCGCCGGACAAATATATCAATAAATTTTTGCAAGTTTTTTCATTTTATGAAAAACGCAAAAAGCCCCGCGCTCATACATACTTATAAGCGCGGGGCATATCCGCTCATTTAATATATTCTAAAGAAATAGCAGCAGGCTGAGAGCTATAATTGCCATTCCCGTTACAAATCCGATAATTGTGACCTTGCTTTTTTCGTATTCCCGCGCCATCGGCAGAAGCTCCTCTATCGAGATAAACACCATAATTCCCGCGATAACCCCGAAAAGCGCGCCGAACACCGCGTCGTTGAAGAACGGACGCAGCAGCATATACCCGATTACAGCGCCGAGCGGCTCGGTTATTCCCGAGAAGAACGATACCGCGAACGCCTTTTTACGGCTTCCCGTGGCGTAGTAAATCGGTACCGAGGTGGCAATTCCTTCGGGAATGTTGTGTATCGCAATCGCTACAGCGATCGCGACGCCCAGATGCGGGTCCTGAAGAGCCGAGGTGAAGGTCGCAAGTCCCTCGGGGAAATTATGTATTCCTATCGCAAGCGCCGTTATAAAGCCCATTCGCCGGAGGTTTTTTTCATTACCGCTCTGCTGCTTGAGATTGCCTATATCGCCCTCCGTGGACGGCACGAAATAATCTATAAGCCCTATAAACAGTATGCCCGCGAAAAACGCTGCCGCGGCCAGATAATAGCCGGTAATGTCATTTGTAGCTGACGAAAGATATGTTTTTGATTTTGAAAATATTTCTATCATCGAAACATAAATCATAACTCCCGCGCTAAATCCCAAGGACCCCGCGAGGAATTTCGTATTTGTCCGCTTCGCGAAAACAGCCATAACGCTTCCTATTCCGGTTGCGAGTCCCGCCATAACCGTAAGCGACAATGCAAACAGCATATATATCACACCCCTTTTAATTCTTATGGTATAATATGCCGCCGCGAATAAGGCGTGCGCGTCCGCGCGCCAATCCTCAAATTACGCAAAAAGACCGGTCAAACCGGTCTTTTTGCTTTTAGTTTCTCTTTGAAAGAACGTCCTTTTCGTACTTTTCAATCTCGTCGAACCACGACTTGTCATACGGAACGCCGCACCGCTTGCAGTATTCAACCCATACGTCGCCGAACGGAAGCGTCTTTAGCTCCTCCTGAATAGCCATAAGCTTTGTAAACTGACCCGCGTCCTGCAACGCTTTCAAATCCTTATGCGGCATAAGCATAGCGTTGAGCATACATTTCTGCCAGCTTCTTATTCCGACAACCCAAGCCGAAACTCTGTTGATGCTCGCGTCAAAGAAATCAAGCGCCATATAAACGCGGTCTATCGCGTCGTTTCTTACGATTTCCTTCGCGATCTCTCTGGGCTCGTCGTCATAAAGAAGAACGTGGTCGCTGTCCCAGTGAACGCCGCGCGTGATATGTAGGGCAATCTCCGGATAGAAGCACAGAAGCGCCGGAATTTTATCCGAAACCATTTCCTCGGGGTGATAATGACCGTTATCGAGAAGAGGAATACAGCCGTCGTTGTGCGCCGCGATATTTAACGTGAACTCGCCGCTGCCGCAGGTGTAGGACTCCACTCCGATACCGAAGAACTTTGACTCCGCGCAGGGCTTTACCAAATTCTTGTCATACGGCTCGGAAAGAATTTCCTCAAACGACTTCTTATATCTCATTCTCGGACCCATTCTGTCCGCCGGAACGTCCTTAAGACCGTCGCCCGTCCAGATATTCATAACGCAGGGATAACCCGTTTCCTTCGCGAAATACTCCGAAATTCTGATACAAGCCTTTCCGTGTTCAACCCAGAACTTACGGATTTTTTCGTCGGGACTTGCGAGAGTAAGACCGTCGGGACCTACCATCGGGTGCGAGAAGAACGTCGGGTTAAAGTCAATACCCATACCTCTCTCTTTCGCGAACTCAACCCACTTTTTAAAGTGCTTCGGCTCCAGCTTATCGCGGTCAACCTTCTCGCCGTCCTCAAATATCGCGTAGTTGGCGTGTACGTTTACCTTTTTGGCGCCGGGAGTGAGCGAAAACGCCTTGTCCATATCCGCCATCAATTCCTCGGGGTTCCTCGCCTTACCGGGATAATTTCCTGTCGTCATAATACCGCCCGTAAGCGACTCCGCGCCCTCAAAGCCGAGAACATCGTCGCCCTGCCAGCAGTGAACGGCAAGAGGAACTGTCTTGAGCCTTTCAATAGCGGCGTCAGTGTCAACGCCGTAAGCGGCATAAATTTCTTTTGCTGATTGATACCTGTCCATTTTAAATCGTCCTTTCTTGTTTTAATTATTAAAAGTTTACCAATTAACACTAAATATATTATATAGTTTTTTGTATAAATTGTCAAGTATTTTAAAAAGCTATTATCTGATAATCTTATCAGCCGGCGCGTTACGGCAAAAAACGTCCTTCGCTCACGCTTAATTTTGCCGCCGTTGCCGCCGGTTAAAAATACAAACGTCTTGCCGCGGACGGGCGGAATTTTATATATCGGTAATTTTTACATTCGTAAATACGCGCTTTTCTCCCTCTTTCGGTATCACAACAACATTTTCAAGCCTTAGTCCGTCGATATTATTCGCGATAAAGCCGCGTTTGCCTTTAGCCGTAACATTTCTTAAAGAAATATTTTCAAGATGGCGTTCGGGGAGACCTGCCATAAAAATCGCGTTACCCGCCGACGTGTCAACGGTTATATTTTCAAAGCCGATATTTCTTATATGAGGCGTTCCCTCATCAACGGGAGCGGCGTTTAGAACGTCAAATTCCTTATGACCGTAGAACTCGTCAATATATATCGCGCCGCGAAACCAGCGGCAGTCGCGCTGTTCGTTCAAATCGTATTTATGCGTAAGATTTTTATATGTTACGTTCTCGATTACCGCTCCGCGCCCTCTGGGTGACTTAACGCTCGCGACACTGTAGGTATTGTCAAAATCGCAGTCGTGTACGCTCACATTTCGCACTCCGCCCGAAACCTCGCTGCCCATCGCCACGCCAAAGCCGTACCTGAAGGCGCAGTCGTAAATTTCAACATTTTCCGTCGGAATACCGATTTTTCTCCCCTCTTCGTCCTTGCCCGATTTAATCGCTATGCAGTCGTCCTGACTGGCAATTTCGCAATCGTGTATGCGAACATTCTTGCAGGAGTCTATATCTATTCCGTCGCCGTTTACGATACCGTAAGCGCTGCCGTTTTCATCAAACTTGGTATGTATTTTTATATTTGAAATTTCTATACCGTCGGAATAGATGAAATGCACGCACCAGCTCGGCGACTGCCTTACGGTTATACCGCTTAATGCCGTATTCTCGGCATTTTTCACGCAAATCGCGCGCCCTCTTTTTATATCGGGAGCGGTCAATTCGTCCTCCTTAAGCCTTGCTCCGTTCGCGTCAATTACTCCGCCGCCGGATATTTTAAGATTTTTAATTTTTTCGTTATCGCGTATTCCCGCGTTTATAAGACTTGCGTAGCAGTCCGTTTCCAAGCCCTCGAATCTGTACCTCATTACGGGATAATCTTCCTTATACGGACTTCCCAGAAGCTTTGAGCCTTCGCAAAGGCGCAGCGTCATATTGCTTTTTAAGTGCAGCGCGCCGCTCAAAAATACGCCCTCGGGAATATATACCGTTCCGTTATCCGCACATTCGTCTATCGCCCTTTGAATAGCGGCGGTATTAAGCGTTTTTCCGTCTCCGACCGCTCCGAAATCCGTTATATTGCAAATCGCTTTCATATTTCACCGTTATTAAAAGCCGCTGTCTATGGCCGCGCGTTCCGCGGGGAGGCCTTTTTTGTAGCGCTCGATAAACTTATTGAAGCCCTCAACGTCCTCCGCCGACGGCGCAAGCGTCTTTGAGGGCATTCCCGCAAACACCTTATTGTCAAGGTACTCCGCGAGCGTTTCACCCTCGGACTTATTAATCATATACGAGGCAAGCAGCGCGATACCCCACGCTCCGCCCTCGCCCGCCGTTTCCATAACCGTTACGGGCGCGTTGATTGCCGCCGCCATATAGCTCTGCCCGACCTTTTCTGTCTTAAAAAAGCCGCCGTGACCCATAATTTTATCGAGCTTAACGCCCTCCGACCGCATAAGTATATCCATTCCTATTTTAAGCGCGCCCAAAGCCGAAAACAGATGCGTTCGCATAAAATTGGCTAAATTCATATCGGCGTTTACGGGGTTGAGGAAAATCGGGCAGCCCGACTCCATACGCGTTATGTTCTCGCCCGAAAGATAGCCGTAGGACATCAGTCCTCCGCAGTCCGCGTCTCCCGACAGGGACTGTTTAAAGAGCGTTTCATATAACTCGGAAATTCCGATATTCGCGCCTATCGCGTCGGCAAAGTCCTTAAACAGCTTTACCCACGAGTTAATATCGGACGTGCAGTTATTTGCGTGAACCATCGCCACCAAATCGCCCACGGGCGTAGTTACCAAATCGATTTCGGGATAAACCTTGCTAAGCTCCTTTTCAAGCACCACCATCGCGAAAACAGACGTTCCCGCGCTTACGTTGCCGGTACGCTTCGCGACGCTGTTGGTAGCCGTCATTCCCGTACCCGCGTCGCCCTCCGGCGGGCAAAGCGGTACTCCCGCCGAAAGCCTGCCGCTTACGTCCAAAAGCTTCGCGCCCTCCTCGGTTAATACGCCCGCGTTTTCTCCGGCTCTAAGAACCTCCGGCATTATATCCTCAAGCTTCCACGGCGTATCTAAAAGCGCGTTAAATTTTTCCGTCATTTCTCGGTTGAACCGACCGGTTTTTATATCAATCGGAAACATACCCGAAGCCTCGCCGATTCCGACCGCCTTTCGACCCGTAAGCTTCCAATGGATATAGCCCGCTAAGGTTGTGATAAAGCTTATCTCGTTTACGTGTTCCTCTTTGTTGAGAATCGCCTGATAAAGATGCGCTATGCTCCAGCGCTCCGGTATATTGTAATTAAACAGCTCCGTGAGCTTGCCCGCGGCCTCGGCGGTTATGCTGTTTCTCCACGTTCTGAAAGGCACGAGAAGCTTACCTTCGGCGTTAAACACCATATAACCGTGCATCATCGCGCTGAAGCCGATAGCGCCTATTTTCGTTATCGAAACGCCGTACTTTTCCGAAACCTCGGCAAGCATATCCGAATAGCTGTGCTGAACGCCGGACCAAATATCGTCAAGACTGTACGTCCAGATGCCGTCTATGAGCTTATTCTCCCATTCATAGCTTCCCGACGCTATCGGTTCATTGTTTTCGCCTATAAGAACCGCTTTTATTCTCGTTGAGCCAAGCTCTATACCGAGAACCGTTTTTCCGTTTTCAATCGCGCTTTTGATTTCGTTCATAGTGGTTTCCTCCAAAATAATATTATTATAATAATTATACTATTTTACGGCGAAAAAATCAATATGATTTTAATTGAATTTGTAGAGCATACTGACAGCCTCCGCGCGCTTTACATTATTATTCGGGAGAATGGTATTATCCGAATAACCGTTAATTATTCCCGCGGCAAAAAGCTTTTCCATACTCTCTGTTGCCCATTGGGGAATATCGTAAGCGTCGGCGAAGCTCAGAGCCTTTGTTTCTCCGTCATAGTCGAGAATACGGCCGAGTATAGTCATAGCCTCCGCTCGCGTGATTTTATCATACGGGGCGAATATTACTCCGCCGCCGCTGCTTCTTCCCTGAATTATGCCTTTTGAATACATCGCTTTTACGCAGTTTTGCGCCCACTGCGGAATTTCACCGCCGTCCTCAAAAATCAGCTCGTCGTTTTCGTACTCCGATAGGTCTATCCGCATATAATTGCTTATCATACTCGCGAATTCCGCGCGCGTCATATCGTTATCGGGCTTAAACACAAGCCTTCCGTCCTCCTCGATACCGTTTATAACGCCTCTTTGGGACATAACGGAAAGAATAGTTTCCGCCCAGTGTCCGTCGGTATCGGCAAACGGGTTTACGGGCTTGGGGTAATCGGCAATATAAACCGCTATCGACTTTTCCGTATTCCCCGCCCTTACATTTATGCGCCCCGACTTATTTGCCGTGTCGGCAAGCGTGAAAATGCCGTCCTCGGTAATCTCGCCTATGCCGCCCTCAACGCTCCATTCAAACAAATCGTCGGAAGAAATAAGACCGTTGCCGTTCACATAGGCTATCGCGGATAAATTGAGCTGCAGCTCCTCGTTTGCTTCGGTATATATTTCAGTAATTTCACGCCAGTCCTCCTCGTTATAAATCTTTATCTCGTCGGGAGTTTCGTAGCTGTTGAAATACGTTTCCGCGCTTGCGTTGTCGGCATTAACGGTTATTTTAACCGTACCGGTGCCGCCGAACGTCACGACTCCGTTTTCCTCTACCGTACTGTACGCGCCGTCGTAATTTTCAGCGCTGTAGGTGACGCCGTGAGGAGTATCCATTTTATAATTGTGCGTATCGTAGGCGGAATCTATCAGTACCCACTGGCTCATACCCGACAGCACGTTGTTGTTCGTAATCTCTTTCAGGGTTAAATATCCCGTTATGCCGGTAGGCTCGCGGTTATCCTTTAAAAATATAAAGTTCGCGACATTTCTCAAATATCCGTCCGACGGACGGTTTACGACAGTCATAATGTCGCTTCCCGGGAACACCCCCGCAACGGCGGTCGAACCGCCGCCGTCAAGATTTAAAGCGTCAACGCAGCCCAGCTCCCGCATACGCTGCGCGAGAGTAGTGATTTTCGCGCCGTAGCTGTAGCCGCTCTGACGGCCGTCAAGCACATAAAATATCACGTTGCCGTCAGGCTTTATCCCGACCGCGGTTCTCGGCGCCGCGCCTTCCTCGAAGCCCGAGCCTATCTGTCCGTTAATAAGCAGTCTGCCCCCGACCGAGCTTACCGCGTTTTCTATACCGTTCCACGTACTGTCCGAAGCGTCGTTTCTCACGGTGATTTCCTGCCCGACGCTGAGCGAGCGCAGAAAATCATAATACTCGCTCACTCCGCTCGTATCCATCGCGATTATTATCTTACCGTCGGGTATCGCCAAATCGCCGTCGTATTCAAAAATATCGTCAATCGTGAGCGTGAGCGTTTCGCCTATGCGGAGTCTGCCCTCCTTGGGCGTACACGTAACAAAAATACAGTTCGACTGCGTTTTTGTGCTTGAACCGAACTTGTCGGTAAACAGATATATCGGGTCAAATCCGGGCTGACACCATTTGTTGATATACATAATATCGACGCTTCTCTCGCCGTCGGATAGAGTTGTGGTAATGTCAAGCCAGCCTATATAGCCGCTGCCGTCCGCGCGGAATCCGACCGCGTCCTGACCGCTTTCCACCGTCGAGGCTATCTCGCCGTCTATTATCGTATAACCCATCGGTATTCCCGTTTTAAATGAAAAATAATCCGCGTTTATTCCCAACAGCGGACGCATTCCGTTATTTTTCATATACTCCGCCGCTTCCTCTATGTCACGGCTTCCCCATATCGACTCACCGTTTACAACCACCGGCACCGCTTCGGTATTCGGCGTATATTCCACATAATACTCCGTCTGTCTGCCGACCGTTTCGGAGTCGGATTGAAATACCGTATTGTGAAAATATGTGTACGCGCCCATATCCGTTGACCAGCCGCCCGTGGGCGTACCGAGTACGTCGGCGCTCGCCGCCGACGCTGTAAGCGCAATTATTGCCGTAAGTAAAAATAAAATCTTCTTCAAAAAATCACTTCCCATTCGTTTAGTATACCACAAATACGCGTTTATGTAAATTGTAAAAATCGGTAAATTCAAAAAGGGAGAGCCTACGCCCTCCCCGCCTTTTTAAATATCGTTTCTTATCAGGTCCTCGTAGCTCTCGCGCTTTATAACGACCTTAGCCTGTCCCTTCGACACCGCCACTACCGCCGGACGCGGTATTCTGTTGTAGTTGCTTGCCATCGAGTAATTGTACGCGCCGGTAGCCAAAACCGCAAGCGTGTCGCCGACCTTAATCTCGGGCAGCATCGCGTCCTTCAGAAGTATGTCGCCCGACTCGCAGCACTTTCCCGCTACCGTTACCTTTTCCGCGGGCTTTGCGTTGGCGTTATTTGCCACAACCGCGGCGTATTCCGACTCATAGAGGATATATCTGGGGTTGTCGCCCATACCGCCGTCAACCGAAACGTACTTTCTCACGTTTTTAATGTCCTTGACTCCGCCGACGGTGTATAAGGTAATGCCCGCGGGCGCGATAATCGAGCGTCCCGGCTCCATTAAGATAAACGGGAGCTTTACATTCCTCTTCTTTGCCGTTTCCTTTACGACCTCGCTTACGTGCTGTATATACCCGTCATACGGCACGGGGTCGTCATCGTCGGTATAGCGTATTCCGTAGCCTCCGCCGAGGTTTAGCATATCGATTTCAAGTCCGAGCTTGTCCTTTAAGTCGCCGATAAAATTCATCATAATCTCCGCCGCCTTGCAGAACGGCTCTATGTCAAAAATCTGCGAACCGATATGACAGTGAACTCCGTCCACCTTCACATTTGACATCTTTGACGCCTTTTCGATTATCTCAAACGCCTCGCCGTTTTCGAGCGCGACCCCGAATTTGGAGTCTATCTGACCCGTCTGAATAAAGCTGTGCGTATGCGCGTCAACTCCGGGCTTTATGCGGAACATTATATGCTGCACAATTCCGGCATTCTTCGCGATTTCGTTAAGCTCGTTAAGCTCGTAAATGTTGTCAACGATTATGTGACCCGCTCCGTTTGAAACCGCAAGCTCCATTTCCTCTGTTGTTTTATTATTTCCGTGGAAATAAACCTTGTCCATCGGAAAACCCGCTTTTATCGCCGTGTAAAGCTCGCCGCCCGACACAACGTCAATTCCGAGTCCTTCCTCGTTTACTATTCTGCACGAATAAAGCGAGCAGAAGGCCTTATTCGCGTAAATAACAAGACCGTTTCCGCCGTAATATTTGTCCATAGCGTTTTTGTAAACGCGGCAGTTTTCGCGGAACAAATCCTCGTCAATAACGTAGAGCGGCGTACCGAATTTCTTCGCCAGCTCCACCGTATCGTTTTGACCGATAACCAAATGGTTCTTATCATTTACAGATAAATTTTCAGATACAAACATTGTCGTCACCTTCCCCGCCTTGCAATTTATCCCTGTGTACCGTCTTTTTCCTCCGGCAGATAGTCGCTTTTTCTCAGAAGCGTCGGTTTCCCGCCGTTTACACATTCCTTTGTAATTATAACCGTTGAAATATCCTCGTCGGACGGCACCTCGTACATTATATCCGTTACCGTTTCCTCTATAATGGCTCTGAGTCCTCTCGCGCCGGTGTTTCGCTCAATCGCTTTTTCCGCAACCGCCTCAATCGCGCCGTCCTCAAACTCAAGCGCTACTCCGTCGAAATCAAATAGCGCCGTATACTGCTTTACAAGCGCGTTCTTGGGCTTGGTTAGTATGGTTATGAGCGTGTTTTTGTCAAGCTGGTCAAGCTTGGCAAATACCGGCAGTCTGCCGACAAACTCGGGAATAAGTCCGAACTTTAAGAGATCCTGCGGTATGATAGAGTCGAGCAGCTCGCTTAAATTCATATCCTTCCTGCTCTCAATCTCCGCGCCGAAGCCGAGACTCTTCTTTCCTATTCTGTCAGCTATTATTTTTTCTATACCGTCAAACGCTCCGCCGCAGATAAAGAGTATATTCGTCGTATCGATCTGTATGCACTCCTGATGCGGGTGCTTTCTTCCGCCCTGCGGCGGCACCGACGCGACCGTTCCCTCAAGCACCTTAAGCAGCGCCTGCTGAACGCCCTCGCCCGACACATCGCGCGTTATCGAAACATTTTCCGATTTTCTCGCTATTTTGTCGATCTCGTCGATATATATTATTCCGCGCTCCGCGGCTTCTATGTCATAGTCCGCCGCCTGAATGAGCTTTAAAAGAATTGTTTCAACGTCCTCTCCGACATAGCCCGCTTCGGTAAGAGACGTCGCGTCGGCTATGGCGAACGGAACATTTAAAATTCTCGCCAGATTTTGAACAAGAAACGTCTTTCCCGAACCCGTTGGGCCAATCATAAGAATGTTGCTCTTCTGCAGCTCGACGTCGTTAGCCTTTTCGGCGTGCGCTATCCTTTTATAGTGGTTATAAACCGCGACGGATAGGATTTTTTTCGCCTTTTCCTGTCCGATAACGTACTGGTCGAGAAATTCCTTTATTTCCTTGGGCTTGGGAAGTCCGGAGGTATCGTCGCCGTGTCCATTGTTTGTCGTGTCAAGAATTACATTACAGGCGTCTACGCACTCGTCGCATATATAAACGCCCTGTCCCGCAATCATTTTTGAAACCTCACTCTCCGGTCTGCCGCAGAATGAGCAGCGGTGCAGCTTTTTTTCGTCCATATTTTCTACCCTTCCAAATCCCTTTTATTTCGACGCTCTCGGCATTATAACATCGTCTATAAGCCCATACGCCTTTGCTTCTTCTGCCGTCATAAAATTGTCGCGCTCGGTGTCGGCGCATACCTGCTTATACGTCTGACCGGTTCTCTCAGCCAAAATCCTGTTCATCTTTTCCTTCGTCTTTACAAGATGGTCGGCATATATTTTTACATCTGTCGCCTGACCGCTCAGTCCGCCTCCCGAAATCAGGGGCTGATGAATCATAACCTCGCTGTTGGGCAGCGCGAAACGCTTGCCCTTCTGACCCGCGGCCAGCAAAAACGCGCCCATACTCGCCGCCATTCCTATACAAATAGTCGAAACGTCGCATTTAATGTACTGCATAGTGTCATAAATAGCCATACCCGCGGTAATCGAGCCGCCGGGACTGTCGATATAAAACTGAATATCCTTGTCCGGATCCTTGGACTCCAGAAACAGCATCTGAGCCACGACAAGGCTCGCCGTCGCGTCGTCTACCTGATCGGCAAGAAAAATTATTCTGTCCTCTAAAAGTCTTGAATAAATGTCGTATGAACGCTCTCCTCTGTTTGTCTGTTCAACGACCATAGGTACTAATGCCATATTTAAGTTCCTTTCAAATTTTATTTAACAACCGCGTTGTTTACAAGCATTTCAATCGTTTTCTGCATCGCGATCTCGCGCTTTATGTTCTCCGTTTCCGCTTCTCCAAGAAGCTCCTTGAGCTTGTCAAGCTCCATATTGTATTTCTTGGACATATCCACAAGACGAAGCTCCGTTTCCTCGGGACCCGCCTCTATGCCTTCCGCCTTTTGTATCGCCTCAATCACCAGAGAACCCTCGACCTGCTTCTTCGCCTGATCCTTAAACTGCTCTCTGAAGCCTTCCGTATTTTGTCCCGTGTACTGTAAATACATATCCAAATTCATACCCTGATATGACAGTCTTTGCTCGAAATCTCTGACAATATTGTCTATCTGAGCCTCAATCATAGCGTCGGGAATTTCAAACTCGGCGTTTTCAACCGCCTTTTCCACAACCTCGTTTTCCGTTTCGGTCTTAGCCTTGTCCTCAGCCGCCTTCTCGAGCTTCTTTCTTACGTCGGCCTTATATTCCTCGAGCGTGTCAAACTCGCTGACCTCCTCCGCGAAATCATCGTTAAGCTCGGGAAGCTCGCGCACCTTAACGTCCTTGACCGTTACCTTGAATACCGCGTCCTTGCCGGCGAGATCCTCGGCATGGTAGTCCTCCGGAAAGGTTACCTTAACGTCTGTCTTATCGTCGGTTTTAGCGCCTACAAGCTGTTCCTCAAAGCCGGGAATAAACGTACCGGAGCCTATTTCAAGCTCATAATCCTCGCCCTTGCCGCCGTCGAACGGAACGTCGTTGACAAAGCCCTCAAAATCAATTACGGCGATATTGCCGTTCTCAATCGCCTTGTCGTCAACTGAAATAAGTCTGGCGTTCTTTTCTCTTGTCGCCTCCAAATCCTTCTCTACGTCCTCATCTGTCACGGCGCAGTCAATCTTCTTAACCTCCAGACCCTTATACTCGCCCAGCTTTACCTCCGGCTTTGTCGTAACAAGCGCCGTAAATACTACAGGCTCGCCTTTTTTTATCTCCTCGACGTCAATCTCGGGTCTCGCAACTATGTCAACGCCGCTTTCCTTAACCGCCGCGTCATACGCTTCGGGAAGAACCATATTTACAGCCTCGTCGTAAAATACGGCCTCTGTATAATATTTTTCAACAATAGCCCTGGGCGCCTTACCCTTTCTGAAGCCCGGAATATTGAATTTCTTTGCGTTCTTCAAATATACCTTGTTTACCGCTTTGTCAAAATCCTCGGCATTCACCTCGAAAGTAAGCTTTACAAGGTTTTTTTCGATTTGTTCGCTTTTCACTGCCATAGTGATAAAATCCTCCTTTATTGTTTTTGAACATTTCAATATAGGCTACATTATAACACGTTTTTTCGGACTTTTCAATAAAAAGAGGATAATTTTTTAAAATATTTTAAAACTTTTCTTTTTTT
>CAYVUD010000021.1:0-18037 GCA_964454725.1 uncultured Lachnospiraceae bacterium
ATTGATTAAAGCCTGCCGTCCCCGCCCGATACGGGCGCGGGACGGTCTTTTTTTGTATAACGAAAACTACGCGATAGTCGCGTGATTCAGGAAAGGCCAACCGATGAACAAAATCCTCCTTATGTGTTATAATAAAAAGACTTGCCAGTCCACAAAAAACAAGTACTGTAAAGTAAAAATGAAAGTTTAACATAATGATTTCACAGAATTACGCTGATTTTTGAAAAAAGCTCTCAACTTCTCGCCTGCTTCGGCAAGAGTTAAATTTGATAACGAGCTATGAGGTCTGATGAAGTTGCAAAAAAACAAACATATCATACTGCCGGCGCTTTCAAAGGAATTAAAGCCGTATTCGGTTTTTGTACCAATATTTGTATGAAAGATCGGAGCAAATTTTTTACACCAATCACCGACAGTAACGTGAGAAACCTTGATGTTATACAAAAAAGCTCATAGGGATCTTGCGAAAAGATGCCGCATACGTTTAAAGCCGTTTAATTACCAAATTTATCCTTGCCGTATTTATAAAGTTTTTTGGAATTGCATTTTGAGCAACAAATTGGTATAATATTATCCAAGAGATTTTGTTTTCTTTCTCTGATTCTCAGGGGGTATTTGGATTTGCGGTAAAAACATTATACCATAAGGAGTTCAAGGTTTCAACTTTCATTTATCTTAACAAAACCGAGAAAATTATCCTGTAAAAGCTTGATGAGCTTAGAGAAAAACAGGAATATGCAATAGCGGGAACGCCGCGAGATAATGCAGTTAAGAAAACTTAAAAGAAAGCCGCCTGTTCAATCCGGAATTGAACAAGCGGCTTAAAAATTTCTTTTTTGCGTCTACAAAGTATTGGCTATTTCACGTCGGGCTCCTTTTTGAAATATCATTTTTAGAACAGTCCCATACCGCCGTATGAAACGACTATTGCCGCGAATACGATTGAAACCATTGACAAAAGCTTAATCAGTATATTAACCGACGGACCCGAGGTATCCTTGAACGGATCGCCTACCGTGTCGCCCACGACAGCCGCCTTATGATTTTCGCTGCCCTTGCCGCCGAAATTACCGGCTTCAATGTACTTTTTCGCGTTATCCCAGCTGCCGCCGGAGTTTGCCATCATAATAGCCAGAACGAAGCCCGAAACGAGAGCGCCCGCGAGCATTCCGACAACGCCGTTCGCGCCGAGGATAAGTCCCACAACGATAGGAGCGAGTATGCCCAAAGCCGCCGGCAGAACCATTTCCTTTAACGAGGAGCGCGTGCAAATATCGACGCACGTTTCATAGTCAGCGTCAGCCTTGCCCTCCATAAGACCCTTTATTTCTCTGAACTGACGTCTTACCTCAACGACTATCTTCTGCGCCGCGCGTCCTACCGCCTGCATCGTCATAGCCGAGAACAGGAACGGAAGCATTGCGCCGACAAAAAGACCGATAAGAACAGCGGGGTTGGTGATTGAAAGCTCCAGAGATTTACCGAGTCCCGTAACCTTATCCGTGTACGAAACGATAAGCGCGAGAGCCGTAAGAGCAGCCGAGCCTATAGCGAAGCCCTTGCCCGTAGCCGCCGTGGTGTTGCCGAGCGAGTCGAGCGCGTCCGTTCTCTCGCGGACAACCTCGGGAAGTCCCGACATTTCCGCGATACCGCCGGCATTGTCCGCGACGGGACCGTAAGCGTCTGTCGCGAGCGTGATACCGAGAGTCGAAAGCATTCCGACCGCCGATAAGCCCACGCCGTAAAGTCCGCTTGCGAAGCTTGACATACCGCCCGCGGTGAAATAGCTTACGATTACCGAAATACCGATTATTATAACAGGAATCGCGGTTGAGCGCATACCGAGCGCGATACCGTCGATTATAATCGTCGCCGAGCCTGTTTCCGACGAAGAAGCCAGCTTCTTTGTCGGCTTATACGAGTCGGACGTGTAGTATTCCGTAAAGAAACCGATTAAAACACCGGCGATAAGTCCCGAAATAACCGCCCAGAAAACATTTGAGTTTTCGGGAAGAAGTGTAAAAATAAGTATCGCGGAGCCGATTGCCGAAAGTATTGCCGCGGCGTATGTACCGCGTCTTAACGAACCCAGAAGCGCCTTCTGGTCAGCGCCCTCCTTTGTCGATACGAAGAACGTGCCGATAATCGAAGCCAAAATACCGATAGCCGCGATAAGCATAGGAACAAGCACTCCGTTGAAGCCGAGTCCCGCGGCAGTGGCAAGCGCGCCGCACGAAATAATCGAGCCTACATACGACTCGTAAAGGTCTGCGCCCATACCGGCAACGTCGCCTACGTTGTCGCCTACGTTGTCGGCGATACAAGCGGGGTTGCGCGGGTCGTCCTCGGGTATGCCCGCCTCAACCTTGCCGACAAGATCCGCGCCTACGTCCGCGGCCTTTGTGAAGATACCGCCGCCCACACGCGCGAACAGCGCCATTGAGCTTGCGCCCATACCGAACGTAAGCATAGCCGCCATAATGTCGTTTACGTCAAGCTTAAAGCCGAACTTCAAAATCATAAACCATACGCTTATGTCCAAAAGTCCGAGTCCGACAACCGTAAGTCCCATAACCGAGCCGGACGCGAACGCGATTTTAAGACCCTTGTTAAGTCCCTCCCGCGCGCCGTTGGCGGTTCTGGTGTTGGCGTAGGTCGCTATCTTCATACCGATGAAGCCCGAAAGTCCCGAGAAGAAGCCGCCCGTTAAGAACGCGAACGGAACATACGGTGTTAAAAATCCCGTAAAGGCAAGAATCAGCAATATGACAAACATAACCGCGAAGAATATTCCCACCGTTTTGTACTGGCGCTTTAAGTACGCCATAGCGCCTTTTCTGATTTTTTCGCCGATAGCCTTCATCGTATCGGTGCCTTCGGGCTTTTTCTTTACCGCGAAGAACTGATACGCGGAAAATACCAGCGCGATCGCCGCGCAGATAAAGACCGCTATCGGAGCATAAGTTTCCAAACTGTTCATTGTTAAAAAAACCTCCCTTTTTTATTTTTCCGTTTAAAAACGGAAAGCATTTGGTTTATCCTATATTTTATAACGATATTAACGATTAGTCAATAAAATTAACAAAATTGTAAAAAATTAGTTGCGGTTTTTAAAAATTTAAACGAAAACCGCCCTTAAAAATAAGGAAACCCGCCAAAAGTCAAAAACCTATTGACAAAACGGTGTATTGTTTAGTATAATATAGCGTGATTAGATGAGATTAGAACAGACGAGCGTATTTAATATGGCTTCTGCGCTCTCGTCAACCGTTCGCTGACGAGAGCTTTCTGTTTTTTGACCCGTCTTAAAAAGAAAGGAAGATGTAAAATGAAAAATCTAAAAAAGGTAATGGCAATATGCGCCGCGGCGCTTATGTGCGCGGGAGCTTTATCGGGCTGCGGCGCGAAGGACGCGGCAAATACCGACGGCGCGTCGTCAAACGAAACAACGTATAAAATAGGCGTTTTGCAGTACGCGGACCACCCGTCCTTGGACAACTGCCGCGAAGGTTTTAAGCAGGGACTTGACGCGGAGGGCGTAAAGTATGAGCTTACGGAGCAGTCGGCAAAGGGCGACGACGCGACAAACACGCAGATAGCGCAGCAGTTCGTATCGCAGGGTATGGATTTGGTTTGCGGTATCGCGACGCCTTCGGCGCAGGCTTGCTACAACGCGGCTTACGAGGCGAACATTCCCGTAATCTTCAACGCCGTATCCGACCCTGTCGCGGCGAAGCTGGCGACAAGCGCGACGGAGGCTATGGACGGAATTACCGGTGTATCGGATATGCTTCCTGTTGAGGAACAGCTCAAGCTTATCCGCGAAATGCTCCCCGAAGCGAAGAAAATAGGTATTCTCTACACAACAAGCGAGGCGAACTCCGTTTCGACGATCGAGAGCTACAAGGAGAAGGTCGGAGAGTACGGCTTCGAGCTTGTGGAAAAGGGTATAACAAACGCGGCGGAAATTCCGCAGGCGGTTGATTTGCTCGTTGAAGAGGTTGACTGTATAACGAATATGACCGACAATACGGTTGTTGCGAATCTTCCCGTAATGCTCGAGAAGGCAGACGCCAAGAACATACCGGTATTCGGAAGCGAGGAGGAGCAGGTCGGCAACGGCTGTATCGCCTCGGCGGGTATCGACTACATTGACCTCGGCAAAAAAGCGGGCGTTATGGCGGCGAGAGTCTTAAAGGGCGAGGATATAAAGACTATCCCTTACGAAACGCTCACCGAAAGCAAAATCACCGTCAATACCGACACGGCGGCGAAGCTCGGCATTGAGATTCCTCAGACAATAAGCGACAGAGCGGAGGTTAAAAACGCTCCTTCGGAGTCATGATAGAGAGTTTGATAATCGGTATACTTGAACAGGGACTTATCTACGGAATAATGGCGATGGGCGTGTATATAACGTACACGATCCTCGACTTCCCCGATTTGTCCGTAGACGGCACGTTCCCTCTGGGTATAGCCGTATGCTTTGTAATGATCAGCCGCGGATTAAATCCGTGGCTGGCGCTTTTAGCGGCGTTCGCGGCGGGCTGCGCGGCGGGTATATTTACCGGTATTTTTAACGTAAAGCTCAAAATCCGAAACCTGCTCTGCGGTATTCTTACTATGACCGCGCTCTATTCCATAAACTACGGAATAGTCGGCAAGGCGTCGGACTTTCTGAGTATGGACGCGACGACGATTTTCTCGCAGACCGCGTTTATCTTCGGCAGCGGACATTTCGCTATGTACTCAAAGCTTATAGTCATACTTGTAATCGCGCTCGCGGCGAAATTCGCGCTTGACTGGTATATGAGAACAAAGTCGGGCTTTTTGCTCCGCAGCGTCGGCGACAACGAGGGACTTGTCATAACTCTCGCCAAAAACCCCGGTACGATTAAAATAATCGGACTGTCTATCGCAAACGGTCTCGTATCGCTCGCGGGCGCGGTGTACTGCCAGTACGGGCGCGCGTTTAACGTAGGCTCGGGTACGGGTACGGTCGTAATGGGACTCGCGGCGGTTATTATAGGAACTACGGTATTTAAAAAGGTAAAATTTCTGCGCGTCACGACAGGCGTGCTTTTGGGAATGATTGTTTATAAGGCGTGTATTTCAATCGCGCTTGCGGCGGGACTGCCGTCGCAGAACACAAACCTGATGATTACCGTTTTGTTTATCGCCACGCTTGTCATAAACGAGTTTATTCTTAAAAAGAAGAAAGTCGGGGTGAATAAAAATGCTTGAGCTTTCAAACATACGCAAGACGTTCAACTCCGGCACCATTGACGAAAAAAAGCTTTTTGAGGACTTTAATCTTAAAATAGACGACGGAGAATATGTCGGGGTTATCGGCTCGAACGGTTCGGGCAAAACGACTATGCTCAATATCATTTCCGGCGATATGCCTATAGACGGCGGCGACGTCACGCTTGACGGCGCGTTGTTAAACGGGCAGAAAAATTTTAAACGCGCCAAAAAAATAGGCCGCGTTTTTCAGAACCCGTCGATGGGGACCTGCCCGTCGATGACGATTTGGGAGAATATGTCCATAGCCGACAATAAGGGCAAGACATTCGGGCTGTCGTTCGGACTGAACCGCCAGAGAAAGGATTACTATCGCTCGCAGCTCGAGCTTCTCGGTATGGGACTTGAAAACCGGCTCAACACGCCCGCCGGCTCGCTTTCGGGCGGACAGCGCCAGGCGCTGGCGCTTATAATGGCAACTATGATACGTCCGGATTTACTGCTCCTCGACGAGCATACCGCGGCGCTTGACCCCAAGTCCTCGGACACGGTTATGACGCTTACGGAAAAGCTTGTGCGCGAGAAGAAAATCACAACGCTTATGGTAACGCATAACCTGCGCCACGCCGTAGAGTACGGCACGCGCACCATTATGATGCACGAGGGACGGGCGATTATGGACGTTTCCGGCGAGGAGAAGGAAAAAAAGTCGATTAACGACTATTTAACCATATTCAACGAAATAAGTATAGAGTGCGGCAATTAAAGCGGTATTTGACCGCGAAAGGGGAGAGAAGGAATGAGTATCGATACAATGACGTGGCTGACGTTTTTATTTCTCGTTTTAACCGTTATATTTGTGCTTTTGAGGAAGCATAAAATGTCGGTTTTGTTTTCGCTCGCGTCATTGGCGATGTTCGCGTGGGCGAACTGGAATTTTTTGTATCTCGCGTTTTTGTCGCTTCGTGATTTGCTTTTTACAAGATAAATTAAAAAAAGGAGCCGATGGCTCCTTTTTTTTATTCCCCGTCAGTTGGGACAAAACCATAAAAAATTAAAAAAAATTCAAATTTTTTTGTTTAATATGTTGCATTTGCGCCGCCGATAATGTATAATAACCGTAAGAGGCGACGCAAATGAGTAAGAATAAGCAGCTTTTTATAAATATTTTAGCGAGCTTTACGGCTTTTTTTATTTCGACGGGAATAAACTTTTTCCTGTCGCGGTACATAGTACAGAGTGTCGGCGCGGAAGCGTACGGCTTTATTCAGGTGTCGAATATGTTTCTGGCGTATTTTTCGATCCTCACCGTCGCTCTGAACTGTATGTCAAGCCGTTTTATATCGGTCGCGTATTTTCGTGACAAGCCGGACGAGGCGAGCGGGTATTTCACCTCGACATTTTTCTCGAATGTGATACTGAGCGCGTTTTTTACGCCTATATTTCTGATAGTTATATTTAATCTCTCGCGGCTTGTCAATATAAGCCCCAACCTTGTTATAGACGTTCAGTTTCTTCTGGGATTTACCTGCATAAATTTCATTGTCGGTATTCTCACCACGAACCTAAGCGTTTCATATTACATAAGAAACAAGCTCTATATTTCCTCGCTCATAAGTATTGCGGGGTATGTTCTTCGGGCGCTTTTGCTGCTGTTTCTGTTTTCGAGCTTCAAGCCCTACGTTGCGTATACCGCCGTCGTTATGCTTATCGTAACGCTTTTTACTCAGGGCTGTAACATAATTTTCAAGAAAAAGCTTATTCCCGACTTAAAGATACGGCTTAAATATTTCAGCGCGAAAAAGGTAAAAACGCTTGTTTCCTCCGGCGTATGGACAAGTATAACGCGTATGGGAACGCTCCTTTCCGAGGGACTCGACCTTTTGATGTCGAATTTATTCCTAAGCGCCGGCGATATGGGAATATTGGCTATCGCCAAAACTATCCCCAATATGACAAGCAATATTTTAAATACTATGATAGGCACCTTTCTGCCGAATTTAACCGAGCTTTACGCGCATAATAAAATCCCCGAAATGATAAAGGAAATCAAGTATTCCATGAGCATTATCGGGCTTATAATAAACATACCGATAGGAATTTTAATAGGCTTCGGAAGTATGATTTTTGCTTTGTGGATACCCGGGCAGGACGCGCTGTATCTGCAGATATTATCGCTTCTGACCATTCTCCCGTGGGCGATAATGGGCAACGTCAGCATTATACATAACGTCTTTACCATTTTAAACAAAATCAAGGTGAACTCAATTTTAATCTGCATTACCGGTCTTTTGAACGTGGGAATAGTTTATATTTTGGTAAAAACCACAAATCTCGGTCTGTTCGCCGTCGCGGGCGTAAGCTCGGTAATAAGCATACTGCGCGATTTGCTTTACACCGTGCCCTACGGCGCGATTTACTTAAAGAGCAGCCGCTTTACGTTTTTCCCCGACGTTATAAAGTCGGTCATTTCCGTTGTCGCGATAAGCGTTATCGCGTTTATCGTGAAGCATTTTATTCCGTATACCGCGTGGAAATACCTTATCCCCGCGGTAATCGTGACCGCGATTTTCGGACTTATTTTTAATATAATGTTCGTACTCACAAAGGAAACGCGCCGTCAGCTTTTCTCTACCGTCGCCGAAAAAATAAAACGTAAATAAACTCGAAAAAAACTATTGACTTTATCGTGGTAAAGTGGTAAAATGTCATAGTATTAATAAATATGGAGGGATTAACGTGAAAAAATTTTTAAGCTTAGCGTTGGCGGCGCTTATGGCGGTATCGCTTACGGCGTGCGGCGCGTCTGAAACGGACAGTACCGGCGGCTCGGATAATACGGCGGCGGAGAGCGATTGGGCGTATGTTCAGGACAAGGGTACAATGACGATAGGCGTAACGAACTATCCGCCGATGAACTACCTTGACGACTCGGGAAATTGGACCGGCTTTGACACGGAGTTCGCTCAGGCGGTATGCGAGCAGCTCGGCATAAACGTTGAGTTTATCGAAATAAGCTGGGAAGCGAAGGAAACGGAGCTTTCCTCGAAAAACATCGACTGTCTGTGGAACGGTATGTGCATAACCGAGGACAGAAAAGAGATGTGGGAGGTTTCAATCCCGTATATGTATAACACGCAGGCTATGGTTATGAAAGCCGATAAGGCTGACGAGATTATGGCAGACGTTTCGGGTAAGAAGATCGTCGCCGAGGCGGGCTCTACGGGCGAGGAGAAAATTACGGGCGTTATGGACGACGCAAGCGACGATACAGTCGTTGTTATGGCGAAGGATTATTTCGCAAATTCCGAATACACGGGCGTAAGCTCAATGGCTACGGCTCTTATGGACGTTGAGAACAACGTCGCCGACGTCGCGGTCGTTGACTCGGTAATCGCTCAGGGTATGATAGAGGGCGAAAACTCAAGCTTTACAGACCTTGTTATAAACACGGATAACAAGTTCGGCGATCAGTATTTCGGTATAGCGTTCAGAAAAGGCTCCGACATCTGCGAAAAGGTCAACGAGGCCATCGAGGATTTAAAGGTCAACGGCAAGCTCAATGAGATCGCGGCAAAGTACGGTCTTACGGAAGGTATCGCGGCGGCTGACGCGGCGAACGCTCAGTAATTTATATTGAAAAAAGAAACACAGAGGTTTCCGTTTTTTCGGAAACCTTTGTTGGCTTAAAGGAGAAAAATATGCAGCAGTGTTATTTTGCCGGTTATACGATAGGACCGGACGCTTACGATAATATAGAGGCTGTCTGCGCGCCGCTTGGAAAGCGTGTTCTTATAGTGGGCGGCGAAACCGCGCTGTCCAAGTCCATAGACAAGCTCAGAGCGGCGATGACGGGTTTTACCATAGCGGATACTGTTGTTTACGGCAAGGAGTGCTGCCGTAAGCGCGTTGAGGAGCTTAAAACGCTGTACGCCGATAAAAATGTTGACTTTATAATGGGCGTGGGCGGCGGAAAGGCTCTCGACACGTCGAAATGTCTGGCGGACAGTATGAATGTGCCGGTTGTGACCGTTCCGACTATCGCCTCGACCTGCGCGGCGTCCTCCGCTCTGGCGGTGGTGTATACCGAAAACCACGTTTACGAGGGCTTTTGGCAACTGCCGCGCCCCGCGCGCCACTGTTTTATCGACACGTCGATTATCGCCGAGGCTCCCGATATGTATTTCCGAGCGGGCATAGGCGACACTCTCGCGAAATATTACGAGGTTGAGTTTTCTATGCGCGGCAGAAAGCTTTCGTTTAACGACGAAATGGGACTTTCGATAAGCCGTATGTGCGGCGAGCCTCTTATGAAGGACGCGAAAAAGGCGCTTGAGGACTGTAAAAAGCATACGGTAACGGAGGCTTTTGAGTCGGTCGCGAGGATAATACTTATAAGTACGGGAATGGTCAGTATGCTCATAGACGAGGTTTACAACGGCGCGCTTGCTCACGCGCTTTTCTACGGACTTACAGTGATAGACGGCTTTGAGGAAAAATTCCTTCACGGCGACGTCGTCGGCTACACGACTACCGTTCAGCTTACGCTTGACGGCCGAAAAGAGGAGGCTGCCAAAATTCGCGCTCTTATAAAAAGTATGGGAGTCGAAACAACGCTTCGCGAGCGGGGAGTGGACACGGATTTTGAAAACCTTAAGCCGGCGCTCGAGAGCGCGGTTAAAGACCCCGATATGAAGGTTATCCCTTACGGGATAACGCCCGAAATGATATATAACGCTATAACGGAAACGGAGGGACTTAAATGAACGCGATAGAGCAGTTATTTATAGGCTTCGGCACAAACTGCGCGCTGTTTTTTGCCACGCTTGTGCTGTCGCTGCCCCTGGGACTTATAATAACGCTTGGAACTATGTCGAAATTCAAGCCGTTAAAATGGGTTATGAAAACATTCGTATGGATAATACGCGGGACGCCGCTGATGCTTCAGCTTTTTGTCGCGCTTTACGCGCCGGGACTGATTTTCAATCACCCTATGTCAAACCGTATGACGGCGGCGCTTATCGCGATGGTAATTAACTACGCGGCGTACTTTTCCGAAATTTACCGCGGCGGCATAGAGAGTATACCAAGGGGTCAGTACGAGGCGGGACAGGTTTTGGGGCTTACAAAGGCGCAGGTGTTCTTTAAAATAGTGCTTTTCCAGGTAATAAAGCGCATAACTCCGCCTATGGGCAACGAGGTTATAACGCTTGTCAAGGACACCGCGCTCGCGAGAGTTATCGGTGTTACGGAGATTTTGCAGAACGCGTACCGTTTCGCCTCAACCGGAATTATATGGCCGCTGTTCGCGTCGGGACTGTACTTTTTGGCGTTTACGGCTATTCTCTCCGTCGCGCTTACGTTTGTCGAGAAGAAGCTCGATTATTATAAGGGGTGATTGGTATGGCGATACTTGAGGTAAAAAATATGCAAAAAAGCTTCGGCGATACCGAGGTATTAAAAAACGTCGGCTTTTCTATGGAGCGGGGCGAGGTAATCTCGATTCTCGGTTCATCGGGGAGCGGCAAAACGACTTTGCTGCGTTGTATCAATTTCCTTGAACGCGCCGATAAGGGTCAAATTATCGTTGACGGCAAGGTTATTTTTGACGCCGATGACACGGCTAAAAAAAGTCCGCGCGAAATCCGCGAGGCGCAGTTAAATTTCGGAATGGTGTTTCAGCAGTTTAACCTGTTCCCGCAGTACAGCGTGCTTGAGAATGTTATGCTCGCGCCTAAGGTCTTGGCAAAGGAAAAACCCGATTACAAGGCGAATAAAAAACAAATCCTTGCCGACGTTGAAAAGAACGCGCGCGAGGTTATAGACAAGGTTGGACTTACGGATAAAATCAACAATTATCCCTGCGAGCTTTCCGGCGGACAGCAGCAACGCGTGTCGATAGCGCGCGCGCTCGCGCTGAACCCGAAAATCCTGTTTTTCGACGAGCCGACCTCCGCGCTTGACCCCGAGCTTACGGGCGAAATACTGCGCGTTATACGCTCTCTGGCGGATAAAAATATAACTATGGTTATAGTAACGCACGAGATAGGCTTCGCGAGAAACGTGTCGGATAGGATAATATTTATGGATAAAGGCGTTGTAGCCGAGGAGGGCGCGCCCGAGGAGGTAATCGATAACCCCAAAAACGAGCGGACAAAGGAATTTCTTAAATTAATAGACCAAAAATAAACGGAAAAATCACCCGCGCAAACGCGCGGGTGATTTTTTTTACAAATACCTCTTGACAAATTATACTATGCGTGGTATAGTATAACGTAACAAAGGGTATTAATAACCGTTTAACGCTTATCCGTCCGCTAAGCGTTGGAATTTTCGGTTATTTTTGCGGACGGAAAGGATATGATTATTACGGACGTTCAGTTAAAGCGCGGTCTGCTGGAAACGTGTGTTCTCGCCGCGATAAAAAAAGAGGACTCCTACGGATATAAAATAATAAAGGATATTTCGCCGTATATTGAAATATCCGAGTCAACCCTATATCCCATTTTAAAGCGTCTGGAAAGCTCGGGAAGCATAACGGTTTACAGCGTTGAGCATAACGGCAGACTGCGTAAATATTACAGTATAACCGATGTTGGAAAAAATAAAATATCGGATTTTCTCGAGGATTGGAAGGACGTTACCAAGGCGTATAATTTTATAAATGAGGAGGGATAGGAGAATGAATAAACAGGAATTTTTGGAAAGACTCGAAAGCGCGCTCGCGGGATTGGGCGCGGAAGAAATAAAAAAATCAACCGATTTTTATGCCGAAATGCTTGACGACGCGGTGGAAAACGGAGAAAACGAGGAGGAGGCGGTCGCGAGGCTGGGTACGGTTGAGGAAATCGCGCGGAAAATAATCAACGAAACGCCGCTCGCGAAAATAGTAAAAGAAAATGTAAAGGAGCATAAACGGAGCGCGTCCGATATAGCGCTGATTATAATCTGCTCACCCGTATGGCTGCCGATTGCCGTATCGCTTTTTGCGGCGGCGGTTTCCGTATATCTCTCGCTGTGGGCGGCGGCAGCGTCGTTATTCGCGGTGTTTGCGGGACTTTTTCTTGGCGGTATTGCGCTTATCGCGGCGGCCGCCCCGACCGTTCTGTCGGATACCGCCAAAGCGGGACTTATGCTCGGAGCGGGACTTGCGGGTATGGGAATATCGGTATTTGTTTTTTATCTATCGGTTATTTTTTCTAAGCTCTTGATACGTTTTACAACGCTTGGCGTAAGAAAAATAAAAGGTATTTTTATGCGGAAGGGAGGAAGAAAGTAATGAAAAAACATAATAAAATTATACTGACAGCCGCGGCGATAGCGGTCGCGGGCGGCGCGGCGATATGCGCGGCGGCGATAAGTGCGGGCGGCGCGAAAACCGCGCCCTTAGAGGAAAAAACAAAAACCGTAAGCGAAAAAATCACCGCTCTGATTATTGCCGGCGAGTACGATGATATAACGATAGTCCCGCGCGATACGGACAGCGTAACGGTGCGTTACACCGAAGGCGGAACAAAAAAATACGATATAACGTCGGAAAACGGAACACTTTTGGTTTATGCTCCGGAGTTGGGAGGAAAGCAAAAATGGTATGAGCGGATAAGCCTTGATTTTCTTGACCGTGACAACGACAGGGCGCGTAAAACGGTTATTGAGGTTCCGCGCGGATTTGAGGCTGATATAAGCGTTGAGGCGAATTACGGCGATGTTGAAATATCGGGAGTAGGGGGCAGGCTCAGCGTAAAGCTCGACTGCGGCGATGCTGAAATAAACGGCTGCGATTTGTCCGCGCTTGAATGTATTGCCGATTACGGCGATATTGAAATTAAAAACACAACGGCGGAAAATATTAAGCTCGATAACGACCGCGGCGATATTGAGCTTGAGGAGGTAACGGGGAATATAGACGCCTGCTGCGATTTGGGCGATATAGAGTTTGAAAATATTTCGGGAGATAATCTGATTTTTAAGAACAGCCGCGGCGATATTGAGGGAACCGTGCGCGGAAACGAGGCGGACTACGCTTCGGGCGCGGATAAGCGGCTTGAAGCCGATACCGATCTCGGAAAGACAAATATAAGATTTGTAAAATAATAAAGCTGACGGAAACGGTTTCGGCATTTTACGCGCCGAAGCCGTTTTCTTTTATGTAACCACTTGAAATCCGCGGGATAATTTGATAGAATAAATATATAAATATAAAAAAGAGAGGTCCGTAAAAAATGGATACGTATTTATTAAAGCAATTCGAGCATAAGGCGAGCGGTACGGGCTGCCGTATGTGGCTGGGCGACCTTGACGGCGACGGCAGAATGGAAATCGTAATGGTTCAGCCCGATTGCGGTTTCGACGACCGCTTTTATCCCCACAGCGTAGTCTGCGCGACGGCATATAACCTTGAGGGAGAACAGCTCTGGCAGATAGGCGCTCCCGACCCCGAGGTGAAGGGCAGCGGTTCCGACATTCCCGCGCAGATTTACGATATTGATAACGACGGAAACAACGAGTTTCTGTGCGTTATGAACGACGAGCTGTGTATATTCGACGGCAAAACGGGCGAGCTTAAGGAAAAGCACCTGCTTCCCAACGAGAACGCGCACGACTGTATGGTTATCGCGGATCTGGAGGGCAAAGGCTACGCGCG
Source organism: uncultured Lachnospiraceae bacterium (assembly GCA_964454725.1). GTDB lineage: Bacteria > Bacillota > Clostridia > UBA1381 > UBA1381 > JALEPO01. The sequence goes on from CAYVUD010000021.1 coordinate 13,889, forward strand.
GAACATAATTTTAAAGGACAGATACCGTCAAATCTGGGCGTTGGACACAAGCTTTAACGTGATGTGGACGTTCAAGGGCAACGTCGGGCATTATCCGTGGGTTTACGACTTAAACGGCGACGGACGCGACGAGATTATCGCGGGCTATACGGTGCTCTCGGGCGACGGCGACAAGCTCTGGACGATAGATATGAAGGACCACGCGGACTGTATATGGGTCTGCGATTTAATGCAGGATAAAAAGCCCGTCGTGCTTGTCGGCGGCGACGACACCACCGCCTACAGCGCGGACGGAAAGCTTATATGGCGCTTTACCGACACGGTTGAGTCGCAGAATATCGCGCCGGGTAATTTCATTCCCTCTCACAAGGGTACGGAGGTTGCCGGACTTGACAGAATTGCCAGAAACGACGTTATAGGACCCGACGGCAACATCATTCCCACGCCCGACGAGGGCAAGGACGGCGTGTTTATTTTCGACTGCGAGGCTAACCCGCTCTTTAAAGAGGACAGAGACGTCCCGGGCTGGAAAACGATTGTTACGGTAATAAATAATTTCGACCGCGGCGCGAAGGACTATATCCTCGCCTACCGCAGAAGCGACTGCACCGGCGGCGTGTATGATGAGAATATGAACTGCCTTATGGAGCTGCCGTTCGAGGGACACGTTATGTGGACGGATTTGGTCGGGGACGGACTTTCGCAGCTTCTTGTGTACGATGACGAGAAAATAGCGATTTACTCGACCGAGAAAACCGATTTGTCAAAACCCGCCGTTCCATACACAAGACCGCAGCCCAAACGGTTGTACAACTGGACGCGCTACTGGGGCAGCGAAACGGCTCCCGAAAAGTATGCCGTAAACTACATAACGGGCGACTTTACGACAAACGATATTGACGGCTGGGCGATGAAATGCGCGGCGGAAAAGTCGGATAACTCGACTGTTTCGCGCGCGGACTTTATTGTGCTTCTCGTGAACGCTCTCGGATTAAAGGCGTATGAGAGAAACAATTTTAAGGACATTCTTCCGCGCGACTATTACTGTAAAGCCGCGGGAATCGCGAAGAAGCTCGGCATAGTCGGGGGCGAGAAGCTTGACCCGAACGCTCCGATAACGGCGGGAGACGCTCTTGAAATGCTCAAAAAAGCAAATGTTATGGCGGCGATGAACGTACCTCCCGAAACGGAATTGAAAAAGTGGCAGGTCGCGCGGCTCTTTGTGGGAATTTAGGAGAGAAGGCGTAATTTATGTGGGTGGTATTCGCGCTGTTGTCCGCGGTTTTTGCCGCGTGTACCTCAATTCTGGCGAAAATCGGAATACAGGACGTAAACTCAAATCTGGCGACCGCGATAAGAACGGCGGTTGTTCTTGTTATGGCTTGGGGAATAGTGTTCGCCGCCGGTAAGCACACCGATATACAAAGCATTACGGCAAAAAGCTGGATATTTCTTATTCTTTCGGGAATTGCGACAGGCTTGTCGTGGCTTTGCTACTATTACGCGCTGCAAAAGGGCGCGGCGGCGAAGGTCGTCACGATAGATAAATTCAGCCTTATAATTACAATGATAATGGCGGCGCTGATTTTAAAGGAAGGTATGGGCGTAAAGGATATTATAGGAGCCGTTTTGGTAACGGCGGGTACGCTTATAATAGCGTTGGGCTGAGAGGCTATGAGCATCTGTGATAAAAATAAAAAGCGGAGAGTAAAAAATGTACGATAAAATTGTATCAGCGAACAAAGAATGGATAGACGGAGTGTGGGACAAAATCAACCGTAAGATGAAAGTCGTATCCGAGCTTTCAAAGGATAAAATCCCGTATACTACCGTAAACGGCGTTCACAACAATATGGCGGAGGACGACGTTACCTGGTGGACGAACGGCTTCTGGCCGGCGCTTATGTGGCTTCTGTATGTCGGAACCGAGGACGAGAGCTATAAAGCCGTCGCCGAGCGGAGCGAGGAGCTTTTGGACGGCGCGCTCGAGGACTACGACCGCCTTCACCACGACGTCGGTTTTATGTGGAATATAAGCGCCGGCGTAAACTACCGTCTTTTCGGCGGCAGAAAATCGCGGCTTCGCGCGACATACGCGGCGGATATTTTAGCGTCGCGCTATAACCCCGACGGAAAATTTATCCGCTCGTGGAACGGCGACGATAACCGAGGCTGGGTTATTATCGACTCAATGATGAATATACCGCTTCTTTACCGCGCGTCCGAGGAATACGGCGACCCGCGGTTTAAGGCGGTTGCCCTCTCTCACGCGGAAACGGTTATGAAAAACCATATCCGTCCCGACGGCAGCTCGCATCATATCGTAAAGCTCAACGAGGGTACGGGAGAGTTTGTCGAGGCATACGGCGGTCAGGGCTATGCTCTCGGTTCGTCTTGGACGCGCGGTCAGGCGTGGGCGCTGTACGGATTTGTTTTAAGCTATATCCATACGGGCAGACGGGCGTTTCTCGATACCGCGAAAAAGACCGCGCACTATTTCATAGCGAACGCGGCGGTAAACGATTGGGTAATCCCCATTGATTTCCGTCAGCCCGAGGAACCGAAATTGATTGATACGACAGCCGCGGCGATAGCCGCGTGCGGACTTATAGAAATCGCGAAAAATGTCGGCGAGCGCGAGCAGAAGCTCTATCTGGAGCCGGCAATTAAGCTTCTGAGGAAGCTCGACGAAAATTACTGCGACTACGGTACGGAGGAACAGTCGCTTTTGCAGATGGGCAGCGAGGCATACGACCTCGACAGACCGCGGAGAATACATATACCCATAATTTACGGCGACTACTTTTTTACGGAAGCGGTTTATAAATTAAAGGGCTTTGATATGCTGTTCTGGTAAGGAGAGGACTTATGCTTAACATCGGAATTGATTTGGGCGGCACGAATATTGCCGCGGGAGTCGTTGACGAAAACGGCAAAATTTTAGCCAAGGAGTCAACGCCTACGCTCGCGAAACGGCCGATTGAGGAAATTGTCGCGGATATGGCGAGGGTCTGTAAAATTGCCGCCGGCAAAGCCGGATACGGACTTGACGGCATAGGCTCGGTCGGGATAGGCATACCCGGCACGGTCGATAACAAAAACGGAGTCGCGGTTTATACCTGCAACGTGCCTATGGAAAATACGCCCTTGCGCGATATGCTTCAAAAATATATAGATAAGCCCGTATATCTCGAAAATGACGCGAACGCGGCGGCTCTGGGCGAATACAAGATAAACGGAAACGGCGCGAAAAGCTTTATTTTCATAACGCTCGGCACAGGCGTGGGCGGCGGAATTATACTTGACGGCAAGATTTACCGCGGCTTTAACGGCGTGGGCGGCGAGCTGGGACATATGACGCTCGTTTCGGGCGGCGAGCTGTGCGGCTGCGGCAAGCGCGGCTGCTGGGAGCAGTACGCGTCCGTTACGGCTCTGTTAAGACAGACGCGGGCGGCGATGGAAAAACACCCCGAGAGCCTTATGAATGAGCTTGCGAAGGCCTACGGCAAGGTAAGCGGCAGAACCGCGTTTGAAGCCGCAAAAAGGGGCGATAAGGCGGGCGCGGCGGTCGTAGCGCAATACCTTGAATACGTGGCTGACGGGCTTGTGAGTATTCTGAATATTTTTCAGCCCGAAAAAATCCTTATAGGCGGAGGCATAAGCAAGGAGGGCGGCTATCTGCTCGGTCCCGTTAAGGAGTTTGTTTATAAGTACGACTATAACCGCTATATGCCAAAGACCGAAATCGAAACAGCGAAGCTTTTCAATGACGCGGGAATAATAGGCGCGGCGATGCTCGATGTATCATAACTGAAACAAAAAATACACAAAAAGGTAATATTTGAAAAAAAAGTTTAAAATTTTAAAAAAAGTCTTGCAAAATTAGAAACTATATGGTATAATAATAACCGTAGAAAGAAATTACATTCTACCCTTTTATCCTATACATAGCAAAACAAAAAAAGCATCATTCCCGGGTGCTTTTTTTGCTACCCGCGCATAAAAATTTTCCCGCGCGCGGCAAGACGGTACGATAATAAACAAGACATAGCTTTACGCTATGTCTTGTTTGTTTAATAAAGCTTGTAATAAGCTACACGGGAGCTAATTTTATTATCCGAAATTATTACTCCAAAATCGTCTTTTTGT
>CAYVUD010000022.1:0-17797 GCA_964454725.1 uncultured Lachnospiraceae bacterium
TACCGCGAAACTATCCGCAAGAAAGCGACGGTTGAGGGCAAGCATAAGAAGCAGTCGGGAGGTCACGGTCAGTACGGTCACGTTAAAATCGAGTTTGAGCCGGGCATTTCGGAGGAAATGATTTTTGAGGAGAAGGTATTCGGCGGAAGTGTTCCGAAGAACTATTTTCCGGCGGTAGAGAAGGGACTGCGCGATTCGTGCGCGCACGGCGTTCTGGCGGGGTATCCGGTGGTAAACCTCAAGGCGACTCTTCTCGACGGCTCGTATCACCCCGTAGACTCGTCGGAAATGGCGTTTAAGACGGCGGCGTCGATTGCGTATAAGGAGGGCTTAAAGCAAGCCGATCCCGTATTGCTCGAACCGATAGGCTATCTTAAAGCCTACGTTCCCGAGAGCATAATGGGCGATATTATAGGCGACATAAATAAGCGCCGCGGCAGAATTATGGGAATGGGCGAGAGCGGCAAGGAGGGTCTTAACCTTATAGAGGCCGAGGTGCCGATGTCGGAAATGTTTAAGTACGCGACGGATCTGCGCTCGATGAGTCAGGGCAGAGGAGTGTTTGAGTACGAATTTGTCCGCTACGAGCAGGCTCCGCAAAATGTCGCCGACGAGGTTATAGCGAAGGCAAAGACCGAGTAAAAATTTATGCCGTTTGGCGTGAAACGCGTTTGCAAAAGGAGATATGTTTAGTTAAAATAACTAAATAATTTAGATATTTTTGTGAATTATACGACTAACATTTGTCGGAAAAATATGTTATCATTATATAAGAAAATAAAAGCGCCGTGTTGACAAAAGCGCTTTATAACTCAGACCGTCTGTGTAATCTGGGGCGGTCAGGAATACATAAATGAGAGGGGAAATAAAAATGGCAGATTTACAATTAAAACACATTTACAAGAGATTTGCGGGCGGAGTTACAGCCGTAAGCGACTTTAGTCTTGACATTGAGGATAAGGAGTTCATTATCCTTGTAGGTCCTTCGGGCTGCGGTAAGTCAACAACTCTTAGAATGGTTGCCGGTCTTGAAGAGATTTCGGAAGGAGAGCTTTACATCGGCGGCAGACTCGTAAACGATGTTGCGCCCAAGGACAGAGATATCGCGATGGTTTTCCAGAACTATGCTCTTTATCCGCATATGACTGTTTTTGAGAATATGGCATTCGCCCTTAAGTTAAGAAAAACGCCGAAAGATGAGATTAAAAAGCGTGTAACGGAAGCGGCAAAAATACTTGACATAGAACATCTCCTTGACAGAAAGCCGAAGGCTCTTTCGGGCGGTCAAAGACAGCGTGTCGCTATGGGCCGCGCTATCGTTCGTAATCCGAAGGTATTCCTTATGGACGAACCTCTTTCAAACCTCGACGCGAAGCTGAGAGTTCAGATGAGAACAGAGATTAAGAAGCTTCATAACAGACTCCAGACGACGTTTATCTACGTAACCCACGACCAGACAGAGGCTATGACAATGGGTACGAGAATAGTTGTTATGAAGGACGGTATCATTCAGCAGGTTGATACGCCGGCTAACCTCTATTCAAAGCCGGACAACGTATTCGTTGCGGGCTTCATCGGCTCGCCGCAGATGAACTTTGTTGACGCAACGCTCTCGAAAGAGGCGGACGGCATTTACGCTTCCTTCGCCGACGAGAAGATTAAAATCCCCGAGGGCAAGGTTACGCCCGAGCTTGAAACATACATCGGCAAAGAGGTTACTATCGGCATAAGACCCGAGGATATTCACGATGATGAGGCGTTTATCTCGTCAAGACCCGAGTCGGTTGTTTCCGCGTACGTAGAAGTTACCGAAATGATGGGCGCGGAGACGTATTTGTACTTAGAGGTTGCGGGAAAGCAGTTTACGGCGAGAGTTAATCAGCGTTCAACCGCTCAGGTCAACGACACCATTAAGATTGCTTTTGAAACAAACAAGCTTCACATCTTCGATAAGGATACGGAGCTTGCGATTATTCACTGATACGAAAAGAAAAAGAACGGCTATGCCGTTCTTTTTTTGCGCCGTTTTTTGATTAAATCTTTTGTTAAATTATAGACAAATCGGAAATTTTGGTATATAATAATATGGATATTAATTTAAACGACAATGAAAGGAACGGAGCGTTATGGCGAAAAAGTATGAACACGCGGGACATCGTCAGAGACTTCGCGATAAACTTTTACAAGACGGTTTTGAAAACCGGAGCGAGGATATAATTTTGGAATATATGCTTTTTTACGCTATACCGCGAGCGGATACGCACGATTTGGCAAACCGTCTTTTAACGGAGTGCGGAACGCTTAAAGGAGTGCTGTCCGCGCCGACCAAGGTGCTTAAGGATATAGACGGTATGGGCGACAGCTCGGCAGCGTTTATAAAATCGCTTAACGAGTTTGTTCACTATTACAACAATATCCGCACGAACGGTAAGGTATACCTCACTCCGGCGCTAACGGAAACGTATTTTTCCGAGCTTTTCAAAACACACCGGCGCGAGTGCCTGTATATGGTATGTATCGACGCGCGGCGGGCTGTTATTTCAAAAGACCTGATAAGCGAGGGAGCCTTTGACTCCTCGGAGCTGGACATAGGAAGAATCGTGAGGATAGCCGTGCGAAACGACGCGGCGGGAGTGGTTCTGGCGCACAACCACCCGGGAGGGAGCCTCGAACCGTCCGGCGCGGACATAATAGCCACTCAGATGGCAAAAAACGCCCTCCGGCTTGTCGGAGTGGCGCTTGAGGAACACGTTATAGTAACAGACGAGGGCGCGCGGGGCTTTATAAGCGTTGTTAAGGACATAGAAACTGAGAAAAATATACAAAAGTATACCCGTTAGCGGGTGTGATTTTGACGGACAGACTATTGACTTTGATAAGGCTATATGGTAATATATTATATTGAAATTAAAGATTAACCCGTCAAGAGGGGTATGATTAGGAGGAAAAAAGGAATGGCTAAGGTTGCAATTATGGGCTTCGGTACGGTTGGAAGCGGAGTTTACGATATTATAAAAACCAACAGCGAGAAGCTCAGTGTAAGCACTTACGGCGAAACTGTGGATATAAAGCGTATTCTTGATATTCGCGATTTTGACGACCATCCCGAAAAAGAACTTTTCACTAAGGATTTTAACGATATTTTAAACGACGGCGAGATAAGCGTTGTCGCGGAGGTTATGGGCGGACTTCACCCCGCGTATGAGTTTACGAAAAGCCTTTTGGAGTCGGGCAAGAGCGTGGTTACGTCCAATAAAGAGCTTGTCGCGACATACGGAACCGAGCTTCTCGGGATTGCTTGCGAAAAGAATGTAAACTATCTGTTTGAGGCGAGCGTCGGCGGCGGCATACCGATTATACGCCCGATGCATCAGTGCCTGACGGCGAACAACATAAAATCGATAGCCGGCATTTTAAACGGCACAACAAATTATATTCTTAACGAAATGATAAAACGCGGCAAGTCCTTTGACGACGCGCTTAAGGACGCGCAGAATAACGGTTACGCGGAGAGAAACCCCGCCGCCGATATTGAGGGACATGACGCGTGCAGAAAGATAGCCATTCTTTCGTCGCTTGCGTCAGGCAAGGCGGTTGACTATAACGACATAGAAACAGAGGGAATAACGGACATAACGCTTGACGATGTTAAGTACGCCGCGGCTATGGACTCGGTTATAAAGCTTATCGGCTACGCCAAATTTTTTGACGACGGCAGGATTTACTCGATAGTAAGTCCTATGCTTGTCAAAAACACGTCTCCGCTCTCGGGCGTTGACGGAGTGTTTAACGCGATACTCGTAAACGGCGACTGCGTGGGCGACGTTATGTTCTACGGCGCGGGCGCGGGCAAGCTGCCGACGGCGAGCGCGGTCGTCGCTGACATTGTGGACGCTGTTAAGCATAGGGAAAGAAGCAAGAAAATTATGTGGGTAAAGCCGGACTCGGACATTATGGCTACCGACAACGACAAGCGCTTCGCTTATTTTGTCAGAACAAAGGCGTCGCCCGACGAGATTTTGAAGGTGTTCGGCAGGTGCGAATTTGTTGACGAGGCGGTTTCCGGAGAGTCGGCGTTTGTAACGCGGGAGCTTACGGGCGCGGACGCAAAAGAAAAGTTTGAAAAGCTTGGCGTGCTTTCGCGCATAAGGATTTTAGAATGATAAGGGTAAAGGTACCCGCCTCGAGCGCCAATATGGGCGCGGGCTTTGACACACTGGGAGTTGCGCTGAGCCTGTACAGCAGAATGAATATAGAGGAAATTCCGCGCGGACTTGAGATATACACCTCAAACGGCGGCGGATTTGTTCCCAAGGGCGAAAATAACCTTGTATACCGCGCTATGAGTACGGTGTTTGAAGCGGTCGGCTATACTCCGACGGGCATACGTATCTCGCAGAACAGCGATATACCTATGACTCGCGGACTCGGCAGCTCGAGCGCGTGCATAGTCGGCGGAATGTTGGCGGCGAATATAATATCGGGCAGAAAGCTCGCGTATGACGAAATCATACATCTCGCCGCGAAAATGGAGGGTCACCCCGATAACGCCGGACCGGCGCTGTACGGCGGCTTTTGCGTTTCGGTTATGACGGACGAAAAAACCATAGTAAGAAGCAAAAAGCTTGACCCGCGAATAAAATTCGCGGTTATGATACCCGATTATTTCGTAGCGACGAAAAAATCGCGCGGCACGCTTCCCGAGAATGTTCCCTTGAAGGACGCCGCGTTTAATATTTCAAGAGCGCTGCTGTTTCGCGACGCGCTTGCTTCGGGCAGAACGGAGCTTTTAAGAGAAGGGGTTAGGGACAGACTGCATCAGCAGTACCGCAAAGAGTACGTTGAGGAAATGGATAAAATATTCGAGAAAACGTATTCGGCGGGTTCGCTGGCGACATATCTGAGCGGCTCGGGACCGACAATACTTTCGGTAATTGACAGAGATTACGGTAAATTTGCCGGCGAAATGAGCGGCTTTTTTACAGAGAACAGTCACGAATGGAAATGTATGATTCTTGACGTTGATAATGTCGGCGCGGTGGTTTGCGAGCTGAAATAGTTTATAATGAAGGAAAGGAATAAAAAACAATGGGACTTATAGTTCAAAAGTACGGCGGCACCTCGGTAAAAGACGCCGAGAGGGTTATGAATGTCGCTCGACGCGTAACCGACGCGTACAAGGCGGGGAATAACGTAGTCGTCGCGGTATCGGCTCAGGGCGATACGACAGACGACTTAATCGAAAAGGCGAAGGAAATAAACGAAAACGCGTCAAAGCGCGAGATGGATATGCTTCTTGCCACGGGCGAGCAGATTTCAATATCGCTTCTCGCGATGGCGATTGAAAAGATAGGCTGTCCGGTAGTATCATTAACCGGCTGGCAGGCGGGAGTCATCACCGACACGCGCTACAGCGCGGCGAGAATTAAGAGAATTGATACCGAGCGCATAAAATCGGAGCTTGACAAGAAACGTATCGTAATCGTCGCCGGCTTTCAGGGCGTAAATAAATACGACGATATAACGACTCTCGGACGCGGCGGCTCGGACACGTCGGCTGTCGCTTTGGCGGCGGCGCTGCACGCGGACGTTTGCGAGATTTACACCGATGTTGACGGAGTTTACACAGCCGACCCGAGATTTGTAAAAACAGCGTTCAAGCTCGACGATATTTCGTATGACGAAATGCTTGAGCTGGCGTCCTTGGGCGCGAACGTGCTTCATAACAGAAGCGTTGAAATGGCGAAGAAATATAATGTTAAATTGTCGGTTCGTTCGAGCCTGAACAATAATGAGGGCACATATGTTAAGGAGGTAGAGCAAGTGGAAAAGATGCTTGTAAGAGGTGTGACAAGAGATAACGACGTCGCGAGAATCGCGCTTTGCGGAGTTGAGGACACTCCGGGAAAGGCGTTCCAGGTATTCCAGATGCTCGCGAAGCACGGAATAAGCGTAGACCTTATAATTCAGTCGATCGGAAACGGAAGCCAGAAGGACATCAGCTTTACAGTTACAGAAGAGGATCTCCAGCCTGTGCTTGACCTTTTGGAGGCGAACAAGGCAGCCGTAAACTGCAAGGAGGTCAAGTGGACAAAGGACGTTTCAAAGGTATCGATAGTGGGCGCGGGTATGGTCAACAACTCGGGCGTTGCCGCGACTATGTTTGAAGCTCTTTACGACGCGCGCATCAACATCAATATGATCGCCACCTCGGAGATAAAAATTTCAGTGCTTGTAGACCGCAAGGACGCTGAACGCGCGGTAGCGGCAATTCACGATAAGTTCCTTCTGAACTAATCGGATAAATAACGAATTTAACCACAAGGGAGTGGCGGGAAACGCGGCGTTTCCTTTTCACTCACTTGTGGTTTCGTACTGTATATAAGAAAGGAAAAGCGCCGTGGAGGATAAAATTATAGGCAGAAATCCGGTTCTGGAGGCGATACGCTCGGGGCGTACGGTTGAGAAAATACTTATAAAAAAAGGCAGATACGAAGGCTCCATAGCGCCGATAATAAAAAAGGCGAAGGAAGCGAAAATCATTATTCAGGAGGTTGACCGCGCCAAGCTTGATATGCTTGCGGGCGGCGGCAATCATCAGGGCGTGATAGCGTATGTGAGCGCGTATGAGTATTCAAGCGTAAACGATATTCTGTCGGGGGCAAAGGAAAAGGGCGAAGCGCCGTTTGTGATAATCTGCGACAGGATAACCGACCCGCATAATCTGGGCGCTATAATAAGAACCGCCAACTGTGTCGGCGCGCACGGAGTTATTATCCCCAAGCGCGGGAGCGCCGGACTTACGGAGGCTGTCGCCAAGACTTCGGCGGGCGCGGTCGAGTACACACCCGTCGCCAAGGTCACCAATATCGCGAATACAATAGATGATTTAAAAAAGTCCGGTATGTGGATCGCGGGCGCGGATATGGACGGCGAGGAGATGTACAATATAGACCTCAAAGGCTCGCTGGGGCTTGTAATAGGCAGCGAGGGCGAAGGTATAAGCAGGCTCGTGAAGGAAAAATGCGATTTTGTCGCGAGTATTCCGATGAACGGCAGTATCGGCTCGTTAAACGCGTCGGTCGCGGCGGGAGTATTGATGTACGAGGCGCTGCGTCAGCGCCGAAACGGCTGAAAAATATTGCACAAAAACGGGCGCGGCGCGCTTTGCGCGAATTGCATAAATTTGTTCGGGACGCGCTTGTTAAAAATTAAAAATTATGGTACAATTCACCGGAAAGGAATAAACTATGAAGGCAGTAGTAACGGTAGTGGGAAAGGATAAAAAGGGTATTATAGCGAAGGTAAGTATGGCTCTTTTTGAGAGCGGAGTAAACATTGAGGACATTTCTCAGACTATTATGCAGGATATGTTTACTATGATTATGCTCGTTAAATTTGACGACCCCGAGGTTTCGATTCAGGACATAACCGAAAAATTAAACAAGCTCGGCGAAGAACTGGAGGTTGCGATACACGTTCAGCGCGAGGAGATATTTTCCTCGATGCACCGCATTTAAGGAGGGCGAGATCCGATGATTAATCCCTTTGAGATAATAGAAACAATCAATATGATTGACAAGGAAAACCTTGACATCAGAACCATTACAATGGGAATTTCCCTCAAAAGCTGCGCCGGACCGGACGCGGACACGGTCTGCGAAAAGGTTTATAATAAAATTACGTCATACGCTAAGGATTTGGTTAAAACCGGCGAGGACATAGAGGAGCAGTTCGGAATACCGATTATAAACAAGCGCATTTCCGTAACCCCCATAGCGACGCTTGTTGACGCGTTGGAGGAGCCGACGGTTGAGAAATGCGTGAAAATCGCTAAAACGCTCGACAAAGCCGCGAAAACGTGCGGAGTCGATTTTATCGGCGGCTACACCGCGCTTGTGCATAAGGGCTGCACAAACGGCGAGAAGATACTTATACAGTCAATTCCCGAGGCGCTTAAAGCCACCGAGCTTGTATGCTCGAGCGTCAATATCGGTTCGACGAGAGCCGGAATTAATATGGACGCGGTACGCGAAATGGGCGAAATTGTGAAAAAGGCGGCGGATTTGACCGCCGACACGCGGGGTTTTGCCTGCGCCAAGCTTGTTGTGTTCTGCAACGCCGTCGAGGACAATCCGTTTATGGCGGGCGCGTTTTTAGGCGAGGGCGAAGGCGAATGTGTTATAAACGTAGGCGTAAGCGGCCCGGGCGTTGTAAAGTGCGCGCTTGAAAAGGTCAGAGGCGAGGATTTCGGCGTTATCGCCGAAACGATAAAAAAGACCGCGTTTAAGATTACGCGTATGGGTCAGCTTGTGGCGCAGGAAGCGTCAAAACGGCTCGGCGTACCGTTCGGTATTGTCGATTTATCGCTCGCGCCGACTCCGGCGGTAGGCGACAGCGTCGCGTATATTTTGGAGGAAATGGGACTTGAAAGGTGCGGCGCGCACGGCACGACAGCGGCGCTTGCCCTTCTTAACGACGCGGTTAAAAAGGGCGGAGTTATGGCTTCGGGCTACGTCGGCGGACTTTCCGGCGCGTTTATACCCGTAAGCGAGGACGCGGGTATGATTGAAGCCGCAAAAAGCGGAGCTTTGACGATAGAAAAATTGGAGGCTATGACCTGCGTTTGCTCGGTCGGACTTGATATGATAGTTATTCCGGGCGATACGCCCGCCTCAACCGTTTCGGCGATAATCGCGGACGAGGCGGCTATCGGTATGGTCAATTCCAAAACCACCGCCGTAAGAGTAATACCCGCGCCCGGGACAAAAGAGGGCGATATAGTGGAGTTCGGCGGACTTTTGGGCACAGGGCCGGTAATGCCGGTTAAAAAATATTCGAGCGCGGAATTTATTTCGCGCGGCGGAAGGATTCCGGCGCCGCTGCAAAGCTTGAAAAACTAAGGATAGGGTAAAATCGAAGTCAGAATGATTTTCCCAAGACAGGGAGAGGACGTGTATAAATATGGAGGACATCATTTCAAAAATTATCGACATTGAGGCGCAGGCGCAGGAGATAATAAAGGACGCGAAGGCGGCTGACGAAAACCTTGACGCGGACATTAAAACGGAGAGCGATAAGCTCCATAAGGACATAGCGGACAGAGCCGCCGCCAAAACGGTAACAATAAGACAGCTTGAGGACGGCGACGCTCAGAAGCGCATCGAAGAAATTCGGAAAAAGGCGGAAACGGATATTGCCTCTCTTAACGAGAAGTACAATAAAAACAAGGACGAATGGGCGGAGAGGATAGTAAGCAATATCGTAGGATAAGAGGTGTCATAGGGTGAATGCTCAATACAGCGCGATAGCCGCGAAGCTGCGGGCTATGCACGCGAGATTTCTTACGGACGGCGATTTTGAGGAGCTTTTGTCGAAGAAAAGCGTAAACGACATTTGCTCGTACCTTAAATCAACCGCGGGCTACAGCGATTGTCTTGCCGGAGTTGACGAGCGCAACGTACACAGAGGAGAGATAGAAATTCTTCTTGAAAACAATCTCGTTGACGAGTACGTGAGACTGTATAATTTTATCGACAATTCCAAGCGCGAGATTATGCGGTTCTGGTTTATGCGCCACGAGCTGGAGTTTTTGAAGCGCGAGATACGTCATATTTACACGCACGAGACCGTCAGCGACGACGCGGTAGATAAAAGCCGTTTTGACGCGTTTTTCAGAACTCACACGAAAATAAACCGCGACATAATGCGCTCCGCGACGTCGCTTGCGGACTGCATAGAGGCGTGCCGCGAAACACCGTATGCCGACGCGCTCAGACGCGCGGAAAACGCGGAGGCGGACTTTTTCTCAAGCGGAATGCTTATCGACAGGCTCTACTACGCGGGAGTCTGGAAAACGATTAACCTGCGGCTTGACAAGTCGCAGCGGGAGCTTATCCGTCTGCATTTCGGAACTAAAATAGATTTGCACAATATTATGTGGATATACCGCGGCAAGAAATATTTTAATTTCTCGAACGAGCTGATATTCACGTATCTGCTTCCGGTGCGTTACAAGCTGAGCGAGGACGCGACGCGAAATATGGTGCTTTGCGATACTCCCGAAAAAATGGTTGAGGAGGCGCGAAAAACCGTGTACGGCGTGCTATTCGACGGACTTGAGGACGGAACATTTATCGAGGAGAATTATAACCGCATAACGTACAAGGTGGTCAAATATGTGTTTTCCAATCATACCGACTCGATGGCGGCGGTGTACGCGTATCTGGCGCTGAAGGAGATTGAGATTGACAAGATAACGACTATAATCGAGGGTATACGCTACAGCCAAAATCCCGATTCAATCAGAGAACATATAAAAATGATGTAAAAGAGGAGAAGCAAAATGGCAATAACGAAGATGAAAGCCGTTACGGTATCGGGACAGATAAATGACTTTGAGTCGATAGCCGAAAAATATATTTACGGCAGAGACATTCATCTTGAAAAGGCGACGTCGGTTCTTTCCAACCGCAAAAACTTGAAGAGCTTCGATGAAACGGACGAATACGACTCGATAGAGAAGGACGCGAAGGCTCTTTTAAAGCTCGCGGGCAGCGGTCTTGATGGAGAGATACTTAACGAGAGCGCGACGATTGAGGAAATGCGGACGTTTCTTGAAAACGTCGCGTCGCAGGCGCAAACCGAGAAACAGCGTACCGAGGAATTAAATCTGTTTATCGAGAGCAACAGCGAGGCGATAGCTCAGCTTGAACTGATGCTTGACGCGGACGTCGATTTGGCGAAGCTCAATAAAATGGAATTTATAAGGTTCCGCTTCGGTCACATACCGAAAACAAGCTATAAAACGCTTGTGACATACTTAAACGGCATTGAAGCCGTATTTGTGAAAACCGCCGAGGATATGACGGACGTTTGGGGCTTCTATTTCACTCCGCTCTCGCTTGAGAAAAAAATCGATGAGGTTTTCGACTCGCTTTACTTTGAAACCGTCAATATTCCCGCGGACTACGAGGGAACGCCGAAGCAGATACAAGCGAGACTGAAGCGGGAAAACGAGGAATACAAGCGCGAGGCGGAGGATATTACCGAACGTACGGCGCGGCTTTTATCCGACTCCGTAGCCGAGGTGCGAAGCATTTATAATCTCGCGCGGAAACGCCATAAGCTCGCCGAGATACGGCGAAACGCGGTTCACAGCGATGTGTTCTTCTACATTGTCGGCTGGATGAGCGAAAAAGACGCGCTGAAGCTCGAAAAGGAAATCGCGGCGGCGGGCGACACGGTGATGTTCTACTCGGGCGACCCGTCGGAAATGCGCGGACTTGAACCGCCGACAAAGCTTAAAAACAACCCCGTATTCAAGCCGTTTGAGATGTTCGTCAAGATGTACGGACTCCCAAGCTACGGCGAGATAGACCCGACGCCGATACTCGCCGTGACGTATATACTCTTTTTCGGAATAATGTTCGGAGACGTCGGTCAGGCTGCGATACTTTCGATAGCGGGATTCCTGCTGTATAAGTTTAAGAAAATGGATTTGGGCGGAATTGTCGGCTGGGTCGGAATTTCGGGCGTTATATTCGGATTTGTCTACGGCAGCTTTTTCGGAAACGAGGAAATAATACCGAACCTGCTGCACCTGACTCCGCTCCGACCTATGGAGCAGATGACGCGTATGCTTATCGGAACGATCGCTATGGGCGTTGTAATTATAATATTCGGTATGCTCTTGAATGTCATAAACTCGTTCAGACGCGGTGATAACGGCGAGGCGATATTCGGGCATAACGGTATCGCCGGAATTACATTCTATGTTTCGCTGCTGCTTCTGGCGGGCAATATATTTCTTAAATGGGGAGCGCCGTCTGCCGCGTTTGTAATCCCGATAGCCGCGGGACTGCTTTCGATGTATTTGTGCGAGCCGCTTTCAAAGCTTATCGCGGGAGAAAAGGATTGGCTGCCCAAGGACGGAATGTTTTTCGTTGAGAATTTCTTCGAGCTTTTCGAGGTGCTTTTGAGCTTTTTGACGAACACCATATCGTTCCTCAGAATAGGAGCGTTTGCGATAATTCACGTGGGAATGATGATGGCGGTGGCGATACTTGCCAAGGGCGGCGGAGTCGGCGGAGTTATAGTACAGATAATCGGCAACGGAATAGTTATGGTACTTGAGGGACTTATCGTCGGTATTCAGGTGCTTCGTCTGGAGTATTACGAGATGTTCAGCCGTTACTTTAGCGGACGCGGCAAGGAATTTGTTTCTTTAAAGGATAAATAAAGCGTATGCTTTAAATATAATTTTTGGAGGTAATGAAAATGTTAGTAAAGGTTTTAGTCGGATTAATCGCTCTCAGCGTAATCGCGCCGTTCGCGGTTTACCGCGCGACGGGCGGGAAAAAAGGCAAGGAATGTCTGTTGATGAATGTTATTACGTTTTTTGGCGTAATGGGAATAGGAGTTGTGTATACGCTCGGCTGCGCGGTACCCGCGTTCGCGGCGACCGGCGCGGAAACGGGGCTTACCGTGGGCGAGGGACTGAAATTTATCGGCGCGGCGCTCTCAACCGGTCTTTCGGGCATAGGCGGCGGTATCGCTGTCGCGTCGGCGGCTTCCGCGGCTATAGGCGCGATGAGCGAGAACGAGAAAATTATGGGTAAAACGCTTATTTTCGTCGCTCTTGCCGAAGGTATCGCGCTTTACGGACTTATTATATCGTTTATGATTATTGCGTAATAAGGGGACTGAGCATATTATGAAAATGTATTTGATAAGCGACAATATCGACACGCTAATCGGTATGCGCCTGGCGGGGATTGAGGGCTGCGTCGCGCACAGCGCGGAGCACATCACGGCTGAGATAAAAAAAGCGATAGCCGACCCCGACCTCGGCATACTCATTCTTACCGAGAAGGCGGGCGACGCCGTTAAGGAGTTCCTTAACAACTTAAAGCTCACGCTTCATACCCCGCTTATCATCGAGATACCGGACCGTCACGGCAGCCGTGATATAGCCGGCTCGATTAATACTTTGGTGCAAGAGTCGATTGGGTTAAAATTATAAATCAAAATTCTTTCAAGGTGAAAGGAGCCGCAACTATGGAAAACTTAACTGAAAAATTAAACACATTCACCTCTCTTGTTTTAAAGGACGCGTCAAAGAGGCGCGACGAAATACTTGAAACTGTCGAGAAGGCGCATCAGGAGAAGCTGACGAAAAAGGAAAACGAGTTTTTGCAGGAGGCGTATGAGGAAATTCAGCGTTCCGTTTCGGAGGCTCAGAAGCACTCAAACGCTATGGTGCTGCAAGAGGAGCTTGAAGCGAAAAAGCGGCTTTTGCTGACGCGCGAGAATATAATACGCGATGTTATGGACGCGGCGGCGGAAAAGCTCAAGGCGTTTGCCGCAAGCGGCGAATACGAGGCGTGGCTGTTGGATAAAACCGAAAAATCGCTTTTTGAGGTGGGCAAAGGCTCCAAGATTATCTATATAGCTCCGGACGATTTGAAATATAAGGATAAGATAGAGGAGCTGTGCGGCGAAAATGTAACCGTTGAGGCGGCGGAGGAGCGCGGTTTTCTTGGCGGAGTCAAGGTTTACAATCCCGACCGCCGCGTAGCCGTGGATTACTCCTTCGGCGAAATGCTCTCGGAGCAGAGAAGCGAGTTCTTGCAGAGCAGCGGTTTGAGTATTAATTAAGAAATAGGAAGGACTTATGAATTATGACACAAGGTCAGATTTTCGGAATAAACGGCCCTGTCGTTAAGGTAAAAGGCTCGGACGAGTTTAAAATGCAGGAAATGGTGTACGTCGGAAACGACGAGCTTATCGGCGAGGTCATAGGCGTAACGTCGGATATGACGATCGTTCAGGTGTACGAGGAAACAACGGGACTCCGCGCCGGCGAGCCGGTGAAGGGTACGGGCGCGCCGCTTTCCATTACGCTTGCGCCGGGCATAATTTCGGGTATTTTTGACGGTATAGAGCGTCCTCTCGCCGACATAAGAAAGCTTTCGGGCGCGTTTGTGGCGCGCGGAGTTAAGGTAAAACAGCTCGACGAAACGAAAAAATGGAACGCCGTTTTTAAGGCGAAGGCGGGAGATACGGTTTCCGGCGGCGATATAATCGCCGCGGTGCGGGAAACGAGCCTTATCGAGCATAGGGTTATGATACCGCCCGACGTAAGCGGAACGCTTGATTGGGTAGCGGAGGACGGCGAATACACAATAGCCGACGTAATCGCGAAGGTCAGAACCGCCGACGGCGATGTTATTGACATAACAATGAAGCAGGAATGGCCGATAAAGACCGCGAGACCGTACGCAAAGCGTCAGCCGATAGAGAAACCGCTTGTAACCGGTCAGCGTATAATAGACTCGATGTTTCCGCTCGCCAAGGGCGGCGCGGCGGCGGTGCCGGGCGGCTTCGGCACGGGCAAAACGATGACGCAGCATCAGATCGCGAAATGGTGCGACGCGGACATAATAGTATATATCGGCTGCGGCGAGCGCGGCAACGAAATGACGCAGGTTTTGGAGGAGTTCTCCGAGCTTATCGACCCCAAGTCGCAGCGTCCGCTGCTCGACCGTACAATGCTTATCGCCAACACCTCAAATATGCCCGTCGCGGCTCGCGAGGCGAGCATTTACACGGGCGTTACGATAGCGGAATATTATCGTGATATGGGCTACGACGTGGCGCTTATGGCAGACTCGACCTCGCGCTGGGCGGAGGCTCTGAGAGAAATTTCCGGCAGACTTGAGGAAATGCCCGCCGAGGAAGGCTTTCCGGCATATCTCGCGTCAAGGCTGTCGCAGTTCTACGAGCGCGCGGGCTATGTCGCCAACCTAAACGGAACCGAAGGCTCGGTTTCGATTATAGGAGCCGTATCGCCGCAGGGCGGCGACTTTTCCGAACCCGTAACGCAGAACACAAAGCGGTTTATCCGCTGCTTCTGGGCGCTTGACAAAAGTCTGGCGTACTCCAGACACTATCCGGCGATACACTGGCTTTCGAGCTACAGCGAGTACATTGACGATTTGACCGAATGGTACTCCAAAAACGTCGCCAAGGACTTTATGGAAAAGCGCGGCCGCATAATGGCGATTTTGCAGGAGGAATCGAGCCTGATGGAGATAGTAAAGCTCATAGGCGCGGACGTTCTGCCGGACAGTCAGAAGGCGACATTGGAAGTTGCGAGAGTTATAAGAGTCGGATTTTTACAGCAGAACGCGTTTCACCCCGACGACACGTATGTTCCGCTTGAGAAGCAGAACAGAATGATGGACGTTATTCTCCTTTTGGACGACCGTATGAAAGAGCTTATATCGAGCGGAGTCGTATACTCAAAGGTTGCCGAAACGGGAATGGCGGACGAGATTATAAAGATAAAGTACGCGATAGGCAACGAGAATATTGACGCGCCGTTTAGCGAACTGGAGCGCAAAATAAACGCCGCCTTTGACGGACTGAAAAACCGGAGGGAGGGCTGAAAATGGCTATAGAATATATGGGACTGAGCGATATTCAGGGGCCTCTTGCGATTATAGAAGGCGTAACGGACGATTTCTACGAGGAAATGGTAACGGTTACGATGGACGACGGAAAGAAACGTATAGGCCGCGTAATAGAAATTGAGGGCGACAAGGCGGTAATACAGCTTTTTGAGGGAACGACGGGGCTGTCCCTGACGAACACGAAAACGCGGTTTACCGGCGAACCGATGAGGCTCGGACTTTCGCCGGAAATGCTCGGGCGCACGCTTGACGGCGCGGGACGCCCGATAGACGGTATGGGCGAGTATTTCGCCGACGAAACACGCGACGTAAACGGTCAGCCGATAAATCCGGTGTCACGCGAATACCCCAATAACTTTATTCAGACGGGCATATCGTCAATCGATTGCCTCGCCACGCTTATAAGAGGGCAGAAGCTGCCGATTTTTTCGGGCGACGGTCTGCCGCACGACTCGCTTGCCGTGCAGATAGCGAGACAGGCGAAGGTGGTTGACGCGGACGATGAAAAGGGCGAGAGGTTCGCGATAGTTTTCGCGGCGATGGGCGTTAAGCACGACGTCGCGAACTATTTCAGAAAATCGTTTGAGGAGAGCGGAGTCCTCAGCAAGGTTGTAATGTTTTTAAACCTCTCCAACGACCCTGTCGTTGAGAGGATTATAACGCCGCGCTGCGCGCTTACGGCGGCGGAATATTTGGCGTTTAAGCACGATATGCACGTGCTGGTAATTCTTACCGATATGACCTCGTATGCCGAGGCTCTGCGCGAGGTGTCCTCGTCAAAGGGCGAGATACCGTCGCGAAAGGGATTCCCGGGCTACCTTTATTCCGACCTCGCCTCTCTTTATGAGAGAGCCGGCATTATAAAGGACGCAAAAGGCTCGGTTACGCAGGTTCCTATCCTGACTATGCCGAACGACGACATAACGCACCCCATACCCGACCTTACCGGCTATATTACCGAGGGGCAGATAGTTCTCGGCAGAGACCTGAGCCTGAAGGGTGTTTATCCGCCGGTGTCGATTTTGCCGTCGCTCTCGCGTCTTATGAAGGACGGCATAGGCGAGGGCTTCACGCGCGAGGATCACCCGTCGCTCGCGAACCAGTTGTTTGCGGCGTACTCGAGAGTCGAGGACGCTAAGAGCCTTGCCTCGGTTATAGGCGAGGACGAGCTTTCTCCGATAGACAAGAAATATATAGCGTTCGGAAAAGAGTTTGACGCTCGATTTTTAGCGCAGGGCAGGGACGAGAACCGTTCAATCGAGGAAACGCTGAATCTCGGCTGGGAGCTTCTCTCTATGCTGCCGAGAACCGAGCTTGACCGCGTGAGCGACGAGATTTTGGATAAGTATTTAAAGCCGGCGAAGTAAATCGGCTTACCGCGCCGCGTTATTTTTGGGAGAGGAGGATATTTTATGCAAAAAAATCCCGCGCCGACAAAGGGCAATCTTATGTCGGCGAAGAACACTCTGCGCCTGTCGAAGCAGGGCTATGAAATGCTTGACAAAAAACGAAATATCCTTATTCGCGAAATGATGGAATTAATCGAGGAGGCGAAAACGGTCGAGGCGCAGATTGAGGAGACCTTTTCCGACGCGTACCGCGCGCTCGAGTCCGCCAACCTTATAATGGGCGTGAGCGCCGTTTCAAATTTGGCGCGCTCGGCGGTTTTTGAGGAGGGCGTTTCGATTGATTTAAGGAGCGTTATGGGCGTTGAAATACCGGTTGTAAGCATTAAGGAGCCGGACGGACGTCCTATTTACAGCTTCTACGGAACAAGCTCGGCGCTTGACGAGGCGTGTATGAAATTTACGCGCGTAAAGCAGCTTACCGTTAAGCTTACCGAGATAGAGAACGCGGTTTACCGTCTGGCGATGAACATAAAAAAGACGCAGAAACGCGCGAACGCTCTCGAGAATATTACCATACCGCTGTATGAGAATATTACGAAGGAGATCCGAACCGCCCTTGAGGAAAAGGACAGGGAGGAACACTCGAGGCTTAAGATTATAAAAAAAGCAAAGCAATAACAGAGAAAGGGCGTTCCGCGGGGAACGCCCTTTTTGCGTCTGTTGACAAACGCCGCTTAAAAGTATACAATTAAAAAAGAGGTGATTTGGTGATTTTTTTCGGGAAAAAATTAAAAAAAGAAGATGAAAAATTAGAGGCGCTCTACAATAAATACTGCAGATTAATGTATCACGAGGCGTACAAATACCTGCGTGATAAATCATTGGCGGAGGAAGCGGTGCAGGAAGCGTTTGAGAGGGTAATAAAAAATTTACATAAAATTAATGAAATAAATTGTCCCCAAACGCGAAATT
>CAYVUD010000023.1:0-17729 GCA_964454725.1 uncultured Lachnospiraceae bacterium
TATAATTTTTCCCAAATCACGGTCTTTTCGTTTTTTATGCGAAAGCGCGTGTACCAGCTCCCACATAAATTCGTAATTGGCGGGGTATTCCGAAACAGCCTTTTCCATAAGCTCGGCGACGCCGCGGTAATCGAAAACATTCCATAGCTCGGCGGCTTTTTTCTTGTATTCGGCTATTTTTTTGTCCGTAATTTCGGGCTTCGTCGAAAACAGCTCGTCCGTGCTTACGCAAAAAATCGACGACAGCTTCGGCACAAACGTAATATCCGGCAAATTCGTTCCGTTTTCCCATTTTGATACAGCCTGCGAGGAAATATTGAGATATTCCGCGAGGCGTTCCTGCGTTATACCGCGTTCCTTGCGCAGTTCTCTTATTTTAAATCCAATGTTCATTATCTTAGTCTCCTGATTTTTATTTAACAGCGCCGTTATGATTATATTATAGCGGCAAAACGGTAAAATTTCTATACGCAAATCGGATAGTTTAATACAACCTCAGGTTGAATTTCTCGGAAATATAGCGGATATCTTGTTTATTTCCGCAATCGCCGCGGTAAAACGCGTTCGCGTTTTTTTCGGAAAATTTCAAAAAGCGCGGATATTTTCGATATGTTGTCCGCTCTCATTTTGATTTTAAACTCTTGACAAAATCATTAAAATATGTTATAAATAACAGTAATTGAATATTAAAGGCAACGACGGAACAAAGTAGGTTGTATTTCGCCTAAAGAGAGCGCGGGTTATTAAGCTGCGAGCCCGCGCGGTAAGAGTACGTACTGAAATTTCATTCCCGAGCCGCGTTCGTGAAACCGCGAGGCGAGTAGCGAGCGACGCGTGACTGCGTTATACGTCAAACGAGCGCCGGTTTATCGGAATACGGGTGGTACCGCGGAGTTTTGAAACACATACTTCGTCCCTATACGGGACGAGGTTTTTTGTTTTGAAACGGAAAGTTACCGTTTAGGCGGCGCGGACGCGCGCGCATAAACCGTAATTTTTAATATGCGGCGTCCCCGACGCCGTCCCTACACACCCGCCACGAATTTTTCGTAGGGGCGGTATAATGAAAAATAACGAAAGGAAGATATAAATGAAAGAAAAATTAGAGGAAATCAGAAAAACAGCGCTTGACGCGCTGCAAAAAGCGTCCGATATGGACGCGCTCGAGGAAGCGAGAATTAAATTTCTCGGCAAAAAGGGCGAACTGACCGCCGTATTAAAGGGCATGGGTTCGCTGTCAAAGGAGGAGAGACCCGTTATCGGCGCGCTCGCGAACGAGATACGTTCGGCGATTGAAAATCATATTGATACGAAGAAAGCGCAGATTGCGTCCAAGCTCGAGGAAATTAAGCTCAAGTCTGAGATCATTGACGTAACCATGCCGGGCAGAGCGCAGAAAAAGGGCGAGCTTCACCCGCTTACAAAAGTTATGGACAACATCAAAAACACTTTTATCGGCATGGGCTTCGAAATAGCCGACGGTCCCGAGGTTGAGTCGGATTATTACAACTTTGAGGCTTTAAACATTCCCGAAAATCATCCCGCGCGCGATACTCAGGACACCTTCTATATTAGCGACGGCATACTTCTGAGAACACAGACCTCGGGTATCCAGGTGCGCGTTATGGAAAAGAAAAAGCCGCCGATACGCATTATAGCGCCGGGCAAGGTTTACCGCTCCGACGCGCTTGACGCCACACATTCGCCCGTGTTCCACCAGATTGAGGGACTTGTCGTCGACAAAGGCGTTACGATGGCGGATTTGAAGGGTACTCTTGAAACGTTTTTAAAGGAGCTTTACGGCGAAAATACGAAGGTGCGTTTCAGACCGCACCATTTCCCGTTTACGGAGCCGTCGGCTGAAGCCGACGTTTCATGCTTCGCCTGCGGAGGAAAGGGATGCGGCGTGTGCAAGGGCGAAGGCTGGATTGAAATTCTCGGCTGCGGTATGGTACACCCGAAGGTTCTCGCGAACTGCGGCATTGACCCGGAGATTTACTCCGGCTTCGCGTTCGGCATAGGACTTGAGCGTATAGCGATGGGCAAATACGGCGTTAACGACATAAGACTGTTCTTTGAGAACGATTTGAGATTTCTCTCGCAGTTCTGATGGACAAGATAATAATAATAGGATTTTCCGGCGGCGGCAAATCCACGCTTGCAAGACGTTTAGGCGAAATACTTGATATCGAGCCGACGCATATGGACGCGCTTCACTGGCTTCCAAACTGGGTTGAAAGCGATACGGAGCATAAGGTCAAGCTTTTAACTCCTGTTTTGGAGCGTGAACGGTGGATCGTGGACGGCGCGTACAGGAAAGTTTTGTGGAAAGAGCGTCTTGACTTGTGCGATACGGCGATCTTTTTGGACGTTAACCGTTTTACCTGTTTTTATCGGGCGTGGCGGCGCAGCCGAGTATATAAGGGTAAAACGCGTCCCGATATGGGCGAAGGCTGTACTGAAAAATTCGATTTGAAATTCGCGAAATGGGTGTTTTTTGACGGACGCAAAAAAAGAAAGAAAATTCTCGGAGAAATCAAGTATTTGCAAAATAACGGCAAGGACGTTTATATTTTAAAAAGCAAAAAAGACATAAATAAATTTTTGAAAGGATTGAGTGTATAATGAATTTACCTATGAGCTGGCTTAACGACTATATGGACATAGACGTTACGCCGAAGGAATATTCGGATAAGATGACAATGAGCGGCTCCAAGGTCGAGGGCTATGAGGATATGGGCGCGGAGGTCGAAAACGTCGTCGCGGGAAAGGTTCTGACCTGCGTTGACCACCCCGACAGCGACCATTTGCGCGTATGCACCGTTGACGCGGGTACGGGCGAAATACTTCAAATCGTATGCGGCGCGCCGAACGTCAAGGCGGGAATAATCGTTCCGACCGCGCTTATCGGCGCGAAGCTCCCCGGCGGAGTTAAGATTAAAAAGACGAAAATGCGCGGCGTCGAGTCGCAGGGTATGCTCTGCTCGCACGAGGAGCTGGGCATAAGCGAGGACGTTCTCGGCTACGAGCCGGAGTACGGCATATTGATTTTGCCCGACGATACGCCTGTCGGTAAGGACATAAAGGACATATTCGGTATGAACGAAACGGTTGTCGAGTTTGAGATAACCTCTAACCGCCCCGACTGCTTCTCGATAATCGGACTTGCCCGCGAGAGCGCGGCGACGTTCGGGAAAAAGTTCACGATACCCGAGGTCAAGTTCACGGAGAATAACGAAAACATCGCCGACACGATAAGCGTTGAGGTTCTTGACAAGGACAAGTGCAAGCGTTACTGCGCGAGAATGGTTAAAAACGTAAAAATCGCGCCGTCACCCGCGTGGCTGCGGCAGCGCCTTCGCGCGTGCGGTGTGCGTCCTATTAACAATATAGTTGACATAACAAACTATGTGCTTTTAGAGTACGGTCAGCCGATGCACGCGTTTGATTTGCGCGACTTGGCGGACAATAAAATAATCGTAAAACGCGCCGCTCAGGGCGAGGTTATAAAGACGCTCGACTCTCAGGACAGAACGCTCTCGCCGGACGATCTCGTAATCGCCGACGGCAAACGCGCCGTAGCGATAGCGGGCGTTATGGGCGGCTTCAACAGCGAGGTCAAGGACGACACGACGACGGTTATATTTGAGTCGGCGACGTTTGACGCGGCTTCGGTAAGACTTACCGCTCAGCGCGTCGGACTCCGCACGGAAGCGTCCTCGCGCTATGAAAAGGGTCTTGACTATCACAACACGGTTCCGGCGGTTGAGAGAGCGTGTCAGCTCGTCGAGGAGCTTGGCTGCGGCGAGAACGTCGGCGGAATGATCGACGTTACGGGTAATGTTACCGATATGGAAACGCTCGCGTTCCGTCCCGACAAAATCAACGCTTTTCTGGGTACGGATATTCCGACAGAGGATATGGTAAAAATATTCGACGCGCTCGAAATAAAAACCGACCTCGACAAGATGACGGTTACTCCGCCGTCGTTCAGACCCGATTTGGCGGGCGAGGCGGATATAGCCGAGGAGGTCGCGCGCTTCTACGGCTACGACAATATACCCGTAACGCTTCTTTCGGGCGAGGCGACTTGCGGCAAGAAGAACGCTCGCCAGATTATGCAGGATAATATAAACGAGATCCTCACGGCGCAGGGTATGTACGAGATTTACACTTATACGTTCACCGGTCCGTCGGTTTTCGATAAGCTCGGTATCCCCGCGGACAGCGACTTGAGAAACGCGGTTAAAATATCAAATCCGCTCGGCGAGGACACGTCGATTATGCGTACCACGACAATCGCGAGTATGCTCGATATATTGTCGAGAAATTATAATTACAGAAACGCCTCAGCCGGACTTTTTGAGGTCGGCAAGGTATTTATACCGACCGGCGCGGACAGTCTGCCGGAGGAACCCCTTAAAATCACAATGGGAATGTACGGCGATAATGTGGATTTCTATGATTTAAAGGGCGCGTGCGAGTCGCTCTTTGACGGACTTCACGTTGACAGGGTTAGGTACGACGCCGTTACCGATAACCCGACATTCCACCCGGGACGCTGCGCGAAGGTAAGCGCCGGCGGTAAAACGCTCGGCATTATCGGCGAGATACACCCCGCGATCGCCCGCGGGTTCGAGCTTGAAACGCCGGTTTACGCGGCGGAGCTTGATTTTGAGGCGGTGTTCGCAAATATTAAAAAGGACATTAAGTTTAAGGAGCTGCCGAAATTTCCGGCGGTAACGCGCGATATTGCGATGCTGGTCGATAAAGCGGTACCGGTAGCGGATATTGAGGCGGTTATAGAGAAAGCGTCGGGCAAAAATTTGGAAAGACTTGCGCTTTTTGACGTGTATGAGGGCAAACAGATACCCGAGGGCAAAAAGAGCGTCGCTTACAGCGCCGTTTACCGCGCGTCGGACAGGAGTCTTACGGGCGAAGAGGTGCAGAAGGTGTTTGATAAGGTTGTGAGAAGCCTTGAGAATGTACTCGGCGCGCAGTTGAGATAAGATAGAATAACGCCGTGCGGAATTTTTCCGCGCGGTGTTTTTTTAGGGCTTTTTTTTGGACGGCAAATGTGTTACAATAGATATATCAGATAAAAAGAGGGTGAAAATATGCCGATGAGAATAATACGCGGAGCGATTGGCTCGGGGAAAGCTGATTTGTGCTTGCGTGAAATAGAAAAAAGGCACGCGGAAGATCCGTCGCGAAAGTGCGTTATGATAGTGCCCAACCACTATTCCTACGAAACCGAGCGTAAATTCGTAGAGCGCTTCGGCGGAACGGGACTCAACAATATTGAGGTTCTTACGCTTCGCAAAATGGCGATAAACTGCCTGAGCGCGGCGGATTTAAAGTACCTTACCCCCGCGGGAAAGCAGATGCTTATTCATAAGGCGGTAAACCGTTACTGCGAAACCGCGGAAATAACCGACGCGGGACTTATCGCCTCGATAAAAAAGCCCGGCTTTCTTGACGTTACCGCGTCGCTTATAAGCGAGATGAAGCGTTATTCCGTAACGCCCGATATGCTTTTTGAGAGTGTGGATAAAATTACGGAGAACGCGCCGCTCAAAAACAAAATCGCGGCTTTGGGCGCGATTTATAATATGTATTCCGGCTTTGTTGAAAAATCCGGCTGCACCGACAGCGAGGACGATATAAAACGGCTCGCGGAGTATATACAAACGAGCGGCGGGTTTGGCGCGGACACGTATGTGTGGTTCGCGAAATTCGACGAGCTTACGCCCAATCAGCTCGGCGTTATCGAGGCGCTTTTGTCAAGGAACGTAAATGTTACCGTGTGCGTCAACTATCCCGAAAACGACGACGGCACATACGCGCAAATGCGGAATATGTATTTACGTCTTGAGGAGATGTCCTCGCTTTACGGCGGCTGTGAAACTGTGCCGCTTAGCGGCAGACTTTGCCATATAAAAAGCCGTGAGCTTCGGTTTTTGATTGAAAATTGGAACAACAGCCGCGCCGTATTTGAC
Organism: uncultured Lachnospiraceae bacterium; assembly: GCA_964454725.1. Taxonomy (GTDB): domain Bacteria; phylum Bacillota; class Clostridia; order UBA1381; family UBA1381; genus JALEPO01. The sequence continues at coordinate 6,000 of CAYVUD010000023.1, forward strand.
GAGGGAACGCGCGACATTTCGCTTTTCGAGGGACGCGACGCGTATGAGGAGGTCGAGTACGCGGCGGGAAGGATTGTGGATTTGGCGCGCGAGGACGGCTTCAGATTTAAGGACATAGCGGTTCTGTGCGGCGACGCGGACGAGTACCGTTATATCGTGGAAACGGTGTTTGCGGAATACGGAATACCGTTCTTTACCGACAGTACCATAGTCCTTTCCGACCACCCGATAGCCCTGCAGATTTTATCGCTCTTTGATATTTTCGAGGACGACTGGAGCTATGAGTCGGTCTTTGCCTATCTCCGCGCCGGCTTTATATACGAAAAGAGCGAGGGAGGATATTTGCCGCTTGACCAAAATAAAATTGACGCTCTTGAAAACTTTGTGCTGCGCTGCGGCATAAGAGGGCAGAGCAAATGGCTGGGCGAAACGGCGTGGAAAAGAAGCGGCAATCTGCTCTCGGCGGCGTTCGGCGCGGAGGAGGAAACAGACGCGGACTGCTTTGACGATTTGAGAGCCGAGATAACCGCGCCGATAGCCGCGTTTAAAGACGCCACCTCGCGCCGCAGGACGGCGCGCGAACACGCGGAGGCGCTTTTTGATTACTTCGAGAGCGTCAACCTCTACGCTGGACTGAAATTCAGAACCGGACAGCTTCGCGAGGACGGAATGTTAAACGAGGCGGAACAGTTTACCCAAATCTGGAATTTGCTTTTAGACGTTATTAATCAGACGGTCGTAACCGTCGGCGACGAGAAGATGAACAGGGCGGAGTTTGGCGAATATATCCGCGCGGGACTTGCCAAGTGCGAGATACGCACCATTCCCTCGGGAATTGACCGCGTATACGTCGGCAACGTCGAGCGGAGCAGCGAGTCGAGCGTCAGGGCGATGTTTGTTATAGGCGCGATAGGAGGCACGTTCCCCGACGAGCGCGGTGACGAGGGTTTTCTCTCCAACCGTGACCGCGGCGAAATGGAGGAGGTTTGCGGCATACGTCTCGCGCCGGACACAAAAAAGAAAATGGAAAAGCAGTATTTTAAGGTGTACCGCGCGATGTGCGCCGTTACGGAACGGCTGTTTTTAAGCTATCCGCTCCAAAATTCCGAGGGCAGAGCGCAGAGAGCCTCGCGTATGATACTCGATATTCACAGGAAATTCCCGAAGCTCGCTATTTTCGATTTGCTCCCCGATACGGCGGAAAAGATATATATTTCCTCGCCGAAGGCGACGATTCATAAAATGCTTATAAATAAATCCGGCGGCGCGGCGCGAAGTCCGGTCTGGGAGGCGGCTTACGAATGGTATAAAAAGAGCGGCGAATGGGACGGTATGCTCTCGCTTTTGGAAAGCGCGGGCAGGTTCGCCGCGCGCGATATTAGCTTGGACGGCGCTCTCGCGAAAAGGCTCTACGAGGGAAAGGGCGCGTACAGCGCGAGCCGTCTTAACGCTTACGCCAAGTGTCCGTTCGGGTATTTTATAAAATACGGTATAGGAGCGTATGAGCGGCAGGAGTGGGAGATAACTCCCGCGGACGTCGGAAGCTACGCCCACGAGGTAATAAAGAGGTTCTGCGAGAAGGTCGAGGAAGGCGCGAAAACAGACAGCGAGAAGCTTGACCGCTGGCGCGGACTTAGGAGCGCGGACGAGGAAGGAACGGCTCCCGCGCGTGAGGAGATACTCAATAAAATAATAGAAACAACGCGCGAGAATATGCTCTCGTCTGTTACGCGCGACAAGGAAAGAACGGCGAGTATTTTCTCCAGAATGGGTAAAACCATAAGCCACGCCGCCAAGATAGTTCATATGAGCTTTAAAAACGGCAGGTACGCCGAGGACGGCTTGGAGCGCGACTTTGAGCTTGAGCTTGGCGGCGGAGTGAAGGTAAAGGGCATTATAGACAGGCTTGATTTGTATAACGAGGAAAACGGCGCGGCGCGCGTGAGGGTCATCGACTATAAGACCGGTCAAAACGCGTTCGACGTTGTTGACGTATATAACGGCATAGATATGCAGCCGGTTATATACGCCATAGCCGCGCGCGAGCTGGTGCGCGAGGATACGGGCAAAACGCCCGATGTTACAGGTATATACTATAACAAGGTCAGAGACGATTTTGAAAAGCTCAAATACGGCGACGGCGCGGATAAGGCGGATATAAAGCATAGTAAGGCGCGGCGGCTCGACGGCGTTACGTTTGTTGACTCCGACGGCGACAACCGCGTCATATACGATATGGACAGCAGTCTCCTTGACGGCGGCGAAAGCGAGTTCCTCAATATTTCCGCGAAAAACGGCGAAATCGTCCAAAGCGACAGCATACACACGCGCGCCGAGATAGAGGGACTTATGAAAACGGTTGGAGAAGGCATAGAAAAAACGGACAGAGATATAAAAAGCGGAAACATATCGCTCTCGCCGTATACCGCCGGAAAATCAAGCGCGTGCGATTACTGCGATTACAAAAAGGCGTGCGCGTTTGATTACGACAAGCGCGGCGCGAGAAACCGCGAGGGCGATAAGGCGGCGGTTTGGGAAATGATGAAAGAGAAAGGAGGCGGGGAATAATGGCTGTCTGGACAAAGGCGCAGCGGGAGGCAATAGACGCGCCGATAGGAAAGGGAAGCGTACTTGTCGGCGCGGCGGCAGGCTCGGGCAAGACGGCGGTTCTGGTTGAGCGCGTGATAACAAAGCTTTTGCGCGGCGACACGGACATTGACCGCCTTCTTATAGTGACGTTTACCGACGCGGCGGCGGGAGAAATGAAGGAGAAAATTATCGACCGCCTTCAGAAGGCTCTCGACGAGGCGGAGAACGCCGAAACGGAGGAGCGCCTAAAGCGTCAGCTTCGGCTCGCGGGCGGCGCGGACATAACGACGATAGACGCGTTTTGCCTGAGAACCGTCAAGAATAATTTTCATTCGCTCGGAGTTGACCCCGGCTTCTTCATAGCGGATACGGCGGAGGCGGAGCTTCTTATGGACGATTCGCTTGACGCGCTTTTTAACGATTTGTATATCGCAAACGACGAGCGCTTTCTGACGCTTGCGGACAAGTACGCCTCAAACCGCGACGATAAGGCGTTAAAGCGGCTTATTCTTAAAATTTACCGCTTTATACAGTCGTTTGCCGAGCCTGAAAGGTGGCTTGACGACGCGGCTTCGATGTACGTTGAGGATATGAGCGGGGGAGAATGGGCGAAGAAATATATTATAGACGAGGGCTGCGTAAGGCTCGGAAGGGAATACAGTGAACATTTCGTTTCTCTCGCGGAAGAAATGATAAAAACGGCGGGCGGAAATACCGCCGACATTAATGAGTACATTAACGGCGCCGATGAGAGTATGAAAAAATATTGGGGTACGCTCTGGCAGGGAATGTGCCTTTGCGTAAACGCGGCGGCGGAGCTTGCCGCCGTTACGGACTGGGACGGCGCGTATGAGTTTTATAAAAAATATATAGAGCCGGCGGACGGTCTGGACAACCTTGTGCCGAGCAAAATGCCCAAAACCAAGCAGTCCTCCGACGATGACTGGAAGGACTTTTGTCAGAGGCGCAACGACCTTAAAAAGACGTTTAAGTCCGCGGCGAAAAAGCTTGTGAATATGAGCGCGGACGACTTCAACCTTGAGGTGGGAAGCGCCGATCTGGCAAAGACCGCGCGCGATTTGGTATGGCTTGTAAAGAGCTTTGACAGGGCGTACACCGCGAAAAAGGAAAGCCGTTCGATGAAGGAATTTCACGACATAGAGCATCTCGCCTACAGACTGTTTCGCGAAAATGAGACCGTGAGAGGCGAGTACCGCGAAAAGTACGACGAAATTCTAATAGACGAGTATCAGGACACCAACGGTCTGCAGGACGCGATATTCACGACAATTTCGAGAGATAGGAAAAACATTTTTATGGTCGGCGATTTAAAGCAGAGCATTTACGGCTTCCGCGGCGGCGACCCGTCCATATTCAAACGCAGGCGAAACGATTACAAGTCCGCGGGAGCCGACGGACGAAATATAGCGCTGTCGCAGAATTTCAGGAGCCGTCGGGAGATTTTAAAAAGCGTAAACGATATTTTTTCGCGCGTAATGTCGGACAAAGCGGGCGACGTCGCCTATGAGGGCGACGAGCTTATCGTGCGCGACGAGGAGCGCGAGTGCTATCCGGCTCCGGAGTCGGATAATATTTCCGAGCTGCACCTTCTCTCCGTTATCGGCGGAGACGAGGAACCCGATTTACCCGACAGCGCGGCGGGAGTTTCGGATAAGCTCGAAGCGTCGTATGTCGCGGACAGAATACGCGAGCTTCTCGACGGAAATTACAGGATTTACGACAAGGAAACGGGGCGTTACAGAAATATACGCTGCCGCGACATAACGATTTTGTCAAAATCGGTGCGGTATGTGAGCGACGTGTATATGAAAGCGCTTAAAAGCCGCGGCATACCCGCGTTTGTGGAGATTGAAAACTACTTTGAGCGGCGCGAGATACAGCTTATGCTCACGCTTATATCGCTTATCGACAACCATTTGCAGGACATACCGCTTGTGAGCGTTATGCGCTCGCCCATTGGCGGATTTACCGATAACGAGCTTGCCCAAATCAGGCTTTTCGCGCCGCGTACGGAGTATTTTTACTATGCCGTTTGCGCCCGCGCCGAGAAAGCTTCGGATAATTTGGGCGCAAAGTGCAAACGGCTCGTTGACTCTCTCGAGCGGTGGAGAGGATATGTAAAGCGCAAGTCGGTCGCGAATTTAATCTGGACGATTTATTCGGAAACCGCCTTTTACGATTTTATGGGCGTTTTGGAGGGCGGCGAGGAGGCGCAGGCAAATCTGCGGCTTCTTTACGAGCGCGCCAAAAAGTACGAACAATCGGGCTTTAAGGGACTGTTTAACTTTCTCAGATATATTGAGAAGCTGCAAAACAGGAGCGAGGATTTGAGCGGCGCGAAGCTTATAGGCGAAAACCACGACGTTGTAAGGATAATGACGATACATAAGAGCAAGGGTCTTGAGTTCCCCGTGGTATTTTTGACCGGCACGGGAAAAAGACTGCGCGGCAAGCCGGACAGCGAAAGCCGCGTGCTTCTGAATAAGGATCTGGGCTTTGGTTTAAAGTACGCCGACGCGGAAAAAAGCTACTATAAGGATACGCCTATGTGCGGTCTTGTCGCCGAGGTCAACGCGGCGGAGGAGGTTTCCGAGGCTATGCGCCTTATGTATGTGGGAATGACGCGCGCGAAGGAGAAGCTTATCGTTACGGGAGCGAAGAGGTATCCGACGGCGGAGGGACGCGAGGCGCAGATGGAGAAATGGCGCGATATGATTAACGCCGAAGGCGTTATGACGCCGGAAAACGCGCTTAAAGCGAAGTGCTGTATGGATTGGCTCTACCCCGCGGCGGTAAACGCCGAAAATTGGCGGCTTGCCGAGGCGGGAGTTTCGGATTTGTCGGCGGTGAGCGATGAGGAAAACGAAACAACCGAGCCGAAAAAGCCGAGCGCCGAGCTTATCGCGGCGGTCGGGGAGATACTCGATTTCAAGTATAAGTATCCGGAAAGCGGACTTATCCCGTCAAAAACATCGGTTTCGGCGCTTAAACGGCTTTATAACGGCGATGATGAGGAGTATATGGAGTCAAAGCCCAACGAGTATGATTTCACGGCTATGAGCCGCACACCGCGCTTTATGCGCGATAAAGCGCCCGCAAACGAGATAGGTACGGCTTATCATCAGCTTATGTCGTATATAGACCTTGACGGCATAAGAAACGCGGAAAACAGGACGGAATTTATAAAATCGGAGATTGAGCGTATTGCCGCCGCCGGACAGATTGACGAGGAGGCGGTAACGGAGAATATGGCGGAGCGCTGCGCGGAGTTTTTTGAAAGTCCGCTTGGCGCGCGTATGCTTGCTTCGCCGGCGGTTACGCGCGAGCGGAATTTTCAGATCGCCATACCCGCGAAGCTCTACAACAACAGTCTCGGCGGCGATTACGACGGCGAAACAATGATTTTGCAGGGCGTTATCGACTGCTTTTTCGAGGAGGAGGGCGGAATCGTGCTTCTCGACTACAAGACCGATAAGGTTTCGGGCGAAAACGGAATCGAGGAAATAAAGGAAAAGTACCGTATGCAGCTCGATTTGTACGCCGAGGCGATTGAAAAAATCACAAAAAAATCCGTCAAAGAGAAATATTTGTATTTATTTTCGGTAAAAAGTGTGGTACAATTATAATAATAATGATTTAAGGAGCGAAAATAATGGCGCAGCAGATATATACGAGCATAGGCTCTAAACAGAAGAAAAAAGGAAGTAAGGTAATAATCGCGGTTTTGTGCGTCGCGGCGGCAATTCTTATAGCGCTCGGAACCGTGGGGATTATCGTCGGCTCGCAGAGCGACACTCGGGCGCAGGTTTCGGAGGCGGTCGCGGAGAACGTACAGCTCAAGCAGCAGATAGATTTCCTCAATAGCGAGGTGGAACGCTTAAACGCGGAGGTTGAAAGCCTTAACGGAGAGCTTGCCGCAAGACCGGCGGCGCCCGCGCCGACCGAAACGCCGGCTCCGGCGGCAAACGGCGGACAGGGCGTTTCGCCGAGAGACGGTATGTAAAAAACGCGGGAGGCGGCGGTAAAAGGCGCGCCTCCCGCGCCTTTTATGAATTAATAAAAATATAAAAAAATATTAAAAAAACTATTGACAAGCCCCCTATGTTATGGTAAAATAGGTGTGCTTAGGAAAAGCTCTTTTTTTTTGTAACCCGAAAGCGGTTCCGAAAAAAACGGGCGGAAAGTGAAAATCGGAGGTGTAAAAAATGCGTGTAAAGATTACATTGGCTTGCTCGGAGTGCAAGCAGAGAAACTACAATACTATGAAGAACAAGAAGAACGATCCGGACAGACTTGAAATGAACAAATACTGCAAGTTCTGCAGAAAGCACACTCTTCATAAGGAAACAAAGTAATTTAAAAAAAGCGGTAAGGAGTGTAAAAATGGCTGAAAATAGTTTAAAAAAGAAGCAGAGCTTCGGCACAAGAGTAAAGAAATTTTTCACCGAGACCAGAGCCGAGCTTAAGAAGGTCACATGGCCGACAAAGGAGCAGCTTATTCATAACACGGGCATTATCATAACATTTATCATAATCGTTACGATAATACTGAGCGTATTGGACGTTGCTTTCGCGAAACTGTTCCAGACACTGACAAATATACTTTAGCAGTTGTTAGGGAAGGAGAACGGTTATGGCCGAAGAAGCAAAATGGTATGTGGTTCACACATACTCCGGTTATGAGAACAAGGTTAAGGACAATATCGAAAGGTCTGTTGAAAACCGCGGTATGCAGGACTTAATTCCCGACGTAAGAGTTCCTTTGGAGGAAGTGGTTGAGAAAAAGGGCGATGAGGAAAAGGTTGTTCAGCGCAAGCTTTTCCCCGGTTATGTCGTTGTAAAAATGGTTATGACGGACGAAAGCTGGTATATCGTCAGAAATACCCGCGGCGTTACCGGTTTTGTAGGCCCCGGCTCGAAGCCCGTTCCGCTCTCAAACGATGAGGTTGAGAGAATGGGCGTTGAGAAGATACGCGCGGCGGAGATTAATTTCTCCGTAGGCGATACAGTCGAAATAAAAGCGGGTCCGATGGAAGGCTTTTCGGGTAAAATTACGAGTATTGACAACGAAACGGGCAAGGTCAATGTCGCGGTTTCGATGTTCGGACGCGAGACGCCCGTTGAGATCGACAGCTCGCAGGTTGAGGCCGTCGATTAAACAATATCGCGGGATAGCTCCCGCGCAAAATTATCAATTTGGTTCAAAAACAGCGAAAGCTGTTTTTGCGCGCGCAAGCGCGTATTAATATTTATCCCTCTGGTAACAGTGGGAGGTAGCAGCCGCCTATGGCGGTCTGCATCCGCAATTACCACAATAGGCGGATAAACTATCCGCGTAAATTTTCAAGGAGGTGGCCATTATGGCACAAAAGGTTGCAGGTTATATCAAATTACAAATTCCTGCCGGAAAAGCAACCCCGGCTCCCCCTGTTGGTCCTGCTTTGGGTCAGCACGGTGTAAACATTATGCAGTTTACAAAGGAATTTAACGAAAAGACAGCGAAGGACGCGGGTCTTATAATCCCCGTAGTTATCACGGTATACGCGGACAGATCGTTCTCCTTCATAACAAAGACGCCGCCTGCCGCGGTTCTTATCAAGAAGGCTTGTAAAATCCAGAGCGGTTCGGGCGTTCCAAACAAGACAAAGGTTGCGACTATCTCGAAGGCTGATTTGCAGGCTATCGCGGAGCAGAAGATGCCCGACTTAAACGCGGCGAGCGTTGAGGCAGCTATGAGTATGATCGCCGGAACTTGCAGAAGTATGGGCGTATTGATTGGTGACTAATTGTTAATAGAAGGTGGGAGAGATTTTTCTCGATTGACCACGAAGGAGGATATGAAATGTTCAGAGGAAAGAAATATCAGACAAGCGCGAAGCTTATTGATAAAACACAGCAGTACGAGGTTGCCGACGCTATGTCGCTGGTAACAAAGACTGCCGCGGCTAAGTTTGACGAAACGGTTGAGGCTCACATAAAGCTGGGCGTTGACTCAAGACACGCCGACCAGCAGGTAAGAGGCGCTATCGTGCTTCCGCACGGTACGGGCAAGACCTCAAGAGTTCTTGTTTTCGCGAAGGGTCCCAAGGCTGACGAGGCGAAGGAAGCGGGCGCTGATTACGTAGGCGAAATGGATATGGTTGAGAAAATCCAGAAAGAAAACTGGTTTGATTTCGACGTTGTTGTCGCGACCCCCGATATGATGGGCGTTGTAGGACGTCTGGGTAAGGTTCTCGGACCGAAGGGCTTAATGCCTTCGCCAAAGGCGGGTACGGTAACTATGGACGTTACAAAGGCGGTAAACGAGATTAAGGCAGGTAAGATTGAGTATCGTCTTGACAAGACAAACATTATCCACTGCCCCATCGGTAAGGCTTCGTTCGGAGCGGAAAAGCTTCAGGAAAACTTTAACGCTCTTATGGGCGCTATTATAAAGGCTAAGCCGTCGGCTGCCAAGGGTCAGTATTTAAGAAGCGTTGTTGTAGCTTCGACAATGGGTCCCGGTATAAAGGTCAACCCCGCTAAGATCGGCTGATTAAATAATTGAGAAACAGTGCCGGTAAGAGGCATATAAAAAAGCAAGGATTTTTAAGTCCTTGCTTTTTTATGCTTATTAACCGTTTATTAAAGTCCATAGCCAAGATTGAACGCCTTTAAATTCACGTCGAGAAGCTTTTCCGGCACAGTTTCCTTTATGACGTCGAGCCATACCTGCTTATCGACGTCCGTACTTTTCGCCAAAAGTCCTATAAGAACCACGTTTACCGCTTTTATATTGCCCGCCTTTTCAGCAAGCGAAAGCGCGTCTACCGCCCGCAAATCAACCTTTGCGCCGAGCTTTTCCTCTATGTTTTCGGGATAACTCATCGCGCCGGTGATTACCGGCATCGGGTTCATATGCTGCGTGTTCGCGATTATCCTGCCGCCTTTTTTTAGATAGGGAAGGGCGCGCATTGCCTCGAGCATCTCAAACGCTAAAATCAAGTCCGCCTCGCCGCGATCGATTATCGGCGAGTAGACCTTATCGCCGTATTTTACGTATGTAACGACGCTGCCGCCGCGCTGACTCATACCGTGAACCTCGCTCACCTTAACGTCATAGCCCTCCTTTATCGCGGTGTTGCCGAGAATACGGCTTGCCAAAAGCGTTCCCTGACCGCCTACGCCTACAATCATTATGTTCATCTGCTCATACCTCCTCTATCGCGCCGAACGGGCAAACATTAGTACACAAGCCGCAGCCGTTGCACTGCGTCGCGTCGATTTTAACAGCGCCGTTTTCCGCCGAAATCGCGGGACAGCCCAGTTTCATACACATTTTGCACTTTTTGCATTTATCGGTAACAGCGCAGTGACCCGTATACTTTTTACGCATATTCGGCAAAAGCGCGCACGGTCTCTGCGCGATAATAACCGAAACCTCCTCGCGCTCCGTTTCTTCCTTTACAACCTTTTCAAAATTCTTTACGTCGAACGGGTCCGCCACGACAACATTATCAATACCGATCGACTTGCAGAGAGCTATAAGATTAACCTGCTTCGTCGGTTCTTTTCGTATTGTGTAGCCGGTCGTGGGGTTGTCCTGATGACCGGTCATACCGGTTATGGAGTTGTCGAGAATAAGTACGGTGTTTATGCCCTTATTGTAGACCATATTTATTAAACCGGTAATGCCGGAGTGAATAAACGTCGAGTCGCCGATTACGGAAACGGTCTTTTTTGCGAAATCGTTTCCGCGCGCCTTGGCTATGCCGTGTGCCTCGCCGATCGCCGCGCCCATACACAGGTTCGTGTCCATACTTGACAAGGGCGGCGCGGAGCCGAGCGTATAGCAGCCAATATCGCCCATAACATTAAGTCCGAGCTTCTTTAAAACGTAATACGTACCCCTGTGAGGACAGCCCGCGCACATCACGGGCGGTCTTACCGGAGCCGTTTCATTGAGCGCGTCAAATTCGGGCGGGTCAACGCCCAAAATCTGCTTCTTTATCATCGCCGGCGTGTACTCGCCAAGTAGCGTGAACACGTCCTTGCCGATAACATCAACGCCTATTTTTTTGCAGTGGTTTTCGATAAACGGGTCAAGCTCCTCGATAACATAAACCTTGCCGCACTTTTCCGCAAAATCCTTGATTTTCTTCTCCGGAAGAGGGTAGACCATACCGAGCTTGAGGTAGTTTACGCTGCCGCCGAGCGCTTCTTTAGCGTACATATACGCTATTCCCGCGGCTATAACGCCTATTTTCGCGCCGTTATCCTCAACGGTGTTAAGCTCGGTCGTTTCCGCGAACTCCGTCAGCGCTCTCATTCGTTCCTCCACTATAACGTGCCGCTTTATTGCGTTTGCGGGGGTCATTACGTTCTTTTCGGGATTTTTAACGTAATCCTTTAGCTTATAATCGATACGCTCCTGTTCCTCGACAAGGCTTTGCGAGTGCGAAACCCTTGTTGAAAGACGCATAAACACGGGCGTGTCGTACTTTTCCGAAAGCTCAAACGCCGTTTTTGTATAGTCGCGGCACTCGCCGCTGTCGGAGGGTTCGAGCATAAGTATTTTCGCCGCTTCCGCGTAGTGGCGCGAGTCCTGCTCGTTCTGCGACGAGTGCATACCGGGGTCGTCGGCGACGCAGTAAACAAGACCGCCGTTCACTCCGCGGTAGCTTGACGTAAACACAGGGTCTGCCATTACGTTTAGACCGACGTGCTTCATACACGACATTGCTCTCGCTCCGCCTGTCGCCGCGCCGACCGCGACCTCTGCCGCCACCTTTTCGTTTGGCGCCCACTCAACGTATATATCGTCGTATTTTACGATATTTTCGGTTATTTCCGTGCTTGGAGTGCCCGGATAAGAGGAAACAACGCCGACGCCCGCTTCGTATGCCCCGCGCGCGACGGCAGCGTTTCCAAGCATTAATTTTTTCATTTATGTACATCTCCCAATAAATTTATCTTTCTTTATTTTATCAAAAACACACCGTATAGTCAAGATTTTATAAATATTCCCGCAAATATTCCATATGGAGCGGACGCGCGATTGAAAATACGCGCCATTGTCCACATATTTTTTTCAAAAAAGTGTTGACAAAGGGGAAAGAATGTGATATTATAATTGAGCTG
>CAYVUD010000024.1:0-17036 GCA_964454725.1 uncultured Lachnospiraceae bacterium
CGTAGGGGACGTCGCGCATTCGCGAAGCGAATGCTATAAACTACAATTTACTTTACAATCTCTGCATAACGCTGTATAATTAAATTTATAAAGGAGCTGATTAAGATGAAGAAACTGCTTATTGTCGTTGACTTTCAGAAGGATTTTGTAGACGGTTCCCTTGGTTTTCCCGGAGCCGAGGCTCTTGAAGAGCGTATCGCGGAAAAGATAAGAGAATATGCCGACGACGACATAATTTACACTCTCGACACGCACGGAAACGATTACATGAACACGCTTGAAGGAAGACGCCTTCCTGTTCCCCACTGTATAAAAGGCACGGAGGGACACGGACTTTACGGCGAAGCCGGAGAACTGCTCAAGGACAAAATATGCTTTGAAAAAAACACTTTCCCATCTCTTGAAATGGGAAAATATCTTGAAGGAAAAGACTATGACTCTATAGAGCTGTGCGGACTTGTAAGCAACATATGCGTGCTGTCAAACGCCGTTATAGCTAAGGCGGCGTGTCCCGAAGCCGACATAATCGTCTCATCCTCTCTTACCGCCTCCGCGGACGGCGATTTGCATCAAAAAGCTCTGGATGTTATGCGCGGAATGCAAATTACCGTCGTTTGAAAATTAAATTTGACAACAGTGTGAAAATTTAGTATAATGATTTAGCGGATTGTAGACAAAACCTTCGAGGTTTCCAATAATATCGAGAAAGGACAGGCAATATGAAAAAAATAATTTCAGCCATAGCCGCCGCGGCAATGCTGTTTTCGGCATTTACGGTAAATTCATTCGCGGCGGAAAGCTGGCGCGAAGCGTTTGTTACGCGTCTGATGAAAATCATGTCGTCCGACCCGTCGTATAACGAAGTCGTAATTACAGACCTCGACAGAAACGGTATTCCGGAAGCGTTTGTACTGCGCGACGGAATGGACGGCGGAATAAGCGCCGGCTTTACCATGAACGGCTCCTCGATTTCAAGCATTGAGGTACCCGGCAATATTATAGGCGCATGCCTTACCGACATAACAGTTTACGAAGACGGGGGCAGATATATATTTGTCGGACGCGAGGTTCCGAGATATTCGTCGGTTATAAACTATTACAAGCTGATTTTCGACGGCGAGCGTCTCAGCGCCGAAAAGATTCTAAAATCTTACGTCAGCATGTACCCGACTGTACCGTATACCGACATCTGCGGCAATGATTTTCTTTCAAACGGATATCCGAACAGAACGAAGATAAAGCGCTTTGTCGATACATACGAGGGAATAAACACGCTTACCGCGACAAACTCCAACGCCAAGCTCATGGTAAACGGCGCCGACGTCGAGGTTTCCGGCTACACGGTAAACGACTCCAATTACTATAAAATTCGCGATATCGCAATGGTTTTGAGGACAACCTCGGCGCGGTTCAATGTAGCCTGGGACGAGAGCCTCAGCGCGATAACCGTCTCGAGAGGCGTAAAATATACCATTGTCGGCGGAGAACTCAGCGACGACAGGGGCTCGGCGCTTAACGTCGAGCAGAACAACGCTCCAGTATATGTGGACGGCGACGAAAAGGAAGCGCTCTCCTATAACATCAACGGTAACACATACTTTAAAATCCGCGATATAGCGGATATGGTTGGATTTGACGTCGACTGGGACGGAGAAAATCAGGCGGTAATTATACGCACTGAATAAACACAGACACAAAAAAAGCCGATATATTCGGCTTTTTTTATCTTATTTATCATTTTAACGCCCATAAATTTATATAGTAGTACTATCGGTACCATAAGATTTTCGGGAGGAATTTGAATTATGTCAATATATGAAATCATACTTATAGGCATCGCTTTGAGTATGGACGCGTTCGCCGTCTCCGTCGCCGCCTCCATGGTATACGCAAACATGACGGCGTCATGGAAACTCAAAATGCCCGCGGCGTTCGGATTATTTCAGGGAATTATGCCGATACTTGGCTTTTATCTGGGAAGTCTCTTCGCGGATTTTATTAAAACATGGTCGGGACCGGTATCCCTTTTAATTCTCGGCGTTATAGGAATAAACATGATACGCGAAGGTTTTTCCAAAGAAGAGGAGCGCAAAGAAAAAGCTCTCACATTTAAAATCCTAATAGTAGAGGCAATCGCTACGAGCATCGACGCTTTCGCGGTAGGAGTTTCCTTCGCGGCAAACGGCGCCGATATATGGATTAGCGCGCCGATTATAGCCGCCACAACCTTCCTTCTGAGTCTTACCGCCGTGTTTATAGGCGTGAAAGCCGGTGAAAAGCTTGGTCGCAAAGCCGAAATTCTCGGCGGAATTATTCTGCTTATTATCGGAATAAAGGCTATGTTTTAAAAAACGCCGTTCTTTGGCTACAGACAGTCTCATTCTAAAAATCTATTCCGCCGCCGTAAAATTCTTTTATAAATTCAATCATATATGAAGTATCTCTTGTTCCCGCCGTTTCATACGCGCTGTGCATTGCGAGCTGGGCAAGTCCCACGTCGGCTGTATTCACCGCCACCTGCTCGCAGGACAAATTTCCGAGCGTGGAACCGCCCGGAATATCGCTCCTGTTGGCGTACGACTGATAAGGTATGCCGGCTTTCTCACACAAATATTTTACCGCCGCGCACGACGCCGCGTCTGTTGTATAACGCTGACTTGCGTTATGCTTTATAACAACTCCGCCGTTCATGTAAACACGGTTTGTTCCGTCGGATTTATCGGCGTAATTCGGGTGAACCGCGTGAGCGTTATCGCACGACAGCATAAAGCCGCCCGATACGGCTCTGATATACTCTTCTCTGCCGCCGCCCGACGCTTCGTTAATTCTTTCAAGCGTATCGCGGAGGAACGTGGAGCGCGCGCCCTGTTTTGTGCCGCTGCCTACCTCCTCGTTATCAAACGCGGCGAATACGGAGACTGCTCTCTCCGCGTTCTGTGAATTTAAAAATCCCTCGAGCGTTGTATACACGCATTGCAAATCATCAATTCTCGGCGCGGCAAAATATTCGCCGCCCGTACCGAGAACCGTTCCGCGCGTACGGTTATACAGCGACAAGTCAAAGCCCTTTATCTCTTCCTTCTTAACCTCCGCCGTTTCGGCTATTATATCCATAATCGCGCCGGTTTTTTCTCCGGCAAGCGGACACATATCGCGTTTTACGTTAAACTCATAGCCTTTGTTTATATTCCCGCACATATGAATAGCAAGATTCGGGATAATAAGCAAATCGCGGTCAATATTTACAAGACGCGTCCGCACTCTGCCACCGCTTACCGTCGCGACGCGTCCGCTCAGCGAAAGCGGTCTGTCAAGCCATGACGACATAATCATTCCGCCGTAGCCCTCAACGCTCAGCTTAACCATGCCCTCCGACTCGCTTTCAAACAAGCTTTTCAGCTTAAACGACGGCGAATCCGTATGCGACGCGCATATCATAAACTTTTTATATCCGTCTTTCGGAAGCTTAAACGCGATTACGGAGGATAAATTTCTTGTCGTAAAATATTTTCCTCCGTTTTTCAGCGTCCACTTATCCCGTTCCTCAAGGCGTTCAAAACCGTTTTCTAAAAGCGTTTCCGACACGGTTTTTACCGCGTGGTAACAGTCTGTGCTTTTCTCTATAAAATCAATCAAGTTATTTATGCTGTTCATTTAGCGCCTCTTATTCAAACCTTATTTCTCCGCCCGATATCTCCGCCTCGACAGGCGTGCCGTACCGCTTGGCTCCGTAAATATCCGTCAGCTCATACTCAAATATGTAGCTTCCGTCGCCCGGGGTTTTTTCGCTCACTCCGCCGAACAGCTTAAGTCCGAACGAACCCGTTATGTAGTCCGTCTTTTTATGCTCGCTGTCATACGCAAAAAGCGCCGGAGTTATACGGTCAAAAACGCCTACGCCGCGCATTGATTCCGTCGCCTGCCCTTTTTCGTCAAGTCCGGACCACGCGCCTATAATGCTGCATTTTCCGTCGCCGTCGATCTCCGCGCGGATATTGCTTCTTTTTCCGTTAAGCAGAACCGGAATGGAATACACGTCGCATTCGCCGCATTTTCCCGCGAAGCGCGCCGTAACATTCTGTCCGAGCAGACGGAGCGTTTCCACTTTATCGGGACATTTGAATATTCCCGCATCCCATTCGCTTTCAATATCGCCGTACCTGCATATAAACACGTAATCGTCCTTTTTGTTTTTCTTATACACGTTAACCGACACATCCGAAAACAGCTTCATATTGCCGAGAATATTAAGCTCGTATGAATTACTGTCCAGTATTGTTTTGTATTCCATCCACTGCATATCCTCGTTATATGTATTCCACGCCCACGAGCCGGTATAATCCTCTATTCCGTCGTCGTCCGTAACGGAACAGCTTACGCATATTTTACGCAGATATTCCTTGTATTTGGTTCCTGCGGAAATCTCCATATATTTCTGAAGCTCGTCGTTATCGGCGCGGAGCGGATAATATACGCTCATTCCCGTGGAATCTTTCTGACGTTCCCCGCATACCCTGTAAATTACGGCTTCATTAAGCGCGTTGATCAGAACATCGGCTGTATTCCCGACATTCTCTCTTATTTTCATAGCCATATCGCCAAGGTCTATCAGATTTGAATATCCCTCGTCGATAGTCGTTCCGCCGTACGCATGCACGCCGCTGACGGCGTCGGCAAGCGCGGCGTAATTATCAAGCGAATCCAACGCGGTAAGCATATATCCCGCCATGCCGTCGAAAGCCTGTGTAAGCGAGGATATCTGCGACATATCCGTTATGGACATTGCCGCGTCCTTTTGAACTCCGTTTCTCACGCATTTACTGTAGTATGTATCGCATATCGCTTTCCCTATCTCCTCCGCGCCGACCGACGGATTCGAGCAGATATAATTCATAATTCCCTCATAGTCCCAGCTGTCGGAGTTCTGACAGCCCTGCGGAGCCACAAGATAATCCGCGCATGTGGAAAGCGCCGCCGCCGTCTCAATTCCGCCCATCAGAGATGCGTCGAGACCGATTATTTCAAACTTTTTGCCGCACAGGCTTATAGCGTAAGACAATTCCTCCAGAGTCAGACCGTCGTTTTCATACTGCTCATCGCTTAGCATACCGTTTACGCATCCCCCGCCCGTTCCGGACAGGATAAGCATATAGTTATCAGACTTATAATTCGAGGTTCCCCAGTTCAGAAAGTCCCTGAGCGTTTTGTAGTCGCCCATATTCGAGGCTACCGCCTGATCCGCCAGATACATCGTATTCTTTCCGATTTCAAAGCGCTGACTGTAATCGCTGTATATACCCTTTGTATGCCACTCGGCGCTGCCGCCCGTCTGTACCGCGACGCTGATGTTTTCGGGGTAATCCACACTCATCAGTTGCGAAAGCTTATCCGAAGCGATTCGTGATTCTGTTTCACCGTTTGATCCGCACATGTACACGAGTACCGTCCATGATTTGCCCGTTACCGGGAGCTTGTCCGTCTGACGTTCGTACACCACTCTGCCGGAAGCGCACGATCCGAGCGTCAAAACCGATATCAGAACGGTGACAACGAGAGTAATCTTTTTCATTAGTAATATACCTCCCAATAAGATTTACCCGTAGTTTAAATTAAAAGAAAAAGACGCTGCGAAGAGTTACCTCTATACAACGCCTTTTCTGTTTTACTTTAATTATGCCTGCTGCGGCGCGCCAACGGGGCAAGTACCCGCGCATGCTCCGCACTCGATGCAAGCGCCGTCGTCAATAACGTACTTACCGTCTCCCTCTGTAATCGCGCCGACGGGACATTCAGCGGCGCACGCTCCGCAAGCGATGCACTCGTCAGAAATCTGATATGCCATTAAAATACACCTCCTTATCGCTATTACGTCCGCACGGACGTTTCATAAAATGATTATATCATGAAAATACCCACACTTCAATACTTTTTAAAAATATTTTAACCGGCGTTGTTTTCCTTAGTCAAATCATTATTTTTACCGTGCTTAAGTATTTTCACGTCAGACGCCTTGAATTCCTTAAGTGTTGTTTCGTTTTTATCGTCAAGCTTCACCTTCACAAGACCCTTGAGAAGACTTACATATTCCACGGTTCCTTTGCCGTCGGGCGTTTTCACGAGCGCGCCCTGACGCGGCGTTGTTTTCAATATCTCCTCGTATGTGTCCTGCTCGTATTTCAGGCAGCACATAAGCCTTCCGCACGCTCCCGAAATCTTTGCGGGATTAAGCGAAAGCCCCTGTTCCTTTGCCATTTTTATCGATACGGGCGCGAACTCGCCCAGAAACTGACTGCAGCAAAGACCCCTGCCGCATACTCCGACGCTTCCGAGAGTTTTTGCCTCGTCGCGCACTCCTATCTGTCTGAGCTCTATTCTTGTTTTAAAAACAGTCGCCAAATCCTTTACAAGCTCGCGAAAATCAACCCTGCCGTCCGCGGTAAAATAGAACAGGATTTTATTTCCGTCAAAGGTATATTCAACCTCGACAAGCTTCATTTCCAGCTTATGCTTGCGTATCTTTTCAAGACAGATTTTATACGCTTCCTTCTCGAGCTCTTTGTTCTTTTTATATCTTTCGGTATCCTCTTCCGTCGCCGGACGTATAACCGACTTTATCGGCTTTTTGAACTGTTCGGCGTCAATAGTTTTTACGCCCATAACAACGCCGCCGTATTCCATTCCGCGCGCCGTCTCGACTATAACGTTGTCGCCCTGCTTTATATCAAAATTAAGCGGATTAAAATAGTACGTCTTGCCCGCGTTTTTAAAACGTACTCCTATTATATTCACCATTAATCAATCCCTTTCCGCGGAATGAAGCTTTGTGTTTTTCGCTCTGCTTCTGACTTTATCCGCCATGTTTTTCGATATTTCGCATACAAGCATGTTGGGCGCTCCGCTTTTTTCATATACGATGTACCATATGTTTTTTGCCGAAAAAACGCTTGCCCTCATAGTCTGAGTGTATTTTACTTTTTTATCCGGTTTGCGCTTCGTGACCATCATTACGCTTGACAGGGCGAAATCCGTTTCCTTATTCCTGCGTCCGATTTTTCTGTTCGCGCGGAATCTGTCGTTTTTAAGAGTATATGTGTATACAGCCGCGTACCTCGTAAGCACAAAAAAGCCGAGAACGCAGAACATCAGTATTGTTATTATAGCGCCGATTACTTTATATTGAGGCAGCGCGAATATTATATATTTTCCTATAAACAGCAACGCAATCGTCCATATTATCGAAAATACAAATTCCTTGCCGCCGGCCGCTCTTGTCTCTTCCAATGCAAAAATCTCCCGTTATTCCTTTGTTTATTCTATTATTATAATATAAACCGCCGTAATTGTCAAGCGAGACGGAATTTATGCAAATTTACGGCGGATTTACAACGAATTTTTCTCAGCTGTTATCGGCTTTATATGGTATAGACGCCTATATTTTAAACGCGCCGCGCTTTTATTTTTCTCCGGTAGAACCGGAGGTTTATTTCCGCGTCCGAAGACGCCAATAAAAAAGTGTTTCAAAATTTTATCCGAAACACTTTTTCTTATTCTTATGCGATTTTCAAATTAGTTGTTAATCAGCTTATCTTCCTCGTTGTTCCAGCTGTAGAGCTTGCGGATTTCCTCGCCGACCTGCTCGAGCTGATGCTCGCCGGCTTTCTTTCTCATAGCCTTGAAGTGAACCTGACGTCCGGCGGGCGACATATCAAGCAAGAATTCCTTCGCGAACGAGCCGTCCTGAATATCGGAAAGAACCTTCTTCATAGCCTTCTTTGTTTCCGCCGTAATGATTTTCGGACCTGTTACATAGTCGCCGTATTCAGCCGTATTGGAAACCGAGTATCTCATGCCCTTAAAGCCGCTCTGATAGATAAGGTCAACGATAAGCTTCATTTCGTGGATACACTCGAAGTAAGCGTTTCTCGGGTCATAACCCGCTTCGACAAGCGTCTCAAAACCCGCCTGCATCAAAGCCGTAACGCCGCCGCAGAGAACCGCCTGTTCGCCGAAGAGGTCTGTCTCTGTTTCTGTTCTGAAGGTTGTTTCCAGAACGCCCGCTCTTGCGCCGCCTATACCGAGAGCGTACGCGAGCGCAAGCTCCTGAGCTTTGCCGGTAGCGTCCTGCTCGACGGCGATAAGACACGGAACGCCCTTACCCTCAAGGTACTCGCTTCTTACCGTGTGACCGGGACCCTTAGGCGCAATCATCGTAACGTCGACGTCAGCCGGAGGAACAATTGTTCCGAAATGAATGTTAAATCCGTGCGCGAACATAAGCATATTGCCCGCTTCAAGATTAGGTTCGATTTCGTTCTTGTAAAGGTCGGCCTGCTTCTCGTCATTGATAAGAATCATGATAATGTCGGCCTTCTTCGCGGCTTCAGCCGCCGTATATACGGTAAGTCCCTGCTTCTCGGCCTTCGCCCATGATTTTGAGCCCTCGTAAAGACCGACGATTACATCGCAGCCCGAATCCTTCAAGTTAAGCGCGTGAGCATGTCCCTGCGAACCGTAACCGATGATAGCGATCGTCTTGCCCTGAAGGAGACCTAAATTACAGTCGCTTTCATAAAATACTTTTGCTTCTTGTGCCATTTTAAATTACCTCTTTCCATTTGTTTAAAATTTTATAATTATAATATAAATATATAATATTTATCTCTGCTTATACAAGAACCGCGATTTACTTATCGAGTTTCAGCGTATTCGCTCCTCTCTCAAGAGCCGTCATGCCCGTGCAGGCTATTTCCTCAATGCCGTACGGCTCTACGAGGTCGATAAACGCGCCGAGCTTTCTGTTGTGACCGGTAAGCTCGATCGTAAGCGTATTCGGAGATATATCTACGATATTCGCTCTGAACACGTTTGTTATTTCTATAACCTCGCTTCTTGTTTTGGGTGAAACCTTTACCTTTACAAGCGCGAGACCGCGTTTTACGATTTCGCTGTCGTGGAGAGTTTTTATTTTAATAACCTCCATAATTTTGGAGAGCTGCTTCGAGACCTGCTCGACAATCAGCGCGTCGCCGTTCACCTCGATGGTTATACGCGAGATGTGCGGATCCTGCGTTGTTCCGACGGACAGCGAATGGATATTGAAGCCGCGTCTTGAAAACAGACCGACTACTCTCGATAGAACGCCGGGATTATTCTCGACAAGTACGGATAATGTGTATCTTTCCATTTTACTTATCCTCCTTTTTCGGAAGAGTAGCTTCGTTAAGAGCGTCGCCCGTAGGTTCAAACGGACTTACGTTAACGATAAGCAGATACGAGCCTCTCGCCGACGTCATTTTGTCGATAGCCTCGCTTACGCCGCTGTTTTCAGAGACGGTGGAGCTTTCGATTCCGTACGCCTTCGCGAGTATCTCAAAATCAGGCTTGCCCTCGATCGTTACCGCCTGATAATTTGATTTATAGAGCAGATACTGATGCTCGTGTACCATACCCAGACGGTGATTTAAGAACAGAACCATTTTTACCGGAATATCCCACTGAGCCATAGTACCCAATTCGGGCAAATCCATCTGGAAGCTGCCGTCGCCCATTACCGCTATTACGGGTTTGCCGCCTTCCGCCGCGACGGAGGCGCCGATTGCCGCGGGAAGCCCGTAGCCCATCGTTCCGAAGCCGCCCGATGTTAAAAGCGAGCGCGGCGATGTAAATGTGAAATGGTTTGCGCACCAAATCTGATTCTGTCCGACTTCCGTCGAGAGATATACGTCGGAATTTGTCTTTTCGGAAAGCGTTTCAAGGAAATATTTCGGATTTACAAATCCGTTGTCCTCGTTCGGCTGCTTATGCGTAAAGCGGTTTTTTAACTCGTCCGCCTCGGCAATCCATGATTTATCCGCCTTATAGTCTGAAATCTGCGGCATAAGCTGTTCAATAACGTCCTTTATATCTCCTACGACGGGAATATACGGCTGAATATTTTTGCCGATTTCAGCCGGGTCGATATCTATATGTATCAGCTTGTTGCCTTCCTCGAGTCCTTTTACGTTGGCGACGGTTCTGTCGCCGAGCCTTGAACCCATTACGATTACGAGGTCCGCGCGGTTAAAGAGCATGTTGGCGCGTTTCGCGCCGTGCGAGCCTATCATTCCGTAATATCTCCGGCTGTTCGTCGGAAGAGTTCCTATGCCCATCATGGTAGAAACAACGGGAATATCCGTTTCCTTAACAAATTTCCGGAATTCGTTTTCGGCCTCCGATATGACTATGCCGCCGCCCGCGAGTATAATCGGCTTTTTAGCCTTCTTAATCGCCTCGGCGACCTTCTTAACCTGCGACTCGTTTGCTTTGCTGATGAGCTTATAGCCTCTGATGTTGACCTCGGCGTCGTCGTCGGGATAATCGAATTCGGTCTTCAGTATATCCATCGGGAAGTCGATCAATACGGGCCCCGGACGACCGGTATTCGCAATATGAAACGCCTCGTTTACCACCTTGGGGATATCGTATCCGTCGTTTATCAGATAGCTGTGTTTTGTAAACGGAAGCGTGGCTCCGGTAATGTCAACCTCCTGAAAGGCGTCTTTGCCGATAAGCTTTGTCGCAACCTGTCCGGTAAGCGCTACCATAGGAACGGAATCCATGTACGCCGTCGCGATACCGGTTATAAGGTTCGTCGCGCCCGGACCGGACGTCGCGGTACATACGCCCGCGCGTTTTGCAACTCTCGCGTAGCCGGACGCCATGTGAGCGGCTCCTTGCTCGTTTCGTGTTAAAATATGTTTTATGGAAGAAAAGGACAGCTTGTCTATAATAGGACAGTTAGCCGCGCCGGGATATCCGAACACTACCTTAACGCCGTTTTTTTCTAATGTTTTAACAACCATTTCAGCGCCGGTCATTCTCAAAAAAATTCCCCCTTTGAAATTTAATTTAATAATGCTGGGACGCCTTATAGACTGCGCCCGTAAAAGACCATCGCAATTGATTTGTCTTGTGGAAAATCGAATTTTTCTAAAAACGTTTCCGTACCGAAAAAACAGCGTTCTGATGCGAAGCCGTATATTCGTTCCCGCCGCCGCGTCCTGTGGGACGGACGGAATTTTACGCCGGCGTTTCTATGAATTTGATGGTGCTGTTATAAAATATCGTTTTTATGATATTTTCATTACGATACAAGTATAATATCGTACCATAATATTTTAACAGCGAAACTGTATATTGTCAACTGTTTTTCAAGATAATTCGCGTAATTTATAATTATACTTGTATAAAAAGTGTTGAATTTTGATTAAAAAGAGTATATAATATAAAAGCATTAAAAATTTAATACGCAAAGCAAAGGCGTTTTGTTTATTTAAAGGTAAATAACGTAAGAAATTACGTTATCTGATCGTTCGCGCGTTTTTGTCCTTCGCCCGGGGGGAACCGGATTCGGACGGACGCGCGTGGATTTGCCGCTTAACGCCTTGTCGCCCCACGGATAAGAGCGCTGAAAATTTTTACGACGGTCAGTGGGTTGAAAGGCTATGGTGATTTTTATGCTTAAAAACAATAAAATCGGCGAGGAGTGCGGCGTTTTCGCGATTTACGACCCCGGGGGAGACTGCGCGAGAAGCGCGTACTACGGTCTTTACGCTCTCCAGCACAGGGGACAGGAAAGCTGCGGTATCGCGGTAAACAACAGCCGCAATATTACTTATTACAAGGATATGGGACTTGTCGGCGATGTTTTTAACGACGATATACTGACGCGCCTTAACGGCGCAATGGCGGTAGGTCATGTGCGTTATTCGACTACGGGCGAAAGTCTGCGTGAAAACGCTCAGCCGCTTGTTTTAAGGTATATCAAGGGGAATATCGCCCTCGCTCACAACGGAAATCTTGTCAACAAGGACGCTCTTTCGGAGGAGCTGAGCGCTACCGGCGCGATATTTCAGACTACGACGGATACCGAAATGATAGCGTATACGATTGCAAAGGAACGTATTCATTCGGGAAGTATCGAGGAAGCGGTTGAAAAAACCATTCCGCGTCTTGAAGGCTCGTATTCGATGATAATAATGAGTCCGCAGAAGCTGATAGCGGCGCGCGACCCGCGGGGGTTCCGCCCGCTTTGTATGGGCAGACGCGGAGAAGCGGTAGTTTTCGCCTCGGAAACATGCGCTCTCGACGCGGTAGGCGCTGAATTTGAGCGCGACATTGAGCCGGGCGAAATCGTTGTCGTTAAAAACGGCGAAATAAAGAGCGTTAAAACTCATACCGAAAAAGAAAAGCATACTATGTGCATATTCGAGTATCTTTACTTCGCCCGTCCCGACAGCGTAATAGAGGGACAGTCGGCGCACGATTCGAGGATGCTCGCGGGAAAATATCTCGCTCTGGAGCATCCCGCCGAGGCGGACGTTGTAATCGGCGTGCCGGACAGCGGATTGAGCGCGGCGATGGGTTACGCTCAAGAGTCGGGTATTCCGTACGGAATCGGCTTTGTAAAGAATAAATACATAGGAAGAACTTTTATACAGCCCTCGCAGGCAATGCGTGAAAATTCCGTGAGAATCAAGCTGAATGTTTTAAGAAGCGCCGTCGAGGGAAAGAGAGTTGTAATGGTGGACGATTCGATTGTAAGAGGAACCACCTCGAAAAGAATTGTAAGCCTTTTAAGGAGTTTCGGCGCGAAAGAGGTTCACGTACGTTCCTCGGCGCCGCCGTTTTTGTGGCCGTGCTATTTCGGCACGGACGTTCCGTCGAGAGATCAGCTTGTAGCCTGCAATTATGATATGGAGGGCATACGCAAGCTTATCGGCGCGGACAGTATCGGATTTCTGAGCGTCGATTCGCTCGGAAGGATTATTCCCGACGCGAAATGCGGTTATTGCGACGGATGCTTCAGCGGAAAATATCCGATTGATATAGATTAAGTATATCAGACTCATACAAAACCGTTCAGGCTTTGTTTTTATAAATAAATTATATACGAACAACGAGAAAGGGGCATTTTATGGGAGGCATATTCGGCGTTATATCCAAGAAAAACTGTTCATACGATTTGTTCTTCGGAACGGACTATCATTCGCATCTGGGAACAAAGAGAGGCGGAATGGTAGTATACGGAGAGGACGGCTTCAACCGCGCTATTCACAATATTGAGAACTCGCCGTTCAGGACGAAATTTGAGCGTGACGTTGAGGAAATGAAAGGCTTGTCCGGCATAGGGTGTATATCGGATAACGAGCCTCAGCCGCTTATTGTACGTTCGCACCTCGGCAATTTTGCGATTACAACCGTAGGTCTGATTTCCAATGCGGACGAGCTTCTCGATATGGCGTATAAAAACGGCAACCCGCACTTTCTTGAGCAGAGCGGAGGAAAAATTAACCAGACCGAGCTTGCCGCTTCAATTATAAATCAGAAGAACAGTATTGTCGAAGGTATTAAATATGCTCAGGAGGTTATTGAAGGCTCGATGAGTATGCTTATCCTCACACCGGACGGAATTTACGCCGCGCGCGATAAGCTCGGCAGAACGCCGGTTATTATCGGTCGTAAGGAGGACGCGTTCTGCGCGTCGTTTGAGAGCTTCGCGTATTTGAATCTCGGCTACAGCGATTATAAAAACCTCGGACCGTCGGAAATCGCGTTTATCACCGCGGACGGAGTCGAAACCGTTTCGCCGCCGCGCGAGGAAATGAAAATATGCACGTTCCTTTGGATTTATTACGGATATCCCACCTCGTGCTATGAAGGAATAAATGTTGAGAATATGCGTTACCGCTGCGGCGAGATGCTTGCGAAACGGGATAACGCCGACGGAAATGTGAACCCCGATATAGTCGCGGGCGTGCCGGACAGCGGCATAGCCCACGCGGTGGGCTACGCTAATGAGTCGGGAATTCCGTTCGCGAGACCGTTTATAAAATATACTCCGACATGGCCGCGTTCGTTTATGCCGCCGACGCAGGAGCAGAGAAATCTTATCGCTAAAATGAAGCTTATCCCCGTTAAGGAGCTTATTCACGATAAAAGCCTGCTTCTTATCGACGATTCGATTGTGCGCGGTACGCAGCTCAGAGAAACGACGGAATTTTTGTATAACAGCGGCGCAAAGGAGGTTCATATACGTCCCGCGTGTCCGCCGATTATGTTCGGATGCAAGTATTTGAATTTTTCACGATCGAAGTCGGAACTCGACCTTATCGCGAGACGCGTAATAAAGAGACGCGAGGGCGATAATGTTTCGGACGAGACGCTTGCGGATTACGCCGACCCCGACAGTCGGAATTATAAGGAAATGCTTGAGGAAATCAGAAAAGAGCTTAATTTTACCTCGCTTCGTTTCCACAGACTTGACGATATGATTGAGTCGGTAGGTCTGCCGGAATGTAAGCTTTGTACCTACTGCTGGAACGGAAAGGAATAATCACATCACGGAAAGAAGGTAAATAAAAATGATTACCGATCTCACGGAGGGAAAACCCTCGAAAATATTATGGGGTTTTTCTGTGCCGATGCTTCTGAGCGTTGTTTTTCAGCAGCTTTATAATATAGTTGACAGTGTAGTGGCAGGAAAGTTCATAAGCGCCCGGGCATTAGCCGCAGTGGGCGCTTCTTATCCCATTACGATGATTTTTATGGCGATTGCCACAGGCGCGAATGTAGGCGCCGCCGTTATAATATCGCAGCTGTTCGGCGCGAAGGACTATGAAAAGCTGAAAACGTCCGTTTTCACGTCGGTGATATCAATCGTATCCCTCGCGGTTATTTTGACGGCTGCGGGGCTGGTATGCTGCGGAGGAATGCTGCGGCTCTTAAATACTCCGGAAAATATTTTTGCGGATTCAAAGATTTACCTTAATATATACATAGGCGGACTTTTGTTTCTGTTTCTCTATAACATATGCACAGGCGTGTTTACAGCTCTGGGCGACAGCAAGACGCCGCTTTATTTTCTTATCGCGTCGTCAGCGGGAAATATCGCGCTTGATTTGCTGTTTGTAATATGCTTTAAAATGGGCGTCGCGGGCGTCGCTTGGGCGACGTTTATCGCGCAGGGAATATCGTCTGTTCTGGCTTTTACCGTAATGGTTAAACGCATACGTGCGATAAAATCGGGCGGATACGGGAAATTTTCATTTCGTATGCTCGCGCGTATATCGAGAGTGGCTGTTCCGAGCATATTGCAGCAGAGCTTCGTTTCTGTCGGAAATCTGTTTATACAGAGCCGCGTAAACAGCTTCGGCTCGGACGTAATAGCGGGATACAGCGCGGCGGTTAAGCTGAATACCTTTGCGATAACGAGCTTTTCTACTCTCGGCAACGCCATGTCAAGCTACACCGCTCAGAACACCGGGGCGGGAAAATCGGAAAGGATACCGCAGGGCTTTAAAGCGGGTATTGTTATGCTGCTGGTTGTCGCGCTGCCGTTTTTCTGCGCTTACTTCATATTGCCCGAAGCGATGATGAACGTATTTGTAAACAGCGCCGAGAGCGGAATAATCGAAGTGGGAAAAGAGTTTCTGCGCATAGTTTCGCCGTTTTACTTCGTTGCGGCGGCGAAACTTACCGTAGACGGAATTTTAAGAGGCGCGGGACGTATGAAGGACTTTATGGCGTCGACTTTTACCGACCTGCTTCTCAGAGTAATTCTGGCGTACATATTATCGTACGCGATTAATTCGCAAACGGGAATATGGCTGTCGTGGCCCGTCGGATGGACAATTGCCGCGGCGGTTTCATGCGCTTTTTACGCGGTTTATTATAAAACAAAGCTCAGGCAAAAATCCAACCGATATGAAATGAGTATATAATATGAAAACTTTTAAAAAATTTGTCGCTGTAATTTTAATATTGGCGCTCGCGGTATGCGTGGTAAACGCCGAAACAGACCTTTTTCTTAATTTCGGGAACTATGTTCCCGCGGTAGAGGAGAATTTTCCGCGGATTTCAAGCGCGGTATCATCGGCTTCGGTGAAGCTGTCCTCGCTGACGGATTTTATTCCGTCGCCGTCGGAGATAATCGCTATGCTCAAGCATGAGGAGCTGCCGGTGGACCCGGCGGATATCGCGGTAAACGCGTATATAGAAAACAGTCCTCTTTTGTCGTTTTATCCCGAAGAAAACGCCGGTATAATCGTAGATTACGATACGGTAGAAATATTCGGTATTGTGGCTTCGCGCAATAAAGCTCATCTTATAGCGGAATTTAGCGATGAAAAAGGAGCGTCCCTCGACCAGATATCGATATCCTCCGATTCAGACGGACGTTTTGACAAAACAATAACGATTCCGGATACGGATTGCTCCGCGCTCAAGCTTGCCGTATATACGGGAAGCAAACCGTACGGACAGTTTGAAAGCTGGATATACAATTACATAAAGCTCGCGAAAGCTTCCGGCGGAGGATGGGAAATCGCGTCTTCTCCCGTTTTCGAGCATAACAAGGCAATGTATGAAAAGGATAAGTCTGTTAAAGAGGCTTTAAAAAGCACGGAATCAATTCAAGCCGACAGCAGCGGTATCCTTTCTATAGCGACGCAGCTTACACAGGGACTTGACAATGATTACGACAAGGCTCTCGCTTTGCATGACTGGATTTGCTCGTATATGTACTATAACGTAGACAGTATTGCCGACGAGGACGCCCCTCCGTATTCCGCCGTCGAGATTGTGCAGACAAGAAGCGCCGTGTGCCTTGGCTTCGCGACGCTTATGGCGGCGCTTTGCAGAAGCATCGATATTCCGTGCAACGTCGTTTCGGGTTACGCTCTCGGCGTGGGAGAGGATACGGAGTGGACGGACGAAACGGTTGCGACGGAGGAGCAGAACCATGCGTGGAATGAGGTTTACGCCGACGGCAGATGGATAATCGTCGATACGACGTGGGACTGTATGAATAAGATAGAAAACGGCGAAATGAATAAGGGAACGGAGGCGTCGCATATTTATTTCGACGCTAATCTTCAGTTTTTCTCGAATAACCATAAAATTATAGAATATTCAAAAAGACGGTAAATTGCAGTTTATAGGTGTATTTGCGGCAACGCTCTGCAAGCCCCACTGGTCAAATGCGTCAGCATTTGTAA
>CAYVUD010000025.1:0-16564 GCA_964454725.1 uncultured Lachnospiraceae bacterium
CGGTTTCCTCCGCGGGAACCTCCGGCGCTTGGGTTTCTTCCGATTTTTCGTTCAAATCTTTTTCTTCGTTCATCGTTTTAATCTCCTTACTGTAAAATTATTCAGCCGATTCCGCTGCCGGTGCAGTCGTAGCCGACATCATTTGCGAAAGCTTATCCTGAAGGAGCTGTTCAAACTCGCCGTAGGTCATATCGCTTGTAACCTCGTCGCCGAGTCCGTAAGACTCCTTGTACTGCGCGAGCTGCTCCTCGCTCATAGCCGCGCTCAGGGGCATTAACGGCTCAACGTCCTTCCATTGAGTATCCTTTGTAACCTGACCCTCAAGACCCCATTCCTTAATGGCCTCGTCAACGTCAACGGGTTCCTCGTTGCCCTCGTTGGCCATATTCATATAGTTTTCAAACGTCATATAGCCGTATAAATCGTTTACGGCGGTGTCGCCGTTTACCTCGTCCGAAACGGTAAGACTGTATTGAGCGAGGTAGTCCTCAACCGACATACCCGCGGCTTCGGCGGCGTGCGATACCGTTTCCGCCATTTCGCCGCTCTCTATTTTGTTGTCAACGATGTTTTTCGCGATTTTGCCGTAGGTGGCGTAAACCGCGAGAGCAAGCACAGCTATAATGGCGATAATTACGGCAACCGTAGTCAGCTTATCCGATCTGCCCGCCGTGTTGTTTCCTTTGTTCATTAATAAATTCTCCTTTCGGTACAGCGCATAAAGCGCAATTTTA
This sequence comes from uncultured Lachnospiraceae bacterium, assembly GCA_964454725.1. Lineage (GTDB taxonomy): Bacteria > Bacillota > Clostridia > UBA1381 > UBA1381 > JALEPO01. The sequence goes on from CAYVUD010000025.1 coordinate 735, forward strand.
AAATCTTAATACAGTATAACACTATACCACGTCAGAGCAAAAAAATCAATATGTTTTTATTAAAAGTTTGTAAATTTTTTTGTAAACGCGCGTAAAAAACGTAAAAAAAGCGGTGTGGAAAAACACCGCTGAAATTATATTCTCTTTTCAAACAGCTTGCCCGCCTTTTCAAGCTCGACCGCCTCGTAATAGCTTTCGGGAGTGCCGATGTCTATTCTTGTCGCGTCGAACACGAACGCGTAAACGTCCTTTTCGCCTATCAGCCACGGCACAAAATGCCCCGGGGCGTCGGGGTTGTTGCCCTCGCGGAGATATTTGTCAACAAGCTTAACCGTTTCCCTTTTATAGAGGTAGAACGGGGGAACGCCCAAATCGGATTTTGGGTTTTCGGGCTTTTCCTCGAAGCCTATAACCTTGTTTTCGCCGTCAAGCTCCACAACGCCCATAGAATGGAGAAGCTCCTTGTTTTCTATCGGGTGCGCGCAAATCATATCCGCGTTCTTTTCGCGGTAAAGCGCGACAAAGTCGTTTAGTGAGAAATCAAAAATGTTGTCGCTTGCCATAACGAGTATCTCGTCGTCCACGCCCTCGCCGTCGATTACGTACTTTAAATCTCCTATCGCGCCCAGACGGTTGCCGTTGTTTGTGGTATGGTCGTTTATGACCTTTATCTTTTTTCCGCCTATGTATGTTTTTGCCCAGTCCTCAAAATGGGTATGGAATTTTTCGTTTGTTACGATATAGATGTTTTCTATGTCCTTAACCTCGCTGATTTTATCGACAACCATATCGAGAATTGTCTTATCGCCGAGCCTTAAAAGAGCCTTCGGCATATTTTCGGTAAGGGGGTAAAGCCTTGTGGCGTAACCCGCCGCCAATAGAATACACTGCATATCCTTCTCCTTATTTTTGTTCGTTCTCCAGCCTTTCCACCAAAGCCTGAATTTTTGAAATGGGATTTAAAAGCTTGGAAATGGTTTCGTCGTGGTTTAAGGTATCTATAAGAAGCGACATATACTTTGACATATCAACCTCGCAGTACCAATCGCGTTCGCGAAGCCCGGGCTGTCTGTAGATGAGGTTTGTGGTGAAAACCTTTGTAATAACGCCGTCGGTGTACGCTTGATCCATAACCTCGAGTCCGTTTACGAACAGACCGAAGGAGGCGAACACGAAAATCCTTTTCGCGCCCTGCTTTTTGAGGTTTGTCGCGACGTCTATTACCGACTCGCCCGACGAAATCATATCATCGACGATTATAACGTCCTTGCCGCTTACGTCGCGGCCGAGATATTCGTGCGCGATAATGGGATTTTTGCCGTGTTCGATGCGCGTGTAGTCGCGCCGTTTATAGAACATACCCAAATCAAGCTTCAATACCGAGCTGTAGTACATACATCTCGACATACCGCCCTCGTCGGGTGAAATTACAATAGTGTCGAATTTGTTAAGCGCAATATCGGGAACCGCCCTTGTAAGCGCTTTTATCATCTGGTAGGTCGGCTGAATATCGTCGAAGCCCGCCAGCGGTATCGCGTTTGAAATTCTGGGGTCGTGCGCGTCGAAGGTAAGAATGTTTGAAACGCCCATATTGACAAGCTCGTGAAGCATAAGCGCGGCGTCCAAGGACTCTCTGCCGCTTCTTCTGTGCTGTCTGCCCTCGTAAAGCATCGGCATAACTACCGTCACGCGTCTTGCCTTGCCGCCCATCGCGGCTATTATGCGCTTCAAGTCCTGATAATGGTCGTCGGGACTCATATGGTTTTCTATTCCGTACATTTTATAGGTTACGCCGTAATTAAACACGTCGCAAATAATATACACGTCGTGACCTCTTACGGTTTCGTCTATAACGCCCTTGCCTTCTCCGGTGCCGAAACGCGGGCAGGTTACGTGCGTAACGTAGGTGTCAACGTCCTCGTATGTGCGAAATCTTTTGAGATACTCGTCGATACGGGAGGTGAACTCCTCGCAGCCCTTCATGCTGATAATGCTCAGACGTCCCACAATAGGAGACTCTTCTGTTATAAAATTGTTCATCATTGTAATTTCTCCTTTAAGCGGATTTTACATTTATATTACAAATATAACATATATTACAATAATTTTCAAGTGATATATTTTATTATTTTAGACAAAAAGTCGGCAAATATTTTGTTTATTTTACCGTTAAAAATTATTCGCCGATTTTTTGCAGGAGATCTCTTATATACGCGTTTTCAACAGGGTGGCGGACGAGCGGAGCGATCTGCGCGAGAGGGGCGAGAACAAAGGCGCGCGCCGCCGCTTCGGGGTGGGGAATAACGAGGTCCGGCTCGTTTAGAACGAGATCGTCGTATAGGATTATGTCGAGGTCGAGCGTGCGCGGACCCCAGTGTATTTTGCGTTCGCGTCCGTGCGCGTTCTCTATGCCGCGGAGAAAGTCGAGAAGCTCGCGCGGAGCGAGAAGCGTTTCGACTTCGGCGCAGCCGTTTAGAAAATCGTCCTGCTCAACGTATCCGACGGGCTTTGTTACGATAAAATCCGATACCTTTGTAACGGCGCATAGCGGGCTTTCGTTAATTTCACCGAGCGCTCCCTCGAGGTGGGCTTTCGTATCCCCCATATTGGAGCCGAGCGCGATATAAGCCGTGTGCCTTGAACGCGTTATTTTGACCCCTACAGAGTCCATATTCACGGCTATCGGCGCCCACGGCTTCTTAACGGTGACCGTGACGCTTTTAACGGGCGTAAAGCCGAGCAGCACGCTCTCCGCGATATTTTCCGCCGCCGACTCTATAAGCCTGTACGTGTTTTCGGTCATAACCTTTTTTATAAGCGCGCAGACGTCGGCATAGTTTACCGATTTTTCCAAATCGTCCGTTTTGCCCGCCGCGCGCGTGTCACATTCCAGCTCCGCCGAAACGATAAATTTCTGACCGAGCGCGTTTTCCTCGCTCAGAACGCCGTGGCGCGCGAAAATTTCCAGACCGTCAATAAAAATCTTATCCATTGTTTTTCCCCTCGTTAATTACGGCTTCCGCCATTTTAATCGCCCGCTTATTCTCGAGTACGTCGTGTACCCTGACAAACCGGCAGCCCTTTTCGACCGCCATAACCGTAGTTGCGATAGTACCCTCGAGCCGTTCCTCGGCGGGAAGGTCAAGCGTAAGACCTATGACCGATTTCCGCGATGTGCCCAGAAGTACGGGATAACCGAGCGCGACAATGCGGTCGAGGCGGTTTATAATCGTTAAATTCTGCTCGTATGTCTTGGCGAAGCCAACGCCCGGGTCAAGTATGATTTTATCGCCGCCTATTCCGGCGCTTTCCGCGATTTTCACGCTGTCCCTCAAATCGGCGATAACGTCGTCGGTAAACGAGCTGTAATCCGTGTCGGCGCGGTTGTGCGTAAGACAGCAGGGGAGAGCGCGTTTCGCTATTACCCGCGCCATTTCGCCGTTGTCGTATTTTAGCCCCCATATGTCGTTTATCATATCCGCGCCCGCGTCCGCCGCGGCATTGGCGACTCCCGCCTTGTAGGTGTCAACCGAAACGGGTATGTCGAACACGAGCTTGATTTTTTCAAGAACGGGAAGAACGCGCGAAATTTCCTCGTCCTCGCTTATTTTGATATAATCGGGGCGCGTCGATTCTCCGCCGACGTCGATTATGTCCGCGCCGTCCTTTATCAGCTTTTGCGCGTGGCGTACCGCGCGGTCAACGTCGTTGTATTTTCCTCCGTCCGAGAAGGAGTCGGGCGTGACGTTAAGTATGCCCATAACGTATGTGCCGCTGTCAAATTCCTTGCCGCCTATTTTCACGTTTTACCACTCCTTTAAACAATCAGGTCAATATTTTTATCGCCGTCTTTCCACTTGCAGGTATCGGCGGCGGGGCAAAGCATACAAAGTCTTGTGCTTTTGTCCGCGGCGGCGATAACTCCGGAGAGGGTGTCGGGATTTTGTATGCCGGCGCGGTGAGAGCGCACCGCGTCGGCTATGACCGCGGTCTCCTCCGCGCTGAAGCCGCACCGCGGCAGTATGCTCTTCGCCGCCTCCGCGCCGGAGATATGATGCTCCTTTTCGCCGCTGTACTGCGCGTAGCGGCCTATGTCGTGCATCAGAGCCGCGCCGTAGACCGTTTCCTTCGGTATGCCAAGACCCTTTTCGAGATTTAATATATGCGCCGCGCGCGCGACGTCCAAAAGATGCTCTATGCCGTGTTTGCAGTAAATTCTGTCGGACTCCGCCTCGTTAATCTGAGAGAGCAGGTTCAAAAATTCCGCGTTTTGCAGAATACGTCCGCATTTTCTCATTCGGATAATTTCCTCCGCCTTTGACTTTAAAGAGCCGAGAAACGAAAGCGAGCCGAACGCGATAATAACGGTATCCTTCCGCGCGCGAAGCCCCAGACATCGTATAAGCGCCTCGTCGAGCGTAACCGCTTCGACATTGGGGTTGAATTTCGCTATAGCCGCCGCGTAAACCGCGTTACTCAGCCCGCGCGGACCGTCCGGAGTTATCGCGTAGATTTTATCGGCGCGCGGCGCGGTTATTCGGGCGATTTCTTCGTAGTCCTTGTCGGCGAAAACACCGGTTATATAAATGATTTTTTCGCCCTTAAAATAAAGATCGACGCTTTTCATTAACGCTTCCGCGCCGTGAGGATTGTGCGCGCCGTCTATGATAAGCTCGGGGTCCGAGCAGATTGCTTCAAAGCGTCCGTGCCATACCGCGCTCTTTAAACCGTTTGCGATATTTTGCTCGGTAACGCCGCTTATGCGACGGCATACCTCTGCCGCGAGCGCGGCGTTTTCCTTCTGATACGCGCCCCCGAGCGATATTTCGTAATCCGCGCCGCTTTCGGGAATATAGAGCGCGGCGTGATTTTTCGCGGCTTCGCGGCGGATTATCGCCATTATCTCCTCGGGCTGCCGCGCGGTTACGACCGTTCCGTTTTCCTTTATAATGCCCGCCTTTGCCGCGGCGATTTCCCCGACGGTGTTCCCCAAAAATTTAGCGTGGTCGAGGGCTATGGGGGTGATTACCGAAACAAGGCTGCTTTTTATCACGTTCGTCGCGTCCCCGCCTCCGCCCATTCCCGCTTCGATTACGGCAATATCGCACTTTTCGCCGACGAAAAACAGAAACGCCAGAGCCGTTTCGATTTCAAACGCCGTCGGACGAAAATCAGGCTCATTATCGGTTATATTCTTTATTTTGCCGATATATTCCGCGTATTTTTCCTCGGAAATAATTTTGCCGCCCGCCGTCCACTGCTCTCTGTACTCAAAAACAGCGGGCGAGGCGAAGCGTCCGGTCTTAAATCCCGCGTCCGCGAGAACCGCCTCGATAAACGCTCCGGTGCTGCCCTTGCCGTTTGTGCCGGCGATATGGATAACATCGAGAGCGTCCTGCGGCTCGCCCAAAAGCGCGCAAAGCCGCGATATATTGTCAAGTCCCGGAACAATTCCGTACACGGACGCTTTATTTACGTATTCTCTCGCTTCGGTATAATTCATAAGCTTATAATCCTCCGGCATTAAAAAAACTCTCCTGTCCGCCCGACGGCAAACAAGAGAGTAAAAATATTCCTGTGTTGCAAATCAGCGGGATGCGGATCGCGCACCGCAAGCCGTGACTTTTCGTTCCGGCGGCAACTCCCCGTCCGCCGGACACTTCACGCGCGCGCTCCTACTCTGTGAACTTTGTTGTATTAATTATACGCCATAGGCGCTCAAAATGCAATAGCTATTTAACAATTATTTCCTCGAGATTTCTTTTCGGTACGTTTATAACCTTGTTTTCGTCAAGGAAATACTTTACGTCGCCGTTTTCCATCTCAACCGCTTTGCTCTCCTGCGCGCCGTAGCCGAGAGCCAATAGATAAACCACGCTCAGGCTTTCGGGCAGCTTCAGAGCCTTCTTTATTTCATCTCGGTTTATCGCGCCGAGCCAGCAGCTCGAAAGACCCAGCTCAACCGCTTCAAGCATCATTGTGGTGACCGCCGCGCCCGCCTCGACCTCAAATGTGTTTGAGGCTTTAATCGCGGAGTCGCCCAGAACCGCGATATACGCGGCGGGTCTTTCGCCCTCCTTCGGCGCGCCGTCGGCGAGGTACGCCGCCCATTTAATAAACGGAAAAATCTCGTCAAGCTTTGACTTTTCGTCTATAACCGCGAATTTCAGCGGCTGCGCGTTTGCGCCGTAGGCGGCAACGCGGGCGCAGTCTATCAGTTTGATTAAATCGTCTTTTTTTATTTCCTTTTGCTCGAATTTGCGTATCGAGCGTCTTTTCATAACAGCGTCATATACATTCATAATCAGCGCCTCCTGTTTTTTTGTTTAGTATAACACATAACGGCAAAAAATTCAACAAACTATTTACAAACGAACAAAAATTTGGTATAATTATATTCAGTATAAAATCGGGAGTGAGAAAATGAGCGCGCCTTTGTACGATAAGCTTACAGCCTATCACCGCCAAAACAGAATATCGTTCGCGATGCCGGGACACAAAAACGGGCGCGGTCTGCGCGCGGATTTACTGGACTGCGACGTTACGGAGCTGGCGGCGACGGAAAATCTGCACAGTCCCTCCGAAGCGGTCGCGGAGGCGAAACGGCTTCTTTCAACGCTTTACGGCGCGGACGAGAGCTTTATCGTTACGGGCGGCTCGACGACGTGCGTACAGGCAATGCTTGCCGCCTGCGTAGGGCGCGGCGGCACGCTTTTGGCGGCGGCGGACTGCCATATGAGCGTTATAAACGCCTGCGCGGTTATGGGTATAAGGCTGCGGCTTATTCCGCGCGAAACGGACGAGGAGTTTTTAATCGCAAAACGCCTTACGGATATAGAAAACCTCGCGGACGGCGCGGACGCTGTTTTGGTGACCTCGCCCACATACTACGGACTTTGCGCCGACGTGGAGGCAATCGCCGCGTCGTGCCGCAAACGCGGCGTACCGCTGCTTGTCGATGAGGCTCACGGCGCGCATTTCGCCGCGGGCGGGCGGTTCCCGAAGTCCGCCGTGACGCTCGGCGCGGACGCGGTATGCCAGAGCGCGCACAAAACGCTCGGCGCGCTTACCGGCGCGGCTTATCTGCACGTTAATAAAGGATCGGTCAGCCCTTCCAAAATCGCGCGCGCGCTGACGGTGTTTGAAACGTCGAGTCCCTCATACGTTATCGCCGCCTCGGCGGATATTGCGAGAGAAGAGCTTGAAAACGGCGGCTGGGAAGCGATTGCGGATAAGTGCGCGGACTTCAAAAAACGGATTTTGACCGGCACGGAAATAAAGGTTCTCGAAAACGACGACCCGACAAGGCTTGTTCTGAACTTCGGAGCGTATGAGACGACCGGCTTTGCGATTGACTCCGCGCTTTCAAGAAAATACGGAATAGACATTGAAATGGCGGATTTAGTGAATATTGTCTTAATCGCGACCCCGTATAACACCGCGGAGGATATGGAGAAGCTTTATCGGGCGCTTTTGGAAATTACGAAAAAATTAAGCAAAAGGAAAGCCGCGGTTAAAATACCGAAAATACCCGCAACAGACGGTATTTTCTCGCCCGCGGACGCGTTTTTCGGAAAAACGCGGAGCGTTCCGATAGGGAACAGCGCGGGGTATGTGAGCGCGGTAACCGTAACGCCGTACCCGCCCGGGATACCGGTTATTTTTCAGGGCGCTCGGATTACGGGAGAGCAGCTCGAATATATCGAGCGTCTGAAAAACGCGGGCGCGCAAATTACGGGCGCTGACGGATATGAGATAGAAATTTTAACGCAAGAGGAAAACGTATGAACGAGATAATTACCGTTACGGGAACGGTCGAGGAAATAATTTACACAAACCCCGAAAACGGATATATGGTGTGCGACGTTGACAGCGCCGAGGAGGGTCTTTTTACCGCCACCGGCTATATGCCCTACGTAAGCGAGGGCGAGAGCGTCGCGCTGTCGGGGAGCTGGTCAACGCACCCGGACTACGGCGAGCAGTTTCGGGTGAGCTATTACGAAACGGTAATGCCCTCGGACGAGGAGTCGATACTTAAATATCTCTCCTCCGGCATAGTCGAGGGCGTGCGCGAAGCGACGGCAAAAAAGCTCATAGAGCGGTTCGGAACGGACGTTTTGACGGTAATGCTCAAAGAGCCGGAGCGTATGGCGGAAATCAAGGGTATCAGCAAGGACAAGGCGAAAAAGATAGGACGGGCGTTTTCAAAGCTGCAGTCGATGCAGAGCATTGTGATGTTTTTGCAGAAATACAACGTAAGCGCGAATATCGCCGTTAAGGTGCATAATATACTCGGCGCGAACGCGGCGGATATGATAAAGGAAAATCCGTATATTTTGGCAGACCGCGTGGAGGGAATTTCGTTTAAAACCTCCGACACGATAGCGTTTAATATGGGACTTCCCAAAAACAGCATTTTAAGAATAAAAACGGGGGTTAAATATATTTTGCGGAATGCCGCCTATACGAGCGGTCATACGTATCTGCCGAAAACGGTTCTGACGGAGCATAGCGCATACAGCTTAAAGGTCGAGGAGGCGGAGGTGGAGTCGGCGATAGCCGAGCTTGCCGCGAACCGCGAAATTTTTCCGGATAATGTTGAAAACACCGAGGTTTACTACCTTTCCCCGTACTACGAAGCCGAGTATTACGTCGCGCGGCGGCTCGCGTCAATGGCAAACCACACGCCTAAGTTTACTATGAGCGAGGAGCAGGCCGACGAGAAGATAGACGCCCTTGAAAAGCGCGAGGGAGTTACTCTCGCGGCGGAGCAGAGAAACGCGGTAAGAACCGCCGTTTTTTCGGACTGTATGGTGCTTACCGGCGGCCCCGGAACCGGAAAGACGACGACGATAAACGCGATAATAGCACTGCTCGACGAGATGAAGCTGTCGGTTTCGCTTGCCGCGCCCACGGGAAGAGCCGCGAAGCGGCTCACGCAGGTAACCGGCTGCGAGGCGAAAACCATTCACCGGCTTTTGGGTACGCAGATGAGTTCGGAGGGCTATCACACCTTCACGCATAACGAGGGAAATCCGCTGAGAGCCGACGTTATAATCCTCGACGAGGTGAGTATGATCGACATAAGCCTTATGTCGTCGTTTTTAAAAGCCGTAAAGCACGGCGCGAAGCTCATTTTAGCGGGCGACGCGGATCAGCTCCCGTCAGTCGGCGCGGGGAATGTGCTTCGTGATATAATTTCGAGCGGCGTAATGCCGGTGATAGAGCTTAATAAAATCTTCCGCCAGGCGGAGGAGAGCCTTATAATCGTGAACGCGCACAGGATAAACCGCGGAGAGCTGCCGGAGCTTGACCGGAAAACGAGCGATTTCTTTTTCCTCCGGCGGCGTACACCCGAGGAGGCGGCGTTTACGGTAGTGGATTTATTTGAAAACCGTCTGCCCAAAAGCTACGGCGTAGACCCGATAACGAGTATTCAGGTGCTTTCGCCGACGAAAAAGGGGCTTGCCGGAACGGTTAATTTAAATAAGCTCATTCAGTCGCGCGTAAACCCGTATGATGAGCTGCGTCCCGAGCATATTTACGGCTCTGTGACCTTTCGTGTCGGCGACAAGGTAATGCAGATAAGAAACAACTATGATATGATATATAAGCGCGCGGACGGAGAGAGCGGAACGGGTATTTTTAACGGCGATATGGGAATAATCGAGAGCATATCCGAGCGGGACAAGTACCTAACGGTCGTTTTCGACGAGGACAAGAGCGTTGATTACCCGTTCTCGAGCCTTGACGAGCTTGAACTGGCGTATGCCATAACGGTGCATAAGAGCCAGGGCAGCGAGTTTCCGATGGTTATAATGCCGGTCTGCTCGTTTGCGCCTATGCTTATGAACCGCAATCTGTTTTATACGGCGGTTACGCGCGCGAAGGATATGGTCGTGCTTGTGGGGAGCGAAAAAACGGTTGAGCGTATGACGAAAAGCAATCAGTTTGAGGAGCGTTTTACCGGACTTAACGAGAAAATGGTTACGCTCAAACAAATTTACGAGGGAAAGGAGAATAACGGTGAAGGGAGCAATATTTGACGTTGACGGAACGCTTCTTGACTCAATGCCGGTCTGGTGGAGAGTTTCGGAGAAATTTTTTAAAAATCATAATCTTGAGGCGAGCCGCGACCGCTTCGAGGAGTACAAGGAGATGCGGCTTGAGGATTCGCTCCCGCGGATACGCGGCGAATTTAAGCTCGATATGACCGTAGATGAAATGATAGACGAGTTTCGACGGCTCGCGTTCGAGGAATACCGCGACAGCGTGCGGCTAAAGCCCTACGCGAAGGAGTATATGGAAAAGCTTCATAATGAGGGAGTTAAAATAGCGGTTGCGACGTCGGGCTATGAGGGACTTTGCCGCAGCGCGTTTGTCAGACTCGGCGTATGGGAACTGATAGACGCGCGGGCGTTTTCCGATGAGGTCGGGGTAGATAAAAGCCGCCCCGACGTGTATCTTCTCGCGGCGGAGCGCATTGGTATCGAGCCTTCGCGGTGCGTGGTGTTTGAGGATATAGTTAAGGGAATAGAGGGCGCTAAATCGGGCGGATTTAAAACCTGCGCGGTGTATGACGAAAGCAACGAGGAAGAAACTCAAACGCTTAAGCGTATAGCGGACAGATATATAAAAAGCTTCAGGGAACTGCTGTAGAAAACAAAAAACGGCGGTTCAAAACCGCCGTTTTTATTTTTCGTGTTACGAAGCAAGGATTACGAGCGCAAGCGTTGTGATAAGGAATAAAATCGCGATCGTTGTCGTAAGCTTAACGTACATCGCTTCCTTTGTTGTTCCGCCCGACTTTTTGAAGAATGAGTCGCCCATATCCGACGACGCGCCCTGAATACCTCTCATTCCGGGATCCTTGCCCTCCTGTACCAATACGACGAAAATAAGCAATAATGATACCACAATCTGAAGAACTATAAATAAGGTGTTCATATTTCTAACCTCCTTTTTCCGTGAAATCATATAAATACTTGTATATAATACCATATAATTTTTGAATTTACAAGATGTTTTTTCAAATTTTTCAAAAAAATTTAAAAAATCGCCCCGAAAACGGCGTTTTTCCCGCCGTTAAACCTTGAATACGCGCCTCGGATACGGTAAAATCAAAGCAATCGGGCGAAAACGGGGGCGCGGGACATTGAAATCAACAGCCGGACGGGAGAAATAATTTTAAACAATATAAAAAGTTTTTTAATTTTTTGTTAAAATACTGTACTAATCAAAAATTTTTTGATATACTAAAGGAAAGCGCAAAATATTACAGAAGGAACGAAAGTATGGAAATAAACGGGGAAAGCAAAGAACGCGTAATTATCGCCGGAGTTCACCGCTCTCTCGCGGACGGACTCGCGGACACGACGGAGGAGTCGCTCCTCGAGCTTCGTGAGCTTGTTAAGACCGCGGGCGGCGAGGTCGTGTGCGAGGTCGTGCAGAACAGACCGGACATTGAGGCGGCGACGTATATGGGTCAGGGCAAGCTTGAGGAGCTTAAAACGGCGGCTGAGGCGCTTGCCGCCGACACGGTTGTGTTTGACGACGAGCTGTCGCCTGTGCAGACGCGCAACATTTCGGATTTTCTTAAAATAAAGGTACTCGACCGTTCGCTTCTTATTCTCGATATTTTCGCTATGCGCGCCAAAAGCGGCGAGGGAAAGCTGCAGGTGGAGCTTGCACAGCTCAAATACAGGCTCCCGAGACTTCGCGGCTTGGGAACCGAAATGAGTCGTACCGGCGCGGGCATAGGCACTCGCGGTCCGGGCGAAACGCGGCTCGAGTCGGACAGACGTCATATACGGCGGCGCATTTCCTCTCTCGAGGAGGAAATAGAGGAGCTTAAAAAGCACCGCGGACTTATCCGCGCCCGCCGCAAAAAGGACGGAGTTATAACCGCGGCTCTGGTCGGCTATACCAACGCGGGAAAATCGACGCTTTTAAACACGCTTACCGGCGCGGACGTTTTCGCCGAGGATAAGCTTTTCGCGACGCTTGACCCGACTTCGCGCGCGATTACGCTTGACGACAACCGTCAAATTCTTCTTGTCGATACCGTGGGCTTTATCCGAAAGCTTCCGCATCATCTGATAGAGGCGTTCAAATCAACGCTTGAGGAAGCGGTAGTGGCGGATATACTTATTCACGTTATGGACGCGTCAAGTCCGGAGCTTGACAACCGGACGGCGGTGGTCGAGGAGGTTCTCTCCGACATAGGCGCGGTCGGGAAACCGGTAATCGGCGTTTACAATAAGTGCGACAAAATTGCGGTTAAGCCGATAGGACGGTCGTCTTATAACAAAAATGTGTTTATAAGCGCGAAAAACGGCGTAAATATAAACGGGCTTATAAAAGCGATAGCCGACGCGGCGCCCGGGAAAAAGAAAAGAATACGCGCGTGTATTCCGTACAGCGAGGGCGCGCTCGTGAGCGAGCTTCATCAGAACCAGAAGGTTATAAGCGAGGAATACGGCGCGGACGGAACGATTATGGATTTAATGGTCGATTCCGTAATGTACGAGAGGATAAAGCGGTATGTCGTTGAAGAACAGCTATAAAACGGTGGCGCGCGAGTCGCGGACGCTGATGATAGAGAAAAAATCGAAATTCATCTCAAACGTAAAGCCCGTCGATAACGAGGAGGACGCGATAGCGTATTTAAACGCCGTGCGCTCGAAATATCCCGACGCGACGCATAACGTCTACGCCTATGTCATAGACGAAAACAACATTTTCCGTTACAGCGACGACGGCGAGCCGTCCGGCACGGCGGGTATGCCTGTTCTGGACGCCATAAGAAAAGCGGGGCTTGTTGACGTTATTGTAGTTGTTACGCGCTATTTCGGCGGCACGCTTCTGGGTACGGGCGGACTTGTTCACGCCTATGGAGCGTCGGCGAAGAAAGGGATTGCGGAGTCGCGCGCGGTCACGCGGAGCCTGTGCGATACGGTTTCGGCGAAGGTTGACTATACGCTCGTCGGGAAAATGCGGTATAAGATAGCCTCAGACGGCTATATACTTGAGGATACGGTTTATGAAAACGACGTTACGTTTAAGATATGCTGCCCCGTCGCGGGGACGGAAAGGCTTATAAAGGAGCTGGCGGATTTGACGAACGGCAGGGCCGTTTGTACGCTCACGGACAAAAAATATATTGAAATGGAAGAAAAAGAGGAGGGGTAGGAATGAAAACTTTTTTAAAGGTAACAGGAGGAATTATACTTGGCGCGGCGCTTGCCGTAGGCGGCTACGCCGCCGGCTCGCATAACGGAATAACGGCTATAAGCTCGGCGCTGCCGCGCGTAAGCATAAATCACGGCGAGCCTCCCGCGAATACCGATATGCCGCAGGACGCGGCGCCCGCGTCGGAGGACAAGAGCAAGGACATAGAAAAGGCGATAGAAGAAAAAAATATGGCGGAGGAAAATACCGAGCCGGCTCAGACGGGAAGAACGGTTGTTAAAACCGAGTCCTCGGCGGCGGAAGAGGGTTGGACAAGGGTCAAGAATTATGAGTGCGCGCTGACGGACGAAGGCGACGCGACCGTTTCGGTTTACACATCGGCGGAAACGGCGGACGGAGAGATAATCTGGGACGACGGTCAGCAGTGGGTCGTGGAGATATATGACGGCGGCGGTTATTACACGCTTATGGATAAGTACATAAATAACGGCAGCGTTTATTTCGAGGTTATCGACAATGACGGACAAAAGGCAGTCAACGTCTATACAAAAACAGGCGGCTTAACAGATATAAAGCAGTATACATACAGCGAAAACGGTTTTACCGAAACAACGCTGTACAGCTCGGGAACGGCGAACGTGTTGTATTCGTCGCTCCCCGATTACGAATAACCCGAGAAAAAATTGCCGGCCGGGAACGGCTTTCTCGGAATGATTATTGAGGAGGAAAAAACAAATGGAAATTAAATTAACGCAGTCGAATTACGACGGAGAGGTATTAAAATCAGGCGTGCCGGTGTTGGTGGACTTTTGGGCGTCGTGGTGCGGTCCGTGTCAGATGCTTATGCCGACGATTGAGAAAATCGCGGAGGAGTATGACGGTAAAATCAAGGTCGGAAAGGTAAACGTAGACGAGGAGGGTACGCTCGCCGCGCAAAACGCTATTGTGTCGATACCGACGGTGATAATGTTTGTTGACGGAAAGCCGGTTGAAAAGCTCGTCGGCGCGCACGCTATTGACGATTATGAGGATATGATCGAGAAGCATATTTAACCGCCGCAAAAAGCGGTCGGTTTGGGCGCGCGGACGCGCGCCTTCGCCGCTGTTAAAACAATATAAAAATAAATCGGAGGAATAAAAATGTCTGTTGCAAAATCGCTTTTCGGAACGCTTAAAAACGGCGAGGAAATTTATATCTACACGCTTGACAACCGAAACGGAGTGCGCGCCCGAATTTTGAATTACGGCGGAATCGTAAGAAATCTTTACGTCGCCGACAAAGACGGCGTTGAAACCGACGTTGTTCTCGGGCGCGGCACGCTTGAGGACTACCTTAAAAACGACGGTTACCTCGGCGCGCTCATAGGCCGCCACGCGAACCGTATCGCGAAGGGCGAATTTGAGCTTAACGGCAAAACGTATCGCGTCGGCGTGAACGAGGGCAAAAACAGTCTGCACGGCGGAATTTCGGGCTTTGACAAGCGCGTGTGGACGGCGAAGGAGGCGGGTTCGGACGACGAACCGTCGCTCGTTCTGTCGCTCGTATCGCCCGACGGCGAGGAGGGATTCCCCGGGACGGTGAACGTAACGGTTACATATACCGTTACCGCCGATAACGCCTTAAAAATCAACTATCGCGCCGTAAGCGGCGCGGATACCGTGTTAAATATGACGAACCACAGCTATTTCAATCTCGCGGGTCACGCGAGCGGAAACGTATACAAGCAGATTTTGCGGATAAATTCGGGCTTCTATACGCCAAACGACAGCGAGTGTATGCCGACGGGCGAGGTTTTATCGGTCGGCGGAACTCCGTTTGATTTTCGCGTTCCCAAGCCGATAGGACAGGATATAAAGTCGGATTTTGAGCAGATTGAAATGTTCGGCGGCTTCGACCA
Organism: uncultured Lachnospiraceae bacterium; assembly: GCA_964454725.1. GTDB lineage: Bacteria > Bacillota > Clostridia > UBA1381 > UBA1381 > JALEPO01. The sequence goes on from CAYVUD010000025.1 coordinate 15,824, forward strand.
TAACTTTGCGATTGAGGGCAGGGGCTACCGCCTCGCGGCGGAGGCGCGGTGCGTTGAAAACGGTATCTCGATGGAGGTTTGGACGGATAAGCCGGCAATGCAGCTTTACACGTCAAACGGACTTAAAGAGGGAACGTATAAGGACGGTGCGCGTTACGGAGTTCATCAGGCGTTCTGCCTTGAAACGCAGTATTTTCCCAACGCTATGGCGCACAGTCATTATCCCTCGCCGATTTTAAAGAAGGGTGAGGAATATAATTTCACCACGGAATATAAATTTATCGTAAAATAATATTGACATTTACGGAAATATGTGCTAACATATAAATCGCGGCTTAAAACAGCCGCGATATTTATCGAAAGGAGGGCAGTACCATGAGAAACTACGCAATTTACAAAAACACGAAAACCGAAAGGTACTGTCTGTCTTAACATAGCTGTTTAGGATTGCTTTGCGCCGTTCGTTTTTCGGACGGTGTATTTTTTTGCCTTTTTAAACCCGCGGTTGGGACGGATTAAACGGTTCGGTTATTGATTTGGAACAAGGGAGGCGGTAATATAAATTACATCTTGGCGAAACAAAAGGGGGTCAATTATGAAAGCGATAAAAAATAATTTTTATATGATGCGCCTTATCTGGGAGGCGTGTCCCATGGGAGTTGTGTGCGAGCTTCTCCACTGGCTTATCTACAGAGTCGGGGAGCTGTTTTATTCGGTTTTTCTGCTTCGATTTATCGTAAA
>CAYVUD010000026.1:0-11630 GCA_964454725.1 uncultured Lachnospiraceae bacterium
GACTGCGCGAAAAAGCTCGGCTCGTTTTCGTAAAAACAAAAAATCCGCTGTTCGGTTTGAACAGCGGATTTTTTTATTATTCACATTCTTCCTCGGGAATTTCCTCGCCGTCAACGGTGATGTTGATGTTTTTGTACATACTCATACCCGTACCGGCAGGAATGAGCTTACCGATGATGACGTTTTCCTTAAGTCCCTGCAGCGGGTCGATCTTTCCCTTTATGGCAGCGTCGGTAAGAACCTTTGTGGTTTCCTGGAACGACGCCGCGGACAGGAATGAGTCCGTAGACAAAGACGCTTTTGTTATACCGAGAAGCACCGGCGAGCTTTCGGCGTAATTGGGAATATAATCCGGATTTTCCGCCGCCGCTTTTTCGAGGCGTTCGTTGGCGTCGTCAAACTCAAGCTTGTCGATAAGCGCGCCTATTAATAAATCCGTATCGCCCGCGTCCTCAACTCTTACCTTGCGGAGCATCTGACGCGTAATGACCTCAACGTGCTTATCGTTAATATCAACGCCCTGCATACGGTAGGTTCTCTGAACCTCGCGCGAAATATAGCTCTGAACCGCGCGCGGACCTTTGATGCGAAGCAGGTCGTTGGGGTTTACGGAACCGATCGTCAGCTCGTCGCCGGCTTCGATAACGTCGCCGTCGCGAACCTTAATGCTCGCTCCGTAGGGAATTGTATACGTCTTTGCTTCCGCCGTTTCTTCGTTCGCGACGGTAACCTCGCGCTTATGCTTGGCTTCGCTCAGCGTAACCGTACCGCCTATCTCCGAAATAATCGCGACGCCCTTCGGCTTTCTCGCCTCAAAAAGCTCCTCGACACGGGGAAGTCCCTGCGTTATATCGCTTCCCGAAGCAACGCCGCCCGCGTGGAATGTACGCATCGTAAGCTGTGTGCCCGGCTCGCCTATTGACTGAGCGGCTATAATTCCGACCGCCTCGCCGACGTTTACCAAATCGCCCGTCGCGAGGTTCGTGCCGTAGCACTTCGCGCATACGCCCACCTTCGACTTGCACGTCATAACGCTTCTTATATAAACCTTGGTAATTCCGGCTTCTATTATCTTGTCCGCCTGAACGTCCGTTATCAGCTCGCCCGCGGGAGCGAGAACCTCGCCTGTTGCGGGATTTATCACATCTTCCATCGCGGTACGTCCGATAATTCTGTCCTTAAGCGGCTCTATGCTTTCTCTGCCGTCCGTAATCTCGGATACCCACTCGCCCTCGTCGGTACCGCAGTCAATTTCGTGAACGATAACGTCTTGCGAAACATCGACAAGCCGGCGCGTCAGATAACCCGAGTCGGCTGTACGAAGAGCCGTATCGGTAAGACCCTTGCGCGCGCCGTGTGAGGAAATGAAATACTCCAGCACGTTAAGACCCTCGCGGAAGTTGGCGCGGATAGGAATTTCAACCGTACGTCCCTGCGTATCCGCCATAAGTCCGCGCATCGCGGCAAGCTGACGAATTTGGTTCGTCGAACCGCGGGCTCCCGAGTCCGCCATCATAAATATCGGGTTGAACTCGCCGAGCTGCTTCATCATTTCGTCAGTAACGTCAGACGCCGCCTTCGCCCAAATTTTGATAACCTGCTGATAACGCTCGTCGTTTGTCAAAAGACCGAAACGGTATTTTTGCGTGATCGCCTCAACCTCTTTTTCAGCCTCGTCAAGAATTGACTTTTTAGCCTCCGGCACGTGAATATCCGAAACGGCGACCGTAATGGCTCCCAGCGTCGAATACTTATAGCCCGTTGCCTTTATCTTGTCAAGAACCTCGGCTGTCTGCGAGATACCGCATACTCTTATGCACTTGTCAATAATTTTTCCGAGCTGCTTTTTATCTACGATAAAGTCGATTTCAAGCTTAAACGCGTTCTCCGGCTTTGTTCTGTCAACAAATCCGATATTCTGCGGAATGTTATTATTAAATATAATTCTTCCGACGGTCGTCGGTATAAGCTCCGATTTCGTTTGTCCGTTTATTTCCTTCGTTACCTGAACGAGAATTTTCTCGTGAAGCGTCGCTTCCTTATTGTCGTAAGCGAGTATCGCCTCGTCAAAGGAGGTGTATTTCTTTATAACGAACTCCTTTGCCTCGCAAATAAGCTTTTTAACGGAAATTTTAAGCGTTTTATCCGGCATCACTATCGTAATGGGATTGGCGCGGATTTCCGTTTCGTTCATCGCGACCTCGGGAAGCTCCCTTACATATCTAAGCGCTTCTGTAATATCCGTAAAGCTCTTTACGGGCGCTTTCTCATCATATACGGTAAGACTTTCTTCCTCGCTCATAGACGCGAGTTTTTCCGTAAGAAGCCCAAGCTTCACCTCGTCGTTAAGGATAGAGTCTATAATTCTGTCATAATGCTCCTTGACGAGCGTCAAGTAGTACGAACCCAAAATCATATCCTGTGTGGGAACGGTTACGGGGTGTCCGTCCTGCGGCTTTAAGAGGTTATTCGCGGAAAGCATCAAAAATCTCGCTTCCGCCTGCGCCTCGGGCGACAGCGGTACGTGGACCGCCATCTGGTCGCCGTCGAAATCGGCGTTATACGCGGTACATACCAGCGGGTGAAGCTTCAGCGCGCGGCCGTCAACAAGGCGCGGCTCGAACGCCTGAATACCGAGTCTGTGCAGCGTAGGCGCGCGGTTTAAAAGAACAGGGTGCTCCTTTATTACATCTTCAAGAACGTCCCATACCTCGGGCTGCGTTCTCTCAACCATTCTCTTCGCGCTCTTTATGTTATGCGCCAGACCTCTCGCCACAAGCTCCTTCATAACGAACGGCTTGAAAAGCTCTATAGCCATTTCCTTCGGCAGTCCGCACTGATAAATCTTCAGTTCGGGGCCGACAACGATAACCGAACGTCCCGAATAATCGACACGCTTACCGAGGAGGTTCTGTCTGAAACGTCCCTGCTTACCCTTAAGCATATCGGAAAGCGACTTAAGCGGTCTGTTTCCGGGGCCTGTTACGGTTCTTCCGCGCCGTCCGTTATTGATAAGAGCGTCAACCGCTTCCTGAAGCATACGCTTCTCGTTTCTTATGATAATATCGGGCGCGCCAAGCTCCAAAAGTCTTTTAAGTCTGTTGTTTCTGTTAATAACGCGTCTGTAAAGGTCGTTTAAATCCGACGTCGCGAAACGTCCGCCGTCAAGCTGAACCATAGGACGAAGCTCCGGCGGAATAACCGGAACAACCGTCAAAATCATCCATTCGGGGCGGTTTCCGGAAAGTCTGAACGCCTCGACGATTTCAAGACGCTTTATAATTCTCGCTTTTTTCTGCCCTTGGGACGCGTCAAGCTCCTCTTTAAGCTCCGCGCTCATCTTTTCAAGGTCTATCGCCTCAAGCAGAGTCTTAATCGACTCCGCGCCCATACCGGCTTTAAACGTGTCGCCGTACTTTTCATACGCTTCTCTGTACTCTCTTTCCGAAAGTATCTGATTCTGCATTAAATTTGAACGTCCCGGGTCGGTTACGATATACGCCGCGAAATACAGAACCTTTTCAAGCTGTCTGGGCGACAAATCAAGGATAAGACCCATTGACGAGGGGACTCCCTTAAAATACCATATATGCGAAACAGGCGTGGCAAGCTCAATATGACCCATTCTCTCGCGGCGAACCTTGGCCTTTGTTACCTCAACGCCGCAGCGTTCGCAAATCTTACCCTTAAATCTTATTTTTTTATACTTACCGCAGTGACATTCCCAGTCCTTTGTCGGACCGAAAATCTTTTCGCAGAACAGTCCGTCCTTCTCGGGCTTTAATGTACGGTAATTTATGGTTTCGGGCTTTAAAACCTCTCCGTGTGACCAGCTTAAAATTTTCTCGGGAGAAGCCAGACCGATTTTTATTGCTTCAAAGCTGTTAAATTCTAACATTTAAAAACCTCCGTAAGTTTTTTTCGGTTACCGATTAAAAGTCACCGTCGTCGTCAAAATTTTCTTCCGTTTCCTCGGCGAAGTCATTATCGTAATCTATATCATCTTCCAAAATCATATTCGCGTCGTCCAAATCGTCCTCGTCAAGCTGCTCGCCGCTCATATTTTCACGATCCTCCATTGTAATCATAAGATCGTCGTTTACAACAACGTCGTCGTCATCGTCAAATGAAGCGTCGAGGTCGATTTCCTCCATATCATGATTAAGAATACGAATATCGAGAGCAAGCGACTGTAATTCCTTAACCAGAACCTTAAACGATTCGGGTATTCCGGATTTCGGTATATTTTCTCCCTTAACTATTGCCTCGTATGTCTTAACGCGTCCCACAATATCGTCCGACTTAACCGTCAGAATTTCTTGGAGCGTGTAAGCCGCGCCGTAAGCCTCGAGCGCCCAAACCTCCATTTCGCCGAAACGCTGTCCGCCGAACTGAGCCTTACCGCCCAGAGGCTGCTGCGTAACGAGCGAGTACGGACCGGTTGAACGCGCGTGGATTTTATCGTCAACGAGGTGGTGGAGCTTCAAATAATACATAACTCCGACCGTAACGTCGTTATCGAATTTTTCGCCCGTACGTCCGTCGTAAACGGTCGATTTAAACGTATCCTTTAAGCCCGCTTCCTTAAACGCCAGCTCCAAGTCCTCATCTTTCGCTCCGTCAAATACAGGCGTCGCCAGCTTTACAAATCTGTCCGGACGCTTACGGTCGTAAGCCGAGAGGAAATTTTTCTTAAAGTTTTCGTCAACGAGCGTCCTTTCAAGCTCCTCGCGCGTCTTTAAGCTCAGACATCTGTAGGCGTAGCCCAAATGCATTTCAAGAACCTGTCCGATATTCATACGCGACGGTACGCCCAAGGGGTTAAGAACTATCTGCAAAGGCGTTCCGTCCTCAAGGAACGGCATATCCTCCTGCGGAAGCACTCTTGAAACAACGCCCTTGTTGCCGTGGCGTCCCGCCATTTTATCGCCGACAGAAATCTTTCTCTTCTGCGCTATATAGCAGCATACTACCTGATTAACGCCGGGCGACAGCTCGTCGCCGTTATCGCGGGTGAACTTCTTAACGTCAACTATAATGCCGCTCTCTCCGTGAGGAACTCTAAGAGAAGTATCTCTTACCTCTCTTGCCTTCTCTCCGAAGATTGCTCTTAAAAGCCTTTCCTCGGCGGTAAGCTCGGTTTCGCCCTTCGGCGTGACCTTGCCGACAAGTATATCGCCGGCGTGAACCTCCGCGCCTATTCTTATAATGCCCTTTTCATCGAGATCCTTAAGCGCGTCGTCGGATACGTTCGGAATATCGCGGGTAATTTCCTCCGCGCCGAGCTTTGTATCTCTCGCCTCGCACTCATATTCCTCCATATGAATCGAGGTGAACACATCGTCCTTAACAAGCTCCTCGCTTATAAGAACAGCGTCCTCGTAATTATAGCCCTCCCAAGTCATAAAGCCGATAAGGATATTCTTTCCAAGCGCCAGTTCGCCGTTGTCCATAGCGGGACCGTCGGCAATAATATCGCCTTTTTTGACCTTTTCGCCCTCAACGACAATGGGTCTTTGATTTATGCAAGTACTCTGGTTTGAGCGCGTGAACTTTATAAGCTTATGAATATGTTTGGCTCCGCTCTCGCCCTTAATTACGATTTCATCGGAGGATACCTTCTCGACAACTCCGTTTTCCTTCGCAAGCACCGCCGAACCGGAATCCTTCGCGACCTTATGCTCGATACCCGTTCCGACTATAGGCGAGTCCGTCGTCAAAAGCGGTACCGCCTGACACTGCATATTTGAACCCATAAGCGCGCGGTTGGCGTCGTCGTTCTCCAAAAACGGAATACAAGCCGTAACGACCGAAACGAGCTGACGCGGCGAAACGTCCATATAGTCAACTCTGTCGGGGTCTACCTCGACTATCTCGTCACGGTAGCGCGCCGAAACCTTACGGTCAAGGAAATGTCCCTTTTTGTCAAGCGGCTCGTTGGCTTGCGCTACTATATAATTATCCTCAACGTCGGCTGTCATATAAACTATTTCGTCGGTTACACAGCCGGTTTTCTTATCTATCTTACGGTACGGAGCCTCAACAAATCCGTACTGGTCGATTCTCGCGAACGTCGCCAAAGACGTTATAAGACCGATATTCGGACCTTCCGGAGTCTCAATCGGACACATTCTGCCGTAGTGCGAATAGTGAACGTCGCGAACCTCGAAACCCGCTCTCTCTCGCGACAAACCGCCGGGACCGAGAGCCGATATTCTTCTCTTATGACGAAGCTCCGCCAGCGGGTTGGGCTGATCCATAAACTGCGAAAGCTGCGACGAACCGAAAAATTCGTTTATCGTCGCGATAATCGGACGAATGTTTATAAGCGACGACGGAGTTATAATTTCCATTTCCTGAACGGACATTCTTTCTCTTACCGTTCTCTCCATTCGCGCGAGTCCTATTCTGAACTGGTTTTGCAGAAGCTCGCCCACGCAGCGCAGACGGCGGTTTCCGAGATGGTCTATATCGTCAACCGAGCCGGTTCCGTTCGCGAGGTTTATAAAATAGTTTATCGACGCGAACATATCGTCGATTATTATATGCTTCGGGCTTAACTCGTCCATACGCGCCTCGATTTGAGCCTTCGCTTCCTCGTCGTTTTCGGCTTTATCGAGAATTTCGAGAAGAACGCTGCGCCGAACCCTGTCAACATTTATATCGCTTACGTCAAAGTCAACGTACTCGTCAAGAAATACCATATCGTTTGAAAATACTCTGACGCGGTTTTCTTCTATAATGAGGTCGAGCTTATTAACGCCCGCGCGCTCTATCGCCTCCGCCTGCTCCGCGCTTATCGTATCGCCCTTTTTGGCAAGAAGCTCGCCGGTTCTCGGATCCGCTACGTTATCAGCTACGATTTTGCCTTTTATTCTCGCGCCGATAGCAAGCTTTTTGTTAAATTTATAACGTCCCACGCGCGCCAAATCATAACGCTTGGGGTCGAAGAACATATTAAAAAGAAGCGAATGTGCGTTCTCGACGTTTAACGGCTCGCCCGGACGAAGTCTCTTGTAAATTTCGAGAAGTCCCTCGTCGCTTGTTTCGGCAACGTCCTTTTCAAGCGTAGCGACGATTCTCTTATCTTCGCCGAACATATCGAGAATTTCCGCGTTGGTGCCAAGTCCCATAGCTCTTAAAAATACGGTTACGGGAAGCTTACGCGTTCTGTCTATTCTTATGGAAAAAACGTCGTTGGAGTCGGTTTCGTACTCAAGCCACGCGCCGCGGTACGGAATTACGGTTGACTTGTAAAGAGGCTTACCCGACTTATCGCGCTCAAACTCATAATATATACCCGGCGAGCGGACAAGCTGACTTACTATAACACGCTCGGCTCCGTTTATGATAAACGTGCCCTGCTCCGTCATCAGCGGGAAATCTCCCATAAAAATTTCCTGCTCCTTAATCTCGCCGGTTTCGGTATTTATAAGTCTTACCTTAACCTTAAGCGGAGCGGCGTATTTCGCGTCTCGTTCCTTACATTCCTCGACGGAATATTTTGAGTTGTAATCAAGGTGGTAATCAAAAAACTCAAGAACAAGCTTTCCGGCGTGGTCGGTTATGGGAGAAATATCCCTGAATACTTCCTTTAAGCCTTCCTCGATAAACCACTTGTACGAGTTTTTCTGCACCTCGATAAGATTCGGCATATCCAAAACCTCTTTGATTTTGGAATAGCTCAATCGGGTGTTTTTTCCCGCTTCTACCTCATGCACCATTTAGCTAATCACCTCATATTTTGTAGTAAGTAGTGTTTTTTCCGACAATTTTTTCAATATGCTTGCATTTTTAATAAAAATGTGATACAATACATATAATGATAAGGAATACGGCGAAAATACCGTAAAAACCTTATGTCCTGAGAAAAATGCCGGATTTGGAGTCTGGTTTTCCAGACTAAGATACATCTTATAATATATCACAAAATAAACGGTATGTCAATAGACATACCGTAATTTTTTCCAAATTTTTGAAAAATTTTTTTCTGTTGACTAAATATAAAAAAAAGCTTATAATTATAAGTAAAATAAAGTAATATCAGGAGAAAATACTATGCTTGAATTTATAGCGCAACTGGACTCGATACCGGTTCCGGCGGAATTTGTGGAAAAGAAAATGCCTTCGGCAAACGGCGCTTATGTTAAGGTTTACCTGTACGCGCTTCATCTCGCCTATAAGGGAATTTCCGAGGATACGGCGGATATAGCGAAAAAGCTCGGACTTTTGGAAAGCGACGTTGTAAACGCGCTCGATTATTGGAAAAAAGAGGGAGTTATAACCGCCAACAACAATTATATTTACTTTAACGAGCAGACGGAGGACACGAAAAAGCCGCGGTTAAAAAAGAAAGCGGTCAAAAATGTTTCGGAGCTTATGATGAACAATAAGGCTCTCTCGGATTTATGCGCGCTCGCTCAGGAGGTTTTGGGAAAAACGCTCAATAACAGCGACCTCGAAACTCTCTATTGGTTTTACGATGAACTCGGATTTTCTCCCGAGGTTATAATAATGCTTTTGGAATATTGTGTTTCAAAGGACAAGCGCAATATGAAATATATAGAAAAAGTCGCCATAAGCTGGCACGAAAACGGAATTACGACTATGAGTCAGGCGGACAGCTATATAAAAAGCGAAAAGGAAAAAAATACGTATTTCTACTCGCTTCGCAAGCTTTTCGGGATTACCGACAGAAACCTGTCAAAATCTGAGGAACTGTATTTAAAAACCTGGAAAAACGATTACGGCATAAGCGAAGAAATGATAGCTCTGGCGTATGAATATTGCATACTGAGTACGAACAAGCTTTCTTTTCCGTATATAAACTCTATAGTTAAGGGCTGGTACGAGCGCGGAATCAAAACGATAGAGGAAGCGGAAAAGGACCATAACGAATATAAGGCGAAAACCTATAACAATAATGGGCAAAACGTCTATAACAGCGGCGTCGATTATGATAAAATCATTGACTCAAATAAAAAAAATCCATAATTAATTATGGATTTTTTTTATTCTTATATCTTCGCCGAAAAATTTATAAACCTCAAAGCTCTCGAAAATTCTCGAGGCAAATCTTGAACTGTACGCCTTCGCTATTTCGTTGATGTTGAGATTGGTGTTTATAATAAATTTTCTGCCATAGGAAATTCTTTCGCAAATCAAATCAAACAAAAACGAAATATTATTTTTATTCTGCGGCTCCGTTCCCAAATCGTCTATAATAAGCAAATCCGCGTTATATAAATTATCTATAACCGATTTATCGTTATTTCTTCCGAACTTGTAATCCTCATACATAGTAAAAAGCTTCGTGGCTCTTACATATATCACAATTTTTCCTTTATCTATAAGCTCCTTGGCTATACAGCTCGACAAAAATGTTTTTCCCAAACCCGTCGGACCGCTGAATAAAAGCGATTTAAATTCATTGTCAAAATTTTCGCAGTATTCCTTGCAGCGCGAATATATTTTAACCGTATTTTCATAAGGCGATATTTCATAACCGTCGGCGTTTTTGGAATAATACTCAAACGAAAAAGTACCGAAATTCTGCTTTTCGAGTATGTCGCCGAGATTTGATTTTGTATACGCCTCGTCTATAAGCTTTTGCGTATAGCATACGCACCTCTTTCCGTCGGGAGTAAAGCCGGTGTCGGAGCATTTTTCACATTCATATTTGTATTTGTCGTAATCGGGTTCTATATTGTTTTCCTTTATAAGCCTCTCTTTTTCGGCTTTTAAAACTTTGAATTTTTCCTTCATTTCGCTGTTGTATTCGTCGGCTTTATCGGGATTTTTTAAAATATTTCGCATATTGCCGAAGCCGAGAGAATATATTTCGTCGTCTATTTCCTTAATACGCGGCAATTTTTTATAAACCTCGTCTACGCGGATACGACGCTCGTTTGAGGCTTTTGTCCGAAGCTCCTCATAATTATTGAATATCTTGTTTACGGTTACGCTGTCAGCCAACTTTTTCACCTCCGGTTTTTAAAATTTCTGTAATTTCGTCCTTCTTTTTAAGAATATCGTCAAAACGGCGTATATATTCGAGCGGGTCTTTAAAATTAAAAATACGCTCTATTTTATCGCCCGTTACAAGCTTGGTTGAACCGCCGCCGCCCAAAGCGATTATTGTCTGCTTTTCCTCCATTATGTTTATATTATACGCGCTCATCGTTTCGGGCTTGGCGTAGCCAACATTTTCGAGATTACCGAGAATATTTTTCTGGCGGTACATATAATACGGAATCATATTTATTTCCTTCATTCTTTTCTGAGCGTATGAAAGCATTTCATTCATTTGACGCGCCTCGGTAAGCTCAATATTGCTGAGTCTTAAATTGGCGGCGCGTTTTACGCACATTGAATGTACCGTTATATTTTCGGGCGCGAGCTTTATAACCTCGTCGATACTGTATTTAAACATCTTTGGAGTTTCATCGGGAAGTCCGGCGATTAAATCCATATTAACGCTGTTAAAACCGATTTTTCGCGCGAGCTTAAAACATTCTCTTACCATATCCGCGCTGTGGGCGCGTCCGATTTTTTTAAGCGTAATATCGTTCATTGTCTGCGGATTTACGCTTATTCTCGTAACTCCGCCGTCTTTCGCGGCAATAAGCTTTTCTTCCGTTATTGTATCGACGCGTCCGGCTTCGAGAGTAAATTCCTTTAATTTTGAAAAATCAAAATTTTCCTTAAGAGCCGTGAAAATATCACTTAGCTGTTTCGCGCTTAAGGTTGTGGGCGTTCCGCCGCCGATATATATATTTTCAACATACGCGCCTATTTTACCGATAACCTCGGCGGTCTTTTTAATTTCAAGAAGCAGCTTTTCAACGAAAGCGTCAATATATTTTCCGCTGACTCTGACGTCGGTTGAAACAAACGAGCAGTAAAGACAGCGCGTCGGACAAAACGGTATGCCGATATATAAGCTTACCGAATTTTTGCCTATATCCGAAAGCAATAATTTTTCGTTTTCCGCGACTGTCAGGGCAAGCTCGGTTTTTTCATCGCTTACCTCGTATACGTTTTTAAAAATATCGCGTATCTCATTTTTATTATAGCCTTCCTCGCTAAGCTCCCGCGCGTTTTTGGCGGGACGTATTCCGCACATAACTCCCCAAGGGAGATTTACGTTTCTGATTTTTTTTGCCGTATGGCAAAACGATTTTGTACAGGCGGCGGTAAAAACCTTTTTTATAAGCTTATCGGATTTATTTTTTATATCAAACGAAAAATAATAATCCTCGCTGTATGTTCTGTCAAAATAAATTATCTCGGTATAAACATTTATTGTTTTATCCTTGTATTTAAAATCCGAATAAACCTCAATATCCTCTTCAATACCGAAAAACAGCTTATAAAAAAGCGTAAGCTCATATTTACAATTATACCCGTTCTGAACAATCAGCATAATTATGACCATTAAGTCCTTTCAAATAATTAAGGTTGTAAGAAAATTGTCCGGATTGCCGCTTTGAGGAGCGCCGTCGTACTAATGTACTTCAAGCTCCGAAAAGTGGTGATATGGGCAATTTTATTAAACCTTTAGCCTTTTACAAATAAATTAAACTTTTTTTCATAGCCTATGCTTGTATCGTTTCCGTGACCGGGATAAA
>CAYVUD010000026.1:11730-16000 GCA_964454725.1 uncultured Lachnospiraceae bacterium
AAATTAAACTTTTTTTCATAGCCTATGCTTGTATCGTTTCCGTGACCGGGATAAACAGTATAGCCTTCGTCGAGAGTATACAGCTTTTCTTTTATTGACCTTTCCAGCTCTTCTCCGTTTCCGGTCGGCAAATCGCTTCTTCCGACGCTTCTCAAAAAAAGAGTATCGCCCGAAAAAATATTTTTTCCGACAATATAGCAAACACTGCAATTTGTATGACCGGGAGTATAAATACATTTTATCTTTATATTCTCGCAATCAAAGCTTTCGCCGTCTTTTAAAACAATATCGGATTTTTTCGCGCAAATATCATAGCCGAGTCCGGAAGAGGAATGGTTGATTGCGGGATTGCCTATATTTATACTCGCCATATCGCCCGAAATAAGAGGCGCGCCCGTTTTTTTGCGAAGCTCCTCCAAAAATTCGATATGGTCGTAATGGCAGTGAGTTATTAAAATATAATTTATTTTTATATTGCTTTCATTTGTTTCTTTTAAAATATCATTGGCGTCGCAGCCGGGGTCTATAACAAAACCGTTCCTCGTTTTTTCATCATAAACTATATAAGTGTTTTCATCAGTCATCAAATTTGAAAGCTTTTTAATTTTCATTTTTAAGTCCTTTCAAAAGTTAAATCAGTTATAAAGTCTAACCGGCAGAACCATATAAACATACGAATTGTCGTTATTAAGGCTCTTTATAAAACAGCCGCTTGTCGGCGCGGAAAACTCCATAAGAACCTTATCCTCATCGCACGCCGAAAGCGCGTCGAGAAGAAAACGGCAGTTAAATCCAATCAGAAGCTCGCCGCCGTCAAGCTCGACATTAACCGTGTCGTTGACCTGACCCTTACCGGTAACACACGAAACGTCTATTTTATCGTAAGCTATATTGAATTTAACCGGAACCTTATTTTCCGATTTTGCCGAAATATCGTCGTTAATAAGGAGCATAGCTCTTTCAAGACTGTCGATTATATATTTTTTTTCAACCTTTACATTAATCGTATTGACAGCCGAAATTATAGCCTCGTATTTTAAGAAATCGCCCTCGAGAAGTCTTGTATAAACCTTAAAGTTTCCGAAATCAAACAAAACATTTCTGTCCGAAACCGAAATTTTTACGTTTTCGTCGCCGTCCTTTAAAATTTTAAGAAGCTCTCTCAATGTTGAGCCGGGTATTATAAATTTACTGTTTTCTATATTTTCCTTAAGCTCCTCCTTTACCACCGCCAATCTGTGACCGTCGGAAGCGACTACGTTCAAGTAATTATCCTTAATTTCAAATAGTGCGCCGGTAAGAACGGGCTTTTTACCCTCGTTAAGGGAAATAAAAGCTATCGTCTTTCTTATAAGCTTTTTTAAAACGCTCTGCTTTAAGTTAAAGCTGTAATTAATATCAAGTACGGGAACGTCGGGATATTCGGCGGAGGATATTCCCTGAATATTAAACTCGCTCGCGCCGCATTTTATTTTTGTTATATTTCCCTCATCTTTTACCTCAACCGAAACATCGCCCTCCGGAAGGCTTCTGACTATTTCACCGAACATTTTCGACGCGAGAGCTATCGTTCCGCCGGTAACAACATTACACTGAGTGGTATATTCTATACATAAATCGAGATTGTTTCCCGTAAAAATAACCTCTCCGTTGCCTGAAGCGTCTATTTTAACACATTCAAGTATCGGCATAGCGGATTTTGGAGCTATCGCTTTCTGAACTGTGTTTATAACCTCCGAAAGCTGAGCCTTACTGCATATTATTTTCATTTATTAACTCTCCTTTTTCTGTAATTTATCAACATTTGAATTTTTTGGTTTTTATATATTTATTTATATATAAATAATATATAATACAGTAATAGTAGTATATAGTAATGTTAATAAAGCGGATAACTGTATTTTTTACACTTAAAAGCTTGTTTTTTTATACTTTTTCATAAATTTATAACCGATGTATAAAATGTTTATAAAAAGGATAAAATTTTATAATTTTTTCAAATTTTATTTATCCTCCGCTTGTCCTCGTTTTATAATCGGTTTTATCCGCTATCTTCCCTCAAGGTCCTTTAAAATATAGTTTATATCCGATTTTAACACATTGTTTGTATTAAGATCCCTTTCGATTTTATCTACGTTATGCGCGACTGTTGTTCTGTCCTTATTAAAGGTTTTTCCTATCATTCCCGGGTTCATATCGGTAAGCTTGGCGCAAAGATACATCGCGACTTGGCGCGGCAGCGCTATCGTTTTTGTTCTGACGTTGCCTAAAAGATCCTCTTTTGATACCTTGTAAAAAACCGATACCTTTTCCATTATTTTATCGGGAGTTATTTTAACTACTCCGTCGTCCGGAAGAATTGATTTCAGTATATTCTTTGCCAAGTCGAGGTCTATGCTTTTATGAGAGAGCTGAGAATACGATATGATTTTTAAAAGCGCCCCCTCAAGCTCGCGTATATTTGATTTTATTTTATCGGCTATATATGAAAGAACCTCGGGTGAAATTTCAATATTGTGAACCTCCGCTTTTTTTTGGAGTATAGCCATTCTTGTTTCGTAATCGGGGCTTGTTATATCTATTGTAAGTCCCTGCGCGAATCTTGTCCTCAGACGCTCCTCGAGAGTTATAAGATCGTTTGGTTTTCTGTCGCTTGTAAGAACTATTTGTTTGTTTAGGCTGTAGAGGTCGTTAAACGTATGGAAAAATTCCTCCTGAGTAGCCTCTTTGTTTTCCATAAACTGAACGTCGTCTATCAAAAGCACGTCGGCGGGACGGAAATTTTCGCGAAATTCTATCATTTTTCCTTCTCTTACCGAGGCTATAAATTCGTTGGTAAACCGCTCCGTTGTAACGTATACTATTTTATATTCTGGGTGATTTTCTTTTATTTTGTTTCCTATCGCCTGCATAAGATGTGTTTTTCCGAGTCCCGAGTTTCCGTAAAGAAAAAGAGGATTATATATATGTCCCGGGTTTTCGGTCGCGCTTAAGGAGGCGGCGGTGGCGTATTCGTTTGACGAGCCGATTATGAAATTTTCAAAGGTATATTTTGGATTTACGTCGTAAGAATTTTGCGAAAGCTCCTTTGTTTTGAACTCTTCTATAACCTTTTCGTTTTCATGCTCGTCCGCTACTATTATTTTAAGCGATACCTTATCGTTTGTAATAGCCTCCAGAGCCGACTCTATTATATTTCTGTACCTGAATTCTATCATATTTTTACTCAGTTCGCTTGTGACGGAGGCGGTAAAAATAGAATTTTCAAATAAAACAGGCGACATTGTTTTTATATAAACATTATAGCTTACCGGATTTATTTTATCTTCCGTTATTTTAAGGACATTTTTCCATATTTCTTTTATATCCATTATTTACCTCCTTTTTCAGATTATTCGCTTACTTTTCAAAAATAAAACAGTTTTATATAAACATTCGATAATAAACCATATTATATAATATCAAATTTTGGAAAATTAATCAAGAGAAAATATAAAAAAACAGTTGAGTTTTTGAAAAAATAAATATATAATAGGTAAAAAAGGAATGGTTACGGATATGAAAAATGTGCTTATAACGGGAGCAAGCCGCGGAATAGGAGCGGAATGTGTAAGAAAATTCGGCGAAAACGGCTTTAGGGTATTTTTAAATTATAATAAAAGCGATGAAGCCGCGAAAAGACTTTCGGAAGAAACGGGAGCTGTTTTGGTAAAGGGAGATATTTCAAAGCCGGAAGATGTGAAAAAAATAAAAGAGATTACGGATAAGTACGGAAAAATATCTGTTCTTGTAAATAACGCGGGAATTGCGGAACAAAAGCTTTTTACCGATATTTCCGAGTCTGAATGGGACAGAATGTTTGACGTTAATATAAAAGGAATGTTTTTGGTTACAAAAGCGTTTTTGCCTGATATGATATATGAGAAAAGCGGAAAAATAATAAATTTTTCTTCAATATGGGGAATATGCGGCGCGAGCTGCGAGGTGCATTACAGCGCGTCGAAGGCGGCGGTTATAGGTTTTACCAAGGCTCTCGCGAAGGAGGTCGGTCCGTCGGGGATTAACGTGAACTGCGTA
Organism: uncultured Lachnospiraceae bacterium; assembly: GCA_964454725.1. GTDB lineage: Bacteria > Bacillota > Clostridia > UBA1381 > UBA1381 > JALEPO01. The sequence goes on from CAYVUD010000026.1 coordinate 15,808, forward strand.
GCGCCCGGTGTTATAAATACCGAGATGAATGGTCATCTTGATGCTGAAACAAAAGCGGAGCTTTGCGAAGAAACGCCGCTTTGCCGTATGGGAACCGCGGCGGAGGTTGCCGAGCTTGCGTATTTTTTATCTTCCGATAAAGCCGATTTTATTACCGGTCAGGTAATAAGCCCAAATGGCGGAATTGTGATTT
>CAYVUD010000027.1:0-13663 GCA_964454725.1 uncultured Lachnospiraceae bacterium
ACATCAGGTTAAACTCGCGTATATCGGTAAAATTCCGCTTGCCGCACTTGGGGCAGACGATATTGTTTTCCGTGATATACTCAACCATTTTTTCCTTGCTCCAGCCGTCAACGGTAATGTCCTCGCCTTTTTCGTGAGCGAAGTCCTCTATGAGCTTGTCCGCTCTGTGGCGCGACTTACACTCCTTACAGTCCATCAACGGGTCCGAAAAGCCGCCGACGTGACCCGAAGCGACCCACGTTTCGGGGTTCATAAGTATGGCGCAGTCGATACCGACATTGTACGGCGACTCCTGAATAAACTTTTTCCACCATGCTTTTTTTACGTTGTTTTTAAATTCAACGCCCAGCGGACCGTAGTCCCACGTGTTGGCGAGGCCGCCGTAGATTTCGCTGCCGGGATAAACATAGCCCCGTCCTTTGCACAGCGCTACGATTTTGTCCATTGTTTTGTCCGAATTTTTCATTAATAGTGCCACCTCGTTTGAAATTTCTATATTGTATAGTTTATAATAATTAACAGGTGTTTGTCAAGAGAATATACCGTTAAATTTTATCCCGCGCCTTCGGGAAAGTTCGGGACACTTAAACTTATGTAAACGCGTTTCTTTATGTAAATTTATCCCCGATTTCGCGAAAATCGGGGATAAGTTGAGGAAAACTCAGCTTTTAAGGGAAAATAAGGAAAAGAAAAAGAGGATAAATCTGTGGATAAAGGGGATTGAAATATTGCTGTAACAGATTTTATGTTAAGCTGTAACAAAAACGCAAATCTGTTCATAAATAATTCATAAAGTAAATACAAATTATTCATTGACAATCCGAAAAAAACGAGTATAATGGAATTATCAAAGGTCAAAGAAAGTCAAAGTCAAAAAAGAGGTGAGAAAAATGGGAATGAGCGACAGAATAGAAGCGTTTATTATGGAGCTTCTCAAGGACGAGTCCCCCGACGAGTGGCTGGAGTTAAAGCGAAACGAGCTTGCGTCGGTTTTCGGGTGCGTGCCGTCTCAGATAAACTATGTTATATCGACGCGCTTTAATCCGGAACGCGGTTACGCCGTGGAGTCGCGGCGCGGCGGCGGCGGGTATCTTCGCATACGGCGCGTAAGCGAACAGAGCGGCGCCGCGGCGCGGGTAATGGGCGAAATCGGAGAAAGTCTTGACTATCCGGCGGCGGAGGCGTATGTTTCGTACCTTACGCGAAACGGCGCGGCGGACGAGCGGACCGCGAAGCTTATGCTTGCCGCCGTTTCCGACAGCTCGCTGGCGGCGGAGCCGCAAAAGGATAAATTAAGAGCGAAAATTTTTAAAAATATGCTAAAAACAATATAAAGCTTTAAAGAGAGGAGAGAGGAATTATGTATGATTTATTTTCGGATTTTTTCGACGCGTTCGATATGTTCGCGCAGCCTGTAACCTATAAGGAGGAAAAGAAGTGTCCGCTATGCGGCAGAACGTATTCGCAGTTTGCAAGAGAGGGCAAATTCGGCTGCGGCGAGTGCTACAAGACCTTCCGCGCTCCCGTATCGGAGGTTTTAAGGCAAATCCACTCGACAACAAGACACACCGGCAAGGTGCCGTCAAAGTCGGGAAGCAAAATAAAGAAGCAGCGCAGGTATGAACAGCTCAAAGCGCAGCTTCAGGAGGCGGTAAAGAGCGAGGACTACGAGAAGGCGGCAAAGCTGCATAAGGAAATCCGCGCGATGGAAAGCGAAAGGGGTGAGTGATATGATTTGGTACAAGAACAACGACAGCGACATAGCGGTTTCGACGAGAATACGTTTCGCGAGAAATCTCGACTCGGTACCGTTCCCGAACGCGCTCAAGGATAAGGCGGCGGCAACGGAGAAAATCAAAAACGCCGTAATAGGCAGCAACTCAACGCTCGGACGCGATTTTGAGTTTATAGCGCTCGATAAGATGAGCGCCGAGGAAAAGCAGTCGCTTGAGGAGGAACACCTCATAAGTCCGCAGATGCTTGAGGGTCGGGATAAATCGGTTCTTATCAACAAGGACAAAACTATGAGCATAATGCTTATGGAGGAGGATCATATCAGGCTGCAAATCATACAAAGCGGCTTCGCGCTCGACGAGGCTTACGGAACCGCCGACAAGGTTGACGACGTTATAGAGGAGAGCGTATCCTACGCGTTTGACGAGGAGTTCGGCTACCTCACCGCCTGCCCGACAAACGCGGGAACGGGTATGCGCGCGTCGGTGATGCTGCACCTGCCCGCGCTTACGATGACGGAGAACATAGGAAGAGTTATAAGCTCGGCGGCGAACATCGGAATAGCCGTAAGAGGACTTTACGGCGAGGGTACAAGGGCATACGGCAATCTGTATCAGTTTTCAAACCAGATTACTATGGGGCTGAGCGAGAAGGAAATTCTCGAAAAGCTCAAAAATGTTGTAAATCAGGTAATAGATATGGAGAAAAAGGCGAGAAAAGCGCTTACGGAGCAGAACAGGGACGCTTTTGAGGATAAGCTGTTCCGTTCCTACGGAACGCTCAAATACGCCAGAAGCATATCGTCCGCGGAAGCGAAATCGCTTCTATCCGATGTTTGGTTAGGCAGGAGTATGGGGATAATCCCCAAGGGGAAGCTGTCGGCGATTGAATGTATGATAAAGGTTTCGCCGTCGTTTATCGGCGCGAAGGACTCTCCCGCTCAAAGAGATAAAAAACGCGCGGAGTATTTAAGGGAAAATGTCTAACAGCGGCGAGCATATTCGCCCGTATGAAAGGAGATTGATTACTATGTTATTTTCAAACTTTACCGAAAAAGCGAGAATTGCCCTGAGCGAGGCGCACGCGAGCGCGTCCGAGCTGGGACACAACTATATAGGAAGCGAACACATCTTAGCCGGACTTATTCGCGAGGGAAGCGGAGTTGCGGCGAAAGTTTTGGAGAATTGCCCGATAACAGCCGATGACGTAATGGATAAAATCCGCGAGTATATCGGCTCGGGCGCGCCGCTTCCCGACAACCGCGACCTGCCGCTTACGCCTCGCACAAAGCGCATAATCGAAATAAGCGCCGCCGAAGCGAGACGGCTCGGTCATAAGTATATCGGAACCGAACATCTTTTGATGGCGATTCTCCGCGACGGCGATGGCGTCGCGGCAAAAATACTCGTAAATTCCGGCATTAATCTGCAGTCGCTCTACGCTGAGATAATGCGCGCGGTCGAAAGCGACGTTGAGGAGGAGCGCGGGGGCGAGTCCGGCTATTCGGGCGCGCCGTCGGTGAACAAGAACTCAAAGACTCCGACGCTTGACAAATTCGGCCGCGATTTTACGGCTCTCGCGCGCGACGGCAAGTTCGACCCCGTAATCGGACGCTCGAACGAAATAGACAGGGTTATACAGATTTTGTCGAGAAGAACGAAAAACAATCCGTGTCTTATAGGCGAGCCGGGCGTCGGAAAGACGGCGGTAATCGAGGGACTCGCGCAGAGGATCGCCTCGGGCGACGTTCCCGAGCCGCTTAAGACGAAGCGTCTTGTCGCGGTTGACCTTTCGGGTATGGTCGCGGGCGCGAAATACCGCGGCGAGTTCGAGGAAAGGCTTAAGAAGGTTATAAACGAGGTTCTTGAAGCGAAAAACGTCGTTATGTTCCTTGACGAGATGCACACGATCGTCGGCGCGGGCAGCGCGGAAGGCTCCATTGACGCGTCGAACATATTAAAGCCGTTTCTGGCAAGAGGCGAGCTGCAGCTTATCGGCGCGACAACGCTTAAAGAATATAAGAAATATATCGAGAAGGACGCGGCGCTCGAACGCCGTTTCCAGCCGGTGACGGTCGGCGAGCCGACGGTTGAGGAAACGGTTGAGATTTTGAAGGGTATCCGCGATAAGTACGAGGCGCACCACGGCGTAAGCATAACCGACGGCGCGCTCAAGGCCGCGGCGGAAATGTCGGCGAGATATATTACCGACCGTTTCCTTCCGGATAAAGCGATAGATTTGATTGACGAGGCGTCGTCGAAAAAGCGTCTGCGCTCTCAGACAGAGCCGGATAATCTGAAAGAAAAGGAAAAGAAGCTTGAGAAGCTGCTTTCGGAAAAGCAGGAGGCGATAACGGCTCAGGACTTCGAGAAGGCGGCAAAGCTGCGCGACGAGGAAAGAGGCTTAAAGGAGGAAGTCGAAAAGCTAAAGTCCGAGTGGAAGGGTACGGGCACGTCGTCGGGACTTGTCGTTGACGAGGACGACGTCGCCAAGATACTTTCCGACTGGACGCATATCCCCGCCGAAAAGCTCAGGCAGGAGGAGAGCGAAAAGCTTAAAAATCTCGAAACGCTCCTGCATAACCGCGTAATCGGTCAGGACGAGGCGGTAAGCGCGGTCGCGAAGGCGATAAAGCGCGGCAGAGCGGGACTTAAGGACCCGAAGCGTCCCATAGGCTCGTTCCTCTTCTTAGGACCCACGGGCGTCGGCAAAACGGAGCTTTCAAAGACGCTTGCCGAAACGATGTTCGGAAGCGAGAACGCTCTTATAAGAGTCGATATGTCGGAGTATATGGAGAAGCACGCCGTTTCAAAGTTTATCGGCTCGCCTCCGGGATATGTCGGCTTTGAGGAGGGCGGTCAGCTCACCGAAAAGATACGTAAAAACCCGTATTCGGTTATCCTTTTCGACGAGATTGAAAAGGCGCACCCCGACGTGTTCAATATTATGCTCCAGATACTTGACGACGGTATCTTGACCGACGCGCAGGGAAGGAAGGTCGATTTCAAGAACACCGTAATCATTATGACCTCGAATCTGGGCGCGAAGGAAATTACCGGCAATATGACCTCGAAGCTGGGCTTTAACAACGCCGAAGCCGGCGGTAATTTAAGCGAACACGACAAGATTAAGAATAAGGTTATGGAGGAGGTCAAACGCGCCTTTAAACCCGAGTTCCTAAACAGAATTGACGAGATAATCGTGTTTGACAGACTCACCGAGGAAAATATCAAGGATATTGCCAAGCTTATGCTTAAAAACCTCACCGCGCGTCTTGCCGCGAACGAGATTACGGCGGAGTTCAGCGACGCGGCTGTCGAAAAGATCGCCAAGTCGGGCTTTGACCCCGTATACGGCGCGAGACCGCTCAGACGCGCGATTCAAAATCAAATCGAGGATATGCTCAGCGAGGAAATAATAGACGGAAAGATTAATCGCGGAGATAAAATCACTGTCGATACGGCTGACGATAAATTCGTTGTAAAAAGATAAAAAAGCCGGAGAGCGAATTGCAGTTTGCTCGAAATTAAAAAAGTTCCCTTCGGGAACTTTTTTAATTTCACTGTTCTGGGATTGGCTGAGCGCCGCCGCGGACACGCGCGCCGTTTTATTTATACATATTTTTCCCCGAGGCGGTAATGTCGAGCGTGACGCTTTGCGAGGGAATGAGGCTGCCGTAAATATCCTCTATGCGGTAGTTAAGGTAATAAGAGCCGTTTTTGAGCTTTTTGGTCTTAATTTTCGCGCCGCCCATTCCCGCGATAAACCGGTTCCCGAGAACACAGCCGCCGTCATCGGTTGCCAATACGGGCGTTACGCGGTCGAAAAATCCGACTTTGCGGAGAGTTCTGTCCGTTTTGCCCGTGGCGGCGTCAACGCCGTCCCACGCGCCCATAACCTCGTAGCTGTCGGCAGCCGCGCTGTAAGCGACGCGCAGATTTGTCTGCTCGCCGTTTAAGATTACGGGTACGGTATATATTTTATAATTTCCGCCCCAGCCGACATAGCGCATAGTCATATATTGACCGTTGAGCGTCGGAACGGACGAGGTGTTGTAGGTAAATATACCGCCGTCCCAGTCGGAGTCGCACTTTTCGTCAAAATCGAGGATAACTGTTTTTTGATTTTTTTCGTCGTACATACTGCGGTCTACACCGACGGTTTTTACAATTCCCATATAGCCGATAAGGTTAAGCTCATAGTAATCGTCCTTGTTAATATCGGTGTACACCTGCATATTTTGCAGCTCGTTTGTATAATAGTACCACGCGTTGGAGGTATGGTAATCCTCTTCCTGATACTCGGAGGTGCCGGTGACAATATTTCGCAGATATTGCTTATAATTGCCGCTTACGTCAATATCCATATATTTTAAAACCGAATCCGGATTGTTGTCGAGCGGATAGAAAACGCCCATACCGGACGCGCCGTCGTGGTACTTTCCGTTTATTTTGTAAGGAACGGCCTCCGTAAGCGTCTGACCGAGTATGCTGCTCGTCGCGCCGGTATCCTCCTGAACTATTTCGGCAAGGTTGCCGAGGTCGATGACGTTTGAATAGCCCTCCTCGCTCGCGTTCGCGCCGTATACGTGCGCGTACTCAAGGCTTCGCTGCAAATGCGCGCAGCCGTCAAGACTGTCGGTCGAGGTCAGCATAACTCCCGCCAGTCCGTCAAACGACTGCGCGAGCGCTGAAATTTTCGATAAATCCGTAACCGAGAGCGACGCGACGCTATCCGTTCCCGCCAGCTTGCATTTCGCGTATGCCGCGTCGCAAATGACGCGGCATATGTCGGCGGTAACGCCGTTGGGATAGTCGATAAGGCACTGAATTGCCGCGGTGTAGTCCCAGCACTCGGTCGCGTACTCCGCCGAGGCTACCATATAGTCGCCGTAGGACGCTATGGCGGAGGCGGTTTCGAGGTTGGCGGAAAGTCCCGCGTCAAGACCGATAATATCGAACTTTGTTCCGGATAGGCTTATTCCGTAATAAAGCTCCTCAAGGCTCAGACAGTCGTCGCCGTAAAGCTCGTCGTAGCATATTCCCGAAAGGCTTGAGCCGCCGTGATCCCATATAACCGCCATATAGTGTTCGGCGGGATATGTCTTTACGCCCCAGCTCAAAAAGTCCGCAAGGGTCATATAGCCGCCCATATTATCAGCCATTTTCTGGTCAACAAGACACATTCCGTCCTTCTGCATTTCAAATCGCTGCAGATAGTCCGTATAAATTCCGTCTATATGCCACCGCGTACTGCCGCCCGTTTCAACTATAACATTTACGTTTTCGGGGTAGCTTACCTTCATCATTTCCTTTATACATTCGGAAGCGAGTCCTTCCTTTGACTCCGAGTCGCCGCCGCACATATATACAAGCACCGTCCAGCTCGGACCGGTAGACTCGGTACGCTTCGCGCGTTCCATACTTATGTAATTTTTCCCGCCGCAGGCGCAAAGCCCCAAAGCGGCGAAAATAACCGACATCAAGCATAAAAGCTTCTTCGCATTTATATTCATAAGAAATTCCTTTCCAAAAAAGAAAAAGGGTGTTGCCAAACCCAACACCCTTTTAATATACATTAGTCCTGAGCGGGAGCCCCTACCGGACAAACGCCCGCGCAAGCGCCGCACTCGATGCAGGTATCAGCATCTATAACGTATTTTGCATCTCCCTCGCTTATAGCGCTTACCGGACACTCGGCAGCGCACGCTCCGCAGCTGATGCAATCGTCTGAAATTTTGTATGCCATTTAAAATACACCTCCTTTAAGCTTTTTGCTGTCTACATTGTATCATAATTTTTATAATAGTTCAATAGTTTTATAAGACAATTTGAGTTACCGGCAATTAACCTCGGTCAGTCTGCTTTTGCTTCTTTACGGGCGTAACGTCCTTAATTTCAAACTCCTTCATTGTCTTTTCCTGATTTTTTTCAAAGCGTACCTTGACAAGCCCTTTGAGGAGGCTTACGTAATCGACAGTGCCTATCCCGTCGGGCGTTTTGACCTGCGAGCCTTGTCTGGGCGCGGACTTAAGGAGGTTTTCGTAAGTATCCTGTTCGTATTTCAGACAGCACATCAGTCTGCCGCACGCGCCGGAAATTTTCGCGGGATTGAGCGAAAGTCCCTGCTCCTTTGCCATTTTAATGGAAACCGGCACAAACTCGTCAAGAAACTGCGAGCAGCAAAGGCTGCGTCCGCAAACGCCTATGCTTCCAAGCGCCTTTGACTCATCTCTTACGCCGATTTGTCTAAGCTCTATTCTTGTGTGAAAAACCGTCGCGAGGTCCTTTACCAATTCGCGAAAATCAATTCTTCCGTCGGCGGTAAAATAAAACAGTATTTTGCTGCCGTCAAAGGCGTACTCGACCTCCACCAGCTTCATTTCAAGACCATGCTCTTTTATCTTTTCCGCGCATATATTATACGCGTCCTTTTCGCGAACCTTGTTTTCTCTCGCGGTTCGCAAATCGTTTTCCGTCGCGATACGCAAAATACCCTTTAAGGGTTTTGTGAAATTCTCGTTTTCCGAAAGCTCCTTTTTGCCGATTACGACTTTGCCTATCTCGACGCCGCGCGCCGTTTCGACGATTACGTCGTCGTCCTTTTTAACGTCAAAGCCGAGCGGGTCGAAATAATATGTTTTTCCGACGGGCTTGAACCTTACTCCGATTATGTTTCTCATTGTATTTCTTCCTTCTTCTTGATTTGCTGCTTTATATACGAAAGCATTTCGCGCGACGGCTCGAAAATTACCGCCTCGTCCGTTCCGGTCTTGTTAAAGACTATACGGCAAACGCCTTTTTTTGAAAACGCCTTCGTCGTCATATTATAGGTGGTTTTAACGCTCTCCCCCGCGCCGATGCTTTTTATGTTCGATATCGCGAAATCGACCTCCTTGTTTCTGTGGCCGATAAGACGGTTAATGCGGACGCGTCCGTCCTTTACGGTGTAGGTATACGTCGCGCAGTAGCGCGTGAGGACAAAAAAGCCCAGAACGCAAAACATCAGTATGCCGATAAGGTTGGCGACAATATGGTACGTATTCATCGCCGCGCCTATATACTGGCTTACGACAAACAGAAATACAGCCCATACGATCGCGATAAAGAACTCCTTACCGCCCGCCGCCCGCTTTTCCTCCATACGCTTCTCACCTCATTGAGTTATTGTATCATATTCGGCTTATAATTGTCAATGTCATTATTTCCTGCGGATAATATTGATGGCTTCGCTGACGGTTTTAACGCCGTAAGCCGTGAATCCGTCGGGTATCCTTATCCCGCGCAGCGACAATTTCGGCGCTATCGCCGAGGTAAAACCGAGCTTTGACGCCTCCGAAAGGCGTTTTTCAAGCTGCGCCACGCTTCTTAGCTCGCCGCCAAGCCCCACCTCGCCTATAAACATCATATCCGACGGGAGCGACACGTCCATTTGGCTCGTCGCTATCGCGGCGCATATGCCCAAATCCACCGCCGTTTCGTCTATACGCAGTCCTCCCGCGACGTTAATGTAGACGTCCGACGAGGACAAATTCATTCTCGCCCTCTTTTCAAGAACCGCTATCAGAAGAAGAATCCTGTTTATGTCTATGCCGTTTGACATACGGCGCGGGTTGCCGAACCCCGTGGGGGTGACAAGCGCCTGAATTTCCGCCAAAACTCCGCGCGTGCCCTCCATTGTGCAGACCACGCTTGAGCCCGAGATATTTTCGCTCCTGCCCTCCAAAAGCATACGCGAGGGGTTGTCAACCTCGGCAAGTCCCTTCGAGAGCATTTCAAAAACGCCTATTTCGTTAGTCGAGCCGAAACGGTTTTTGACCGCGCGCAGAATACGGAACGTATTCTGTCTGTCGCCCTCGAAATAGAGTACGCAATCGACCATATGCTCGAGAACGCGCGGTCCCGCGAGCGCGCCGTCCTTCGTGACGTGACCGACGAGGAACATAGATATTCCCATAGTTTTCGCGATACGCATAAACGCGTTTGTCGCCTCCCTGACCTGCGGCACGCTTCCGGCGGCGGAGGCGATGGATTGGTGGTTCATCGTCTGAATGGAGTCGATTATCACAAGCTCGGGCTTTATGCTTAAAATACATTCTATTATCGTTTCAACGTCCGTTTCCGAAATGAGATAGAGGTTTTCGGTCGTAACGCCCAGACGCTCCGCCCTGAGCTTTATCTGACTTTCCGACTCCTCGCCGCTTACATAAAGTATTTTTTTCGTTTCCCCCGCCTTTTGGCAAATTTGCAGAAGCAGCGTCGATTTTCCTATGCCCGGGTCGCCGCCGACAAGCACGAGCGAGCCTTGGACTATTCCCCCGCCCAGAACTCTGTCAAGCTCCTTAAGTCCGGTCGTGCAGCGCGACTCGAAATCTATTTTAACGTCGCCTATTTTTCGGGGCATACGGTTTGTCCGAACCGCCGACGAAACGGGCGAAGCCGCCTTAGTTTCCCTTTGCTCGAGCGTTTCCTGCATTGTGTTCCAACTGTCGCAGGCGGGACACTTTCCCAACCATTTCGGCGATTTATAGCCGCACTCCGAGCATATATACGAGGTTTTTACCTTTGAAGCCATAGCGTCAACTCCTTTTTAAGCTTTTAATATAAATTTTATCCTCTTTTGAAATTCTGTACGACTCGCGCATTTTCTGTATCGCCTTGTTGTGCGTGAAATCGTTTAAGCTATTGTTTTCCAAAAAAGCAATCGTCTTGTCCCGCTCTTTAGCCGCGGCAGTGGCTATGAGCCACGCCTGCATCATTTCGACGTAGTAGAAATCGGAATTTACGGAGTTCACGTATTCGAGAACCCTGTCGATATACTCGCCGGTGAGATAAAACTCAAGAAGGCAGCCGAAGCCGAAGCGCTGCACCCACGGGTTTTTGTTGTAGATAAAATACTCAATATCCGCGAAAAGCTCGGGCAGATATTTTTTCATTCCCTTAAACGATACCGTATCGCATATTGCCCAGTTGTAAATCTTGTCCGCGAACCGCTTCATAAGCCCGAGCATTTCGTCATAGCCGCATTTTACGCCCGCCATAACAAGCCCTTCGATTATGATCTCCTCCTGATAATCGCCCTTTTCGCAAGCGAGGAACTCCGCGTAATTGCCCTTTAAAATCTCCTTCGAGATTTTTCTCAGCTCCGGCGTCCGTATTCCGAGCATATGCGGCGTATCGGGGATAATTCTTGCGTTAAAAGCCTTGTAGCTCTCCTCGCCGAGAGCTTTGAGGCAAGCGAAATATTCCGCGTAATCCTCCCGCGTCCATTCGGCGCGTTTTAATTCCATAATCCTTCTCCCTGTTGTGTGTTTTATACCGCGAGTATATCAAAAATCCGCCGTAAAATCAACCCGATATTGACTTTTCGGGTGTATTTTCGGTAAAGCGGCAAAAACCCGCGCCCGCCGCAATAAAAACAGCGGCCGAGCCGCTGTTTTTACCGGTTCAATATCATCGTGTACTGAATTTCCCCGTTATCGGGTCGGCGGAGCGCGCCGTCGATTAAAAAGCCGCGGCGCGTGCAGAACTCAAGCATACCGCGATTTTTCGCGTACACGTTAATATGCAGGAGCGAGTATTCGGTTTTTACAAACTCTATAAGCCTTGTGCCGATACCTCTGCGCTGGAAGTCGGGATCGACAAACAAACCGGCAATATAGTTTTCGCCGGTTACGCATATGTATCCGACAATTTTGCCGTTAAGCTTATATATAAAGCCCTCGCTGTTCGTGAAAAACCGCGCCTTAACCTCGTCATAATGCCTTTCCCAGAAATTATCCTCTATAAAGGGATTGTCGTGCGCGGCGGTGCGGAGCCATAAATCCAGTATTTCGTATGTCTGCGTTTTTTCCGCTCTTTTGATATATTCCATAAACTTTTCCCGTTTGAATTTCCTTTTTATTTACCAAATCCTATACCCGATGTTTTCAGCCGTTTAATTCCTCCGCCGAGGCGATACCCGCCTCTATCGCGTTTTTCTTAAGCTCGAGATAGTAGTGCGAATACACGGTCTGAACATACGGCTCGAGGAACAAAAAGCCTATGCCGCAGGTAACGATGCCGAGCAGTATCCAGAGTATAAACGAAAGTCCCAAAACGAATGTTCTCCACTTATTGCCTCTCATTGCCGCCTTTGTTATCTCAAACGCGCGTTTTCTGTCCAATTCGGGGTTATCGGCTACCATATACTCTATCATAAAGTACTGATATGTCTTTATAATGCCCGGAATAACGAACAGAAACGACCATAAGATAATGAATACCGCTTCCTTGATAAGCGTAAGAATTATATTGCCGAGGTTCGTCCTGTAAGCGTATGCCAAATCGCTTACCGTCGCCGTTTCGCCGTTCGCGAGGTTAAGATAATATTTTATCAAGCCCGTTGAAACCGGCAAAGAGATGAAGAGCAGCGCGATGATGTTTAAAACCGAGCATAGCGTGGAAATAACATAGCTTTCGGGGTTTAGCTCCATAATCACAGACAAAAGTCCGGAAACGATTCCCGTTATTATGCTCGTGAGGAAAGATACCCCGAACGCGTACCAATAATTTCCTTTTAAAGATTCTTTCGCGCGGGCTTTAATTTCCGCGCGGGTAAGTGTGAAATTCATAGCAAATTCCTCCTTTTTTAATTGACGGACGGTACAAAGTTCCGTTTTATACAGTATAACATAAAAATATCTTAATATAAACAAAATATCATATTTTGTAAAAAAAACGTAATATAGTATTGTCTATTTTGAAATTTTGTTATATAATACTAATATTAATATTAAATACGTTTTAGGAGTAAAATTAAAATGAGCAGTGTTAAATTATACGTTGTGGTTCCGTGCTACAACGAAGAAGCGGTTTTGCCGGAAACCTCGCGGCAGATGCTTCTTCTTTTTGACAAAATGAAGTCGGACGGACTTATAAGCGAAAAGAGCAAAATCGTGTTTGTGGACGACGGCTCAAAGGACAAAACGTGGGAAATAATCGACTCTCTTTCCGAGGAACACCGCGAGATAGCGGGAGTAAAGCTTGCCAGAAACGCGGGACATCAGAACGCGCTTTTGGGCGGACTTATGACCGTTAAGGACGACTGCGACTGCGCCATTTCCATTGACGCGGACCTTCAGGACGATATTAACGTCATTCCCGATATGGTTAGGGAGTTTCTAAACGGCTGCGACGTCGTATACGGCGTTCGCGACAAGCGCGAGACCGATACGTTTTTCAAGCGTTCGACGGCGGAGGGCTTCTATAAGATTATGAGCGCGATGGGCGTAAAAATCGTGTTTAACCACGCCGACTACCGTCTTATGTCAAGGCGCGCTCTCGAGGAGCTTTCAAATTTCCCCGAGAGGAACCTGTTTTTACGGGGAATGGTGCCGCTGGTGGGATTTAAGTCAACGAGCGTGTATTACCACAGAAACGAGCGTTTCGCGGGCGAGTCGAAGTATCCGCTCAAAAAAATGCTTTCGTTCGCGGTAGACGGCATAACGTCGTTTTCGATAAGCCCCATACGCCTTATTTCGGCTATCGGCGCGATAATCTGCCTTCTTTCCGTTATTATGGCGGTTTACACGTTTGTGCAAAAGCTTACGGGACATACCGGCGCGGGTTGGGCGTCGCTGATGATGTCTATATGGTTCTTGGGCGGAGTTCAGCTCCTTTCGATAGGACTTATAGGCGAGTACATCGGAAAAATTTACAAGGAAGTAAAGCGCAGACCGAGATATATAATTGAGGAGTACAAGAATGATTAAAATCGCCCAACTTACTATTTTTCGGAACTTGAAGTATATTCATACGACTGCGTTCCTCAAAACAGCAATTTGAACGATTTTTCTTCATTCTCGGTTCAGAAAGGGATTGGGAAATTATGACAATTTACGATATAATTATAATCGGCGGAGGTCCGGCGGGTATGAGCGCCGCGCTGT
>CAYVUD010000027.1:13763-15858 GCA_964454725.1 uncultured Lachnospiraceae bacterium
ATTTACGATATAATTATAATCGGCGGAGGTCCGGCGGGTATGAGCGCCGCGCTGTACGCCGGCAGAGGCGGAATGAAAACGCTGCTATTGGAAAAGCTCTCGTGCGGAGGTCAGGCGGCAAAGACATACGAGGTTGACAACTATCTCGGCTTCGGCTCCAATCCGACAGGTATGGAGCTTGCCGCGGCGATGGAGGAACACTCCAAAAAATTCGGCGCGGAGTTTAAATCGGAGAACGTAAAAGAGATACGCGGCGCGGACAAGACCGTCAAAACGGTCGTTACGCGCAGAAACGAGTACCGGACGAAAGCAATAATTTTCGCGATGGGCGCTATCCCGAAAAAGCTCGGAGCCGAGGGCGAGGACGCGCTTTTCGGCGCGGGCATAAGCTACTGCGCCACCTGCGACGGCGCGTTTTTCAAAGACCGCGACGTAGTTGTGGTCGGCGGCGGCAACACCGCCTGCGAGGACGCGCTCTACCTCGCCCGCTTCTGCGAGAACGTGTATCTTTTAAACCGCTCGAAGCGTTTCCGCGCGGCGGCTACGATTTTGGAAAAGGTCAGAGAGAACCCGAAAATCACCGTTTACGAGGACGTCGTTGCGGAAAAGTTCGAGGGTAACGGAGCCTTGGAGCGCGTAATCGTCAAAAATACCGCCACGGGCGAGCGCGGCTTTATAAACGCCGCGGGCGCGATTATCGCCATAGGCGTAACGCCCGAATCGGCATTGGCAAAATCGTGCGGAGTTGAAACGTGTCCGCTGGGCTTTATAAAGACGGATATGTATTTGAAAACCAACCTCGACGGTGTTTTCGCCGCCGGCGACGCGCGCGTTACGCCTCTCAGACAAGTCTTAACCGCCGCCGCGGACGGAGCGGTCGCGGCGACAAGCGCGATAAACTTTGTAAACGAGCTGAAAATATGAAAACACTTATAAAAAACGCGAAAATAATAACAATGGCGGGCGGAACGTATGAAAACGGCTGCGTATTGTTTGATGAAAAAATCATATACGCGGGCGCGGGAAAACCGCTCGCGGCGGACGAGGTTATCGACGCGGCGGGTATGACGGTAACTCCCGGGCTTATCGACGCGCACTGTCATCTGGGAATGTTCGAGGACTCCCTGGGCTTCGAGGGCGACGACGGCAACGAGGACTCCGACCCCGTAACGCCGCATCTGCGCGCGATTGACGGTATAAATCCGTTTGACCGCGGCTTTGAGGAGGCAAGAAACGCCGGAGTTACGTCGGTTTTAACGGGTCCGGGCAGCGCGAACCCCGTCGGAGGTCAGTTCGCGGCGATAAAAACCGCCGGTATCTGTATCGACGATATGGTGATAAAAGCGCCGGCGGCTATGAAATTCGCGCTCGGCGAAAATCCCAAATCGGTATATAACGAAAAGGAGCAGGGACCCGTGACGCGTATGGGTACAATGGCTCTGATACGCGAGCTTCTTATGAAATCGCGCGATTATATGGAGCAGCTTGACGATTACCGCGAGGACGGCGAGGAAAACGACAAGCCCGAGTTCGACATTAAGCTTGAGGCTATGCTGCCGGTTTTGCGTAAGGAGATACCGGTAAAAGTCCACGCGCACCGCGCCGACGACATTTGCAGCGCGATACGCTTAAAAAAGGAATTTGATATAGACGTAACGATCGAGCATTGTTCCGACGGCGACAGAGTCGCGGACGTGCTGGAGCGCGAACGGCTTCCCGTAATGCTCGGTCCGACGCTTTCCGACAGAAGCAAGCCGGAGCTTAAAAATCTTACGTTCGATACGTACAAGAACCTGTCGGAGCGCGGCGTGGACGTCGCGATTATAACCGACCACCCCGAAATAACGATAGGCAATCTGCCGCTGTGCGCGGTTATGGCGGTAAAGCACGGAATGGATAAGGACAAGGCTCTCGAGGCGATAACGATAACCGCGGCGAAAAACTGCCGTATAGACAACCGCGTGGGCAGCCTTGAGGCGGGAAAGGACGCGGATATATGCGTCTGGACGATGCCTCCCACGGAGTTCGACGCGGAATGTAAAATGGTGTTTATAGACGGAAAACGCGTAAAATAGTTAAAAAAACACTGGAAATT